>PMAM01000046.1:0-59743 GCA_003152595.1 Acidobacterium sp.
TACCAGGCGATGTCGCGCACCACCGATCCGCGAATCACGCGATCCTGGAAGAATTTGCGCCGGTGCAGGTTGGGGTGGTCGCGCCGCAGGTGAATCAGCTTCGCGGTGAAGTCACGGAGACGTTCCTGCGCCGGAGTCAAATCCCAGTGGAACCACGCGAGTTCGTCGTCCTGGCAATAGGCGTTGTTGTTGCCGTCCTGCGTGCGCGCCAGCTCGTCGCCGCCGCAGAGCATCGGAACCCCCTGGGACAAAATGAGGGTCGCGAAGAAGTTGCGCATCTGTCGCTCGCGCAGCGCATTCACAACGGGATCGTCGGTCGGGCCTTCGGCGCCCATGTTCCAGGAGTGGTTGTCATTAGCGCCGTCGCTGTTATCGTCGTCATTGGCTTCGTTATGTTTCTCGTTGTAGCTGACCAGATCGCAGAGAGTGAAGCCGTCGTGCGCGGTGACGAAGTTGATCGAGGCGTAAGGACGGCGGCCGTCCATCTCGTACAGGTCCGAGGAGCCGGTGAGGCGGTAAGCAAAGTCGGAGAGCAGACCGCTGTCGCCTTTCCAAAAGCGGCGAACCGTGTCGCGGTATTTCCCGTTCCACTCGGCCCAGAGGACGGGAAAGTTGCCGACCTGATAGCCGCCCTCACCAACGTCCCACGGCTCGGCGATCAGCTTCACGTCGGCGATGGTGGGGTCCTGGTGAATGGTGTCAAAGAAGCTCGACAGCTTTGAAACGGCGTGCAGCTCGCGCGCCAGCGTGCTGGCCAAGTCGAAGCGGAAGCCGTCGACGTGCATCTCCGTCACCCAGTAGCGCAGGGAGTCCATCACCAGTTTCAGCACCTGGGGATTCATGACGTTGAGCGTGTTGCCAGTGCCGGTGTAATCCATGTAGTAGCGGGGATCGTTCGGCACCTGCCGGTAGTACGTGGTGTTGTCGATGCCTTTCATGGAGAGCATCGGCCCCATGCGATTGCCTTCGCAGGTGTGGTTGTAGACCACGTCGAGGATGACCTCGATGCCGGCCTTGTGCAGGGCCTTCACCATCTGCCTGAACTCGACGACCTGCTGGCCCATATCGCCGGACGAACTGTAGCGCGACATCGGCGCGAAGTAGCCGAGGGTGTTGTAGCCCCAGTAGTCGCGCAGGCCGCGATCCACCAGATGGCCTTCATCGATAAAGTGATGGACGGGCAGCAACTCGACAGCAGTGACGCCGAGTTTCTTCAGATATTCGATGCTCGGCTCACAGGCGAGCCCCGCGTAGGTCCCGCGCAGGTTTTCGGGCACGGCCTGGTTGAGCCTGGAGAAGCCGCGGACGTGCACTTCGTAAATGATGGAGTCCGCCAGGGGAATCTCGAGCGGGCAGTCGTCTTCCCAGTCGAACTGCGCATCGATGACGACGGACTTGGGAACGCCGCCAGCGGAATCGCGGTCATCGCGGGCGAGGTCGTTGCCAGTGGCCACGTCGTAAGGAAAGATGGGCGCCTTCCAGTCCACGTCGCCGGCGATTGCTTTCGCGTACGGATCGACGAGGAGTTTATTGGAGTTAAAGCGCAGGCCTTTCTCCGGTTCCCACGGGCCTTCCACGCGATAGCCGTAACGCTGCCCGGGCTTGATGCCGCGGACAAGCCCGTGCCAGACGAAGGCGGTGCGCTCGCGCAATGCAACGCAGTCTGTCTGGTTGCTGTTTTCGTCGAAGAAGCAGACAGAGACCCCGGTGGCGTTCTCAGAAAAGAGGGCGAAGTTGGTTCCGATAGGAGTTGCAGCGGCACCCAGAGGATTGGGCTTGCCGGGAAGCAGGGTTCGATGCATGCAGGACTCTCGCCAGGGAATGGTTCAGCGAATAGTCAGATGCAGAAAACGTGACCGCTGAGACGCCAGAGCTACGTTGCCATTCCCAAGCCGACGAGGTTGGCCGCAGCGATGATGATGAGCATTCCCGACCACAGCAGCTGTACGGGGCGGCCGCGAGCGCCGCGCCACTCGCCGAGAGCCAGGCCGACGATGCCGCCAAACAGGACGTAGAGGCTCATGTGGAGCATCCAGTTGACGAAGGTGAGACGCACCGGAATATTGGCCGCGCCCCACGCGTAGAAGAAAAACTGCAGATACCACATGATGCCGGCGGCTGCGGCCATGGAGCTGTTCACCAGCAACGTCCGATTTGTCTGAGAAAGGTCGGCGCGGAGGGACAGATCCCTGCGAAAGGCAAGACGCGAAAAGCAGTAAGCGAAATTGACGAGCGCTCCCCCGCCCATGATGATGACGTAGCTGGGCAGCGCAGCATAGAGGTGGTTCACGCCAACGTTCTGCGCAGCAGCGGCGATGGGCCGCGCGGCGTCGATGGCGAAAGACATACCCGAGGAAAAGATGCCGCACATGACAGCGAGCAGCAGGCCCCTGGTGAGATTGAATTCCTCCGCGCGGACGCCTATGCGCTGTTCCTTCTGATGGCCCGCCCAGGAGACGACCGAGATGCCGACAAGCGCCAGCACGATGCCGGCGATGGTGAAGTGCCCGCTGCGGCTGGCGATCAGATAGCCGAGTTGCCCGTGCATGATGGGAGGAACCAGCGTGCCGACGACCAGCGTGACGCCAATGGCGACACCGATGCCGAGCGACATCCCCAGATAGCGCATGGTAAGGCCGTAGCTCACGTTGCCCACACCCCACATGCACCCAAAGAGGAAGGTCTTCAGCAGCACGCTGCCCGCGATTCCAGCGTAGAAAGCATGGAAATCCGGCAGCAGAATGAGGCTGACGGTGATGGGCAGCAGAACCCACGAGAAAATGCCCGCCACGGCCCACGTGGTTTCCCAGGACCACTTCTTCACCTTCTCGATCGGCGCGTAGAAGGAAGCAGCACAAGCTGCGCCGACCATATGCCATCCGATTCCGCCAAGAATGGCAGAGGACATGAAGATTCCTTTCGGCGCTACGCGACCTGAACTGCGGCGAGCGCGGAGACTTTTTCGGCGATCGACTGTGGCCGGAGCGAGCCTGAGGACTGCTCGATCCGCGCCCATTGTATGGCGAAATTGCCAAGCGTGGAGCTTTCGGCGGAGCAGCGCTGCACCGGCAGACCAGTAATTTCGGCGGTAAGCGCGTTGAGATATTCATTCTGGCTGCCGCCGCCGACGATGGAGATGTGGTGCGGCCGCCGGCCGGTCATCTCCGCAATCTCAGCAATCAGCGATCCATAGCGCGCGGCCAGGCTGTGAAAGATGAGATTGGCGTAGTGCGGCGCGGCATCGCATCCGGAAGGCAGGGCAGCCGCTCCCTGGCGGGTGCGCTGCTCGTTGATGCGCGCGGTCATGTCGCCGGGCGGGAGAAGGGCTGGATCGTCGAGATCCATCAGGCGATCGGGCGGAGGCAGCCCGCGCGCCTCGGCGATGAGGTCGGAGAGTTTCCATCCGCGTTCCCGATCCCAGGTGTTCATGCACTGGCGCAGGAGCCACATGCCGGGCAAGCCGCGGTGGAAGAGGGTTCCGCCGTCAGCAGCGCCAAGGTTGGTGAATCCGCGCGTGAAGGCCTCGTGCGTGCGCAGGCTCTGCACCAGAGGCATGCCGACGAGCGACCAGGTGCCGGAGCTGATGTAGGCCCAGTCGCCGGGGAGTTCCGGAATGCCGGCGATGGCCGAGGCAGTGTCGTGGCAGGCGGGGGCGATGAGCTGCGTATGCGCAAATGCGGGCAGGTGGCGCAGATCGTCGCGCACCGGACCGAGCGCTGTTCCAGGGGCGACGATTTCCGGCGCGACGGCGCGATCAAGACCTAATGCAGTGAAGATTTCGGCGGACCATTGACGCGTGTCCGCGTCGATGAGGCCGGTATGGGTGGCGTTGGTGTTCTCGGCGACGCGCGGCGCACCCAGCCAGTGCAGGATGTACTCCGGCAGATTGACCCACGGGGCCGCCTGCGGAATGCCGCTGCGACGATCCGCATAGAGCTGGTAGATCGTGTTGATGGGCTGGATCTGCACCCCGGTGCGCCCGTAGAGTTTCTCGGCAGGAACGATGGCGTGGACTTCGTCCATCGCACGTTGGTTGCGTTCGTCGCGGTAGCAGAAAGGTGGGGCGAGAGGCCGGCCGGCAGCATTGAGGCGGACGTAATCGACGGCCCAACCAGTAACGCCGATGCCGGCAATACCTTCCGGCGACCACTCGGCGCAGGTGCGCAGACCGGCGTCGAGTTCCTGGCAGATGCGATCGAGATTCCAGTGCCAGCCGGCGGCGCCGTGATCCTCCGGGCCGTTCTCGAAGCGGCGGGCCATCGTGATGCCTGGTTCGCCGCCTGGCCAGCGTAACAGGGAAATCCGGCAGCTCTCCGCGCCAAGATCGATCGCGACGAGCGCCGGGCCGTTGCTCACCGCAGGAAGGCCTCAGGCAATCCGCCGTCGACGGGGATGAGGTGACCCGTGGTGCAGCGCGTGTGCGGACCAGCGAGGAACAGAATGGCACGCGCGCAGTCGTCCGGCTCAATGGGCTGATGGGTCAGCGTTCGTTGGGCATAGAAACCGGCGAGCAGGTCGCGCAGCTGATCGTCGGTCATCGACGGCTCGAATGGAATGTTGTATTTCGCGAGCGAGGTCATGACGCGGTCGCGCGGGAACATCGTCGAGCCTTTGACAACGGTCGCGGGACTGATGCCATTGACGCGGACATGGGGCGCCAGCGAAACGGCCAACTCGCGCACGAGGTGGCTGAGCGCGGCCTTGCTCACGTCGTAGGCTTCGCTGCCGCGCTTGGGAACGACCGCGTTGGCCGAGCTGGTCAGGACGATGCTGCCGTCGATCTCCTGAGCGTTGAAGATTCTTGACGCCTCTTCGGCCAGCAAATAATTCGCGGTGACATTGAGGTCGAGGGTTGTCGACCACATCGCGTCGCTGACGGTGCCCTGCGGTGAGGAAGGAAAGATGGCGGCGGTATTGATGAGGATGTCGAGCCCGCCGAAACGCGCGACGGTTTCGCGTAGAGCGGCAGCGATGGAGGCGCGATCGCGAATGTCGACGGTCGTCGCCGCGACGGTTTCCTTGCCTGCCGCGATACCAGCTTCCTGCGCGACGTCTTCGGCTCCGGCGAGGTCGCGGTCGGCGATCATCAGGTGGGCGCCGCGCTCGGCGGCGATGAGTGCCGCGGCGCGGCCGATGCCGCTGGCCCCTCCCACAATCAGGGCAATGCGGCGGCTGAGTTCTTTTTCCGGCGGCTGGCGGCGGAGCTTGGCTTCTTCGAGCAGCCAGTACTCGATGCGGAAGGCCTCCACTGCGGGAAGCGCGACATAGTTGGAGTAGACCTCGAAGGCCTCGCAGGGCGCGGCGGCTCCCGCCTGGGGGACATCTTTGACCGTCAACTTGCCGGCGAGCCCCGTGGCTCCTTCCATCACGTGAATCGCATTCGTATAAAACTCGCCGATGACTCGGGATTCGCTCTTGCTTTTGCCGAAGGAGAACATGCCGATGCCTGGGATAAGAACCACGGTCGGGTTCGGATCGCGCATCGCAGGCGAGGTCGGCTCCTGATGCTTCTTGTAATACCCGCCGTACTCGGCACGATACGTCTCGAGCGCGGCTTCAATTTTCTTCTGCAGCGCTGGGACGTCATCATTCGCGGCGGCGGGAACGAACATCGGCCGGATCTTGGTGCGAATGAAGTGATCGGGGCAGCTGGTGCCCAGATGGGCGAGAGCCGCGCCGTCGTTTGAATTAACGAAGCGCATCACATCGTCGCAGTCAGACCAGCTGCCAATGAACCGCCGCTGCTGCGAAACGCGTCCGCGCACGAAGGGCAGCAAGTCAATGGCGAGTTCCTTTCGGTCGGGACGCGACTGCAGTGCCGCCCCGCCGAAGATCGCGGCGCCTTTGCGTTCGATGTGCTCCTGCACGAACTGGCCGAGGTGGTCGATCATGGTCAGCGTGTTCAGGTAGCACTCGCGCTGCGTTTCTCCCCAGGTGAACAAGCCGTGACCGCCGAGGACGATGCCATCGCAGCCGGGATTGTCACTCACCGTGCGGCGCATCATCAGCCCCAGCTCAAATCCCGGGCGCTGCCACGGCACCCACACCAGCTTGTGCTCGTACTCGCGGTTGAACTCCTCCATCTTCTCCTTGCCGTTGGCCGCCGCGGCCATGGCAATACCCCAGTCGGGATGCAGGTGATCGACGTGGCGGAACGGGAGGAATCCGTGCAGCGGCGTGTCGATGGAGGCGACGGTGGGGTTCACGCCAAAGGTACAGAGAGGATAGAGCTCAACGACGGCGTCTTCCTGCGCCACGCCTTTGTACTGCTTCTCGATCGCCAGCAGCTTGTCGAGGTAGAGCGTGGCAAACCCGGCGCGCTTGATACTGCCCAGATCGCCACCGCTGCCTTTCACCCAAAGCACATCGGCCGTCTGACCGGTGAGCGGGTCCGGTTGCAGGACTTTGGAGCTGGTGTTGCCTCCGCCGAAGTTAGTGATGCGCAGATCGGCTCCCAGCAGGTTGGAGCGGTAGCGCAGCAACTCGGGTTCATCCAGCGTGGCGGCCGTTTTTTCGTCCCACAGGTCCTGGAGGTAGCGCAGTGCGGTCAGGGTCTTCATCGATTCACCGTCCCAAATAATGCCATACCAAATACCAATAGGGCAATTGTTTCAGATTTTGAACGCCAGAGTCTGGTTCCTGCAAAAATGCGCGAAGCTGGTGAGGAAATGCTTTAAGCCTTCACCTCTGTCCCCGCCTCGCGCACCATCTTTGCCGTGACCAGCTTGTGTTCCACAAAGTTATACGGCGGCACGGTCAGCCCGCGCAGAATGGAGAGCCCCAGCTGGATCAGCCGGGGGCCGTAGGTGCCGGCTTCATGGGAGACCGAGCCAATCCACGGCGTGTCCGGGCGCTTCATCTCCTCCATCGCCTCCGGAATGCAGTCCTGGCCGACAATAGCAACGTGCTTCTCGCGCTTTTGCTGGCGAACCGCTTCGAGCGCACCCAGGGCGCTTGAATCGGTGGCGGCGGCAATCAGGATGTGCCGGTCTTTGGGGTGGCGCTTCAGAAAGTCGGCAATAACGCGGAGGCTGGGCTCGCGCAGGCCGCGACCATCCACGCGCACGAATTTTTCGACAGGCACGTCCGGCAGTTGATTGCGAATGCCCTGAAAGACTCCCGTGATGCGGCTTTGCACGAGTGGGCCGGCGTTCTCGATATCGAGCCCGAGAATCCAGTCCACGTTGCCGCTCCACTTCTCGCCGACGTGCTCGGCCAGCAGGGCACCGGCTTCGACCCCGACGCGGTAGTTGTCCACGCCGAAATAGGTGGCGTGCGGGTGCGGAATGTCGACGGCGATGAGGGGAATGCCCGCGACGGCGATTTTGTCGGCAATGATGGGAGCGACTTCCTGGTCGATCTGAAACTCGATGACCAGGTCCACCCGGCTGCGGACAAACTCCTCGGCCACCTGCACCGCGGTCGTGGCGTCGTAGCGATTGTCCAGCACCGTCAGATCGACGCCGGCCTGGGTGGCGGCATCGCGCAGACTCGCCGTGACCGCTTCGGAAAAGGGCATCTCGCCGGACTGCTTGCCGAACCCGAATCGCACTTTGCGCGGGCGCGCCGCCAGACGGTAGAGTCCATCCTGCGACTGCGCGAGATAGCCACGATGCACGAAGGTCTTGAGGATGCGGTAGACGGTGGTTTTGGAGATGTGCGTGCGCTGGTAGATGGCCTCCAGCGACATGGGCCGCTCGCTCTTCTGAAGGACTTCCAGAACATCGAGAGCCTTGGAAAGAATAGGAATGAAGTACAAGCGCTTCGTGGAGGATTTGGGCAAGGAGCAGCCTCAGGCAAATGTCACGGCAGTTATATCACCGGCGTTTCAATCCCGAAACGGGGTGCATAAATTGAAACGGTCTCAGGCGTAGCTGGCCACGGACCGCGCGTTGCGTTCCTTTCGCTCGTTCCGGATGCGTTCGACATATCCGCTTTGTCTAAGCGCCACCAGAGGATCCTCAGCCAGGCCGCGCGCCTTCCGGCATTCGCGCACCAGTGGCCGAACGTCGAACCAGAAACCCTGACGCAGGCATTCCTCCGCTTCCACCAGGCGGCACTCGTCCTGCAGGGTCGCGAGCCGTTCGCGATCGACCAGGGCCGCTTTCGCAAAGATCTCCTGCGCCGTGCAAACCGTCTGCACCATGGCTTCCATTTTTCCCTTCAGATTGTGGCTCTGGTCGATCATGAAGGCGGTCGTCTCCATGGCGCCGTTATCCGAAAGCAGTTCGTGGAAGATGCGGAAGACCTGGTACGGATCGATGGAGCCCAGGGTCAGGTCATCGTCGGCATAACGGCGATCGTTGAAATGGAAGCCGCCGAGCATCTTCTCACGCAGGAGCCACACAACAATTTGCTCGATATTCTGCGCCTGATAGTGGTGGCCGGTGTCGACCAGGACGCGGGCCTTGTCGCCCGTCTCCCGCGCAATCAGCAGCGACATGCCCCAGTCGGCGAGGTCGGTGTGATAGAACGCCGGCTCGAAAGGTTTGTATTCCACCAACAGCCGCTGATCCTCGCCAAGTTCACCGTGGATCTCGGCCAGTGCCGCCGCCATCCAGTCGATACGACGGCGGATGCTCTGCGAGCCGGGATAGTTGGAGCCGTCCGCCAGCCATAGCGAAACATCGCGGGAACGCAGCGCCTTTGCGATAGCGACGGACTCCAGCAGATGGTCGATTGCCCGCCTGCGGATCCCGGAGTCCGGATTGCAGATCGACCCAAATTTGTATTCCTGGGCTTCAAAGAGGTTCGGATTGATCGAGCCGGAGCGAATGCCGTACTCGGTTTCGAGGTCACGAATCTTGCCGGCGTCGCGCAGCCCACCCGGCAAGTCCCAGGCAACGTGCAGTGCCAGAGTTGGCGTGCATCCGGTGAGTGCGTGCACCTGCGCGGCATCGGAGAATTTCTCCTCGATTGTGGCCGCTGCCTCGGCCTGCAGAAATTTGCCGAACCGAGTGCCGGTATTGGCAAAACCCCAGGAGGGCAATTCAATGCGCAGCGAATCGAGAGCTTTGCTGACCTGCTCCAGGTGTGCCGTCACCGTCGTGATCTCCCATTTGAAATAAGTTCCCAGTTAAAATGTCATGGTACTGCCCGGCCTTCGAAGCGTCAAAGGAAGAATTTTGACGGCTGGGAGATATCTTCTCTAAGTGTACGAAAACCGACCAGGGAGGGGTGCGTTGTGACGCGTGTGTGTTTTCTGCTGAAGGTTCGCGCCGACAGACTCGAAGAGTACCGCAGGCGCCACCAGGAGGTCTGGCCGGAGATGCAGGATGCGCTGCGCGCGACCGGCTGGCACAACTACTCGCTCTTTCTGCGGCCCGACGGGCTTCTCGTCGGGTACCTCGAGACGCCGGATTTTGAGCAGGCGCGCGCCAGCATGCAGAACCACCCGGTGAATGCACGCTGGCAGGCGGAGATGGCGCCGTTTTTTGAATCGCTGGGGAACGGAACAGCCGACGCGAGCATGATGCCGCTGGAGGAAGTCTTCCATCTCGACTGAGCCCGCCGGAGTGGGCGAAGGTTTTATGGCTGCTCGCGCGGCGCCACGCCGGAGTCGCCGCTCAGTTGCAGGCCCGGGCTTTCGGTGAAGCTGAGTTGGCTGTCGTCCGCAGACCGAATCGTCACATCGGACAGCGTCCAGTTGTTTGCATCGGCGACTTTGCCCGCGGTCTGCGCCTGGATGGAAATGTGATCCAGGCGGAAATCCTCCAGCGGGGCCTCAGGCGACGCGCTCACTTCGAAGGCGGTCTGGGCGCCCGTAGCTTTGATGTTCGTGATCCGGACATTACGAAAATGCGCAAGCCCCTGGGCGAGAGGAACCGGCGTCGCCAGCACTTTGTAATACGGAGGAACCTCTGTAAGCCCCGGCGGAATCTTCGCGTAGCTATAGCTGGGGTTCCAGTTCATCGTGATGTGGATGGGAATCGCGACGTCCTCCAACTGCAAATCGTGGATGCGGATGTTGTCGGCCCAGCCGCCGCGCGTGTGCGCCGACTTGAACAGAACCCCCGAAGGAACATGGCCAAAAGCGTGGATGTTGTAAACCTCAACGTTGCGGAAGCCGCCCGAGGTTTCGCTGCCGATGGTGATTGCCGCGGCGCCGTCGCGCACCGTGGAATCGCGGACCACAATGTCCTCGTCGGGACGGTTCACGCGCAGGCCATCAGCATCACGGCCAGCCTTGAGGCAGAGCGCATCGTCGTTCACAGAGATGTCAGCGTGCTCAACCAGCACGTGTTTCGAAGAGTCGATGTCGATGCCGTCGGTACTGGGTCCACGGCCGCCAACGTTGTTGCGGATGGTGACGCCGTCGACGTGGACATCGTCGGAATAACAGATGTGCACGGTCCAGAAGCCGGAGCGCGTCAGCAGCAGCCCGGAGAGCGTCACATGCTTCGCATTGAAGATCTGGATCAGGCGTGGCCGGCGCGAATCGTAGTCGGCCGCCCAGCGCAGACCTCTGGAGTCATATTGCCGGCGAAGCGCCCAGTAGCTGTCCCACCAGACTTTACCGTCGCCGTCGATGGTGCCTGCACCGCTAACCTCTGCATCGTGCTCGCCGTAGACGTTGATGAGCGCGGCGGGCCAGCTCATTTCGATCCCGGCTACACGGGTCGGCATCATCGGATAGTCGGCCAGGCCTTGCGATCCAAGGATCGTCGCCCCCTGCTCGAGGCGCAGGGCCACATGNNGCCACCGCCCGCATGGGCTGCGGCGTCGATGGCGGCCTGAAGGCCCTTCGTATCGAGCGTGGCCCCATCGCCTTTAGCGCCGTAATCCTTTACGCGGAAATTCTCCGCGTGAGCACAGGTCGCGCACACGATACAGACCAACGCAACGCAGACGATTAACGCACGCCGCCGCACTGATCTTCCCAGGCTCACCCGTGTGCCTCGACAAACACAATCGCGTCGCCGTCGGGATCGTGGATGACCAGCGTCCTGCCATGTTTTTCTGCGGCGAAGCCGAGGGCCCGCAGCCGGTCGCCGGTGCGCCTGAGGTTCGTCACGGAAAAGATGAGGTCGAAGAGCAGGCCATCGTTCATGCTTCCGGAAGCGGGCGGCAGAAATTCGATTTGCTGGTCGGGCGTTCCAGGCAGCTCGAGCGCCGGGTATTCGGGCTGGACAGGACGCGCGCCCCGCTGAAACGACAGCTCGTCGACATAGAAAGGCACCGCCGCCGCCGCATCGGAGAAGGGAATGCCAACCCCCGCGATGCGGTCGGCGATGCGGTCCGGACCAAGATGCTGGCCCTGGTCGAGCGTATGCCGCGAACCCGGCATGTACTGCGTGTATTCGATGTTCTGCGTCGCCGCGCCCCGCAGGTCCGACGGCAGACCAGGCTGGTCCGGCCCCTGAAGCGTGAAGAGCAGGTTGCCGGCGCCAGCGCGTCGGACCTGATTGGGCGCGAGTCCATGATTCACGTAATCCTGATGAACCGCATTGAGGTCCGCGGCTTCGAAGCATACGTGCATAAAGCCGACGGCAGAGGACACATCGCGCCGCGGATACAGCTCGATGAACTGACGGTCGTTGATCTTGAAGAACGCCTCCGTCGGCGTTCCGCCCGTGTCCATCGCGAACGCCTCTTCAAAGCCGAGCTTATGGAAGAAGGCGCGCGCGCGTTCGAGGTCGGCGACGCGGATGGCCACGTGCGCGATGCCGGTAAGGTCAGGTGTCGCCGATGGAGCGGATGCCGGCGTCTGGGCTGGCGCGGGAAGACAGCAGGTGACAGCGATCGCAGCCGCGCTCAATAATAAACGGCTCAAATTGCAGCGAGCGATCCGTAGATTCATTGTTCCCCCGCCGCGGTTTTCTCTGCGTGCCCATGGTGAGCTACTAACTCCTCGACCTCCGCTCCGGCCAGCAGAAATGCGCCCACTCCATAGGTGTAGCTCGAGGACGGCAGGTAGTGCGCAGGCGCCGCGCCGGTTTGCTGAATGTTGCCCAGGCGCCCGTCCGCATAGATCTGGCCGATGAGTCCGCGCCACGCTTTGGCGATGACCGGCTTGTAGATCGCGCGGTCGAGCACGCCGTGATTCACGCCCCACGCCAGCGCGAACGTAATAAGCGCGGAACCGGAAACTTCCGGCTGCGGGTAATCCGCGGCGTCGAGCAGATCGGAGTGCCACAGCCCGGTCCGCTTGTCCTGCAGTGCGGCAACGGCTGCCGCCATCTCGCGCAGCTGCGCCCCATATTTGCCGCGCGACGGATAATTCCGCGGCATGTAGTCCAGCGTGCGCGCGATGCCACCCATCACCCAGCCATTGCCGCGCGACCAGAAGAGCGGGTTACCGCGATCATCGGTCTGATGAAGGAATGTGATGTCGCGGTAATAGAGGTGGCGGTGCGGATCGTAGAGAAGGTTCGACGTCTCCCACCAGTGCTTGTCCAGGTAGTCGAGGTACCTGGCATCGTGCGTCACCCCGCACATGCGCGACCACACCGGTGGCGCCATGAACAACGCATCGCACCACCACCAAGGAATCTGCGCCTGGCCTTCGGGAATGCGCGCCGCACCGCCCGCGAGCAAATCGTCGAGCGCGGCTTCGGTCGGTGCGATCTTCTCCGGCGCCGGCTGGAGCAGGTCCAGTTCAAGATAAGTCTGGCCAACGCTTTGGTCGTCTGCATTCGGATGTTGAGACCGCAGTTCCCAGTGAAATTTCTCGGCCATCGCCTGCATCGCGTCGCGATACTTCGGGTCATCGAGGGCGGGTGAGGCCGCCATGAAGCCGCTGTAGAGCACGCTCCACGTCCAGATGCGATCGAACCAGGGCTGCGACCAGGCGAGTTCCCAGTCCGCGACCTTGCGCATCGCGGCGCGCACATCGGCGGCCCGCATCGCTCCGGAGAGATTCGCCTTCGGACCCGGATTTGCGGGAGCATCGCCGAAGTGGCGGGCGATGTCGCGATCGATGCCCTGCTGCTCCTGAGGCGTGATGGACGTCGGCACGGATTGCGAAGCGGCCGGCGATTCTTGCGCGAGTATCGGGATTGCAGCCAGCAGTGCTGCGATCAGAACAGAGCACGCGGTCACGAGAGTTTTGTCCTTTCGCAGCGCGTCATTGCGCGGAGTCTCCTCTGTCGGATGCGTCGCGCGCGGACACCAGACGCAGAGGGCCAGGGATGCCCGACGGCAGCGGCTCCAGATGATCCATGTCCTGGGGCGCGAAACGCTTTCCATACAGCATCCACAGCAGCCGGTAGTCCGCAGGCGCGCGTCCGGCCAGCTCATTGATCGCCGTATTCGCCACCACGATCTTCAATTCGTTCGAGCCGGCGTGCAGAAACGGCCCGATGTCCAGGGCAAACGGCGGGTGCCACACCGAGCCCGCGACCGTTCCGTTCACGTACACCACGGCTGCGTCGCGCACCGGCGCATCGAACCACGTACGCATGCCAGGCAAATTCAATTTCGAGCGGTTCACCGGCGAGCCGGTGCCGAAATCGAGTATTGCAGCCCCGCCATGTGGGAAGTCCGCCGGAAGATCGAGGGTGCGCGTATAGGTCGCCGTGCCGGAGTAGTATTTGCCNNTTCCAGTCGTGGTCGAGATCGATGGGTGCGAAATTTGTAGCAGCCTCTGTGCCTTTTTGCGCAATGGAGCGATCTGTGAAGACCATTACGCGGGATTCATAGGGAGCGAGAGTTATCGAGAGTGTGGCACCGTTACTCGCGGGCGAGATCTTTCCGCTGAAAGGGTCAAAAACAGACGCCTCTTTCCGCTTGGTACGGAAGGTCGCCTTGAATGCGTGCGGACGATTATCGGTGTTGGCGAGAAAATAGATATCCGCATCCGCGAGCTGGCGATGAATGAACCCGACATCGGGAGTGATGGGATCGAGCGCAACATCGGGCTTGAGCAAGCTGGCTATGGCCTTTCCGAGATCCGACGTCTTGTCGACGACCTTCGCGTTCTTCGCATCCGGAACGAACAGCTGCTGCGAGATTTGCCGGACTGCCGCAGTGTCGCGCGGGCCTTCCAGGAATCCAGGCGCGCGCGAGGGCGGCTTCCGGGTCGCGATTACGATTCCGCCGCTTTGCGCGTAGGCCTCGATCCTGCGGTAGGTTGCGAGCGGCAGCCGCTCGATATTGGGAATCACCAGCACAGGGTAGCGAATGCCGACGCGGTTGATCGCCTCCGAATCGATGAAGTCGAAGTTATAGCCGGCATCGAGGATCGCCGGGACCAGATCCGGTCCGAGTAGTTTTGTCATCTGGTCGCTGACGGAGGCCTCGCCCAGATGGAACCGTCCCTGCGCATCTTCTTCCGGAAGCAGAACAGCGACGTCATTGGCGGGCTTACCCTGGCGCAGCAGCCAACTCACGCGCGTGAGGTACGCAGTGACGTCGGGCATCACGATCCACCAGGGATTGTGATTGTTGAAGACTGCTGCGGCATAAAACGAATACCCCGGATCGCCAGCCGATGGCGGCGAGTACGGCCAGCCATGGCCCATCAGCTGATTGATGCCCTGCAGAAAAAAAGTATCGGCCTCGGCTTTCATGTCGAGGGGCGTCGCGCGGAAGGCGGGCGAGTGCAGCCACGTCCAGGTCTCCGATGAAGTCACAGGGCGTCCGTAAACATGGCTGGCCGAAGTGGCCCAGCGCGTAAATGAGAATGGCCCGTGCCACTGCGATCCCTCGCCCTCCGGCAAATCAACGCGAGCATTGCTCGACAGCGTGACGGCGGGGATGCCGTAGCTCTGGGAGCGAAACTCGGTGTGGTGCGCGCGGGCCCAGCTGTTGATGGCCGCCAGATAATTCTGATCGATCAGCTCCGCCAGCGTGCGGCCCCAGTCGTAGCGCAGATCCACCGCCTCCGGTCCGGTCCCTGCGACCAGCGCGGGCAGATGCGGGGTTAAATCGTAACCGCGGCGGTTGCGAAATTCGGTCAGGAGGTCCGGCGTCCAGTCGGACTCGTAGACTTCAAGGCTATCGCTGAAGACGGAGTAGGGCGGATGTTGCCCAAAAGCCTGCACGAGGGGATCGGCGACGTTCTTCAGATGGTCCTGCACAGCGGCGGCGCTGAAGTGGTCGATGACGAACCCCTCAGCTCCGCAGGCAGGGCGCTTGACCTGCTGGCCAGTGCGGCTGGAGATGAAGAAGAGCCCGACCTGCGGATCACTGAGGCCGGGAGGAATTTGCAGACGACCGTCCCTGATGTCCTCGGCCTGCCTCGCGTGATCTGCATCGTATTGTTCCGGCGTTCCGGCGGCAACGAAGGCAGCCAGGAGCTTCTCTCCGTTCTCGAGCGATGGCACGGCAACCGAGCGTTGGTCAGCGGGAACAGGGGCAACGACAACGCGCAGGCGGCCCGCCGATTCCGTCACCGGCACCCATGCGCCGCCGTAGGGCCATCCGCTGCCCAGGGTGATGCTGACTCGCATCCCGAGTTCGTGCGCGGTGTCCGCGGCGAAACCGACCATCTTCAGGAAATCCGGCGAGAGGAATTTCATATTCCGAAATCCCTCTTGTGGATCGTCGAGTTGGAGCGGATACACCGGCTGAATCTCCACCCCGCCGATTCCGCCGGCCTTCATCGTCCTCAATTCTCGTGCGAGTTCCTCAGGCTCGACCGCCGGCCCGAACCACCACCAGCGCATCATGGGGCGCGCGTCCATGGGAGGCGAGACGAAGCCCTGGCGCAGCGCCGTCAGTGAATCGGTCGGAGATGACGCCGCGGAGGTCTGCTGAGCGCGGCCGGCAACGGCGATCGCGAAGCAAAACGCAGCCGCACAAAGAATCGATTTTCGAAAGCGCATCATGGATACAGGAACCCTCCCGAAGCCGTGATCGTAAGCCCGTTCGTCCGCGGCTCAGTGCAGGGTAATGTTTCCGCCCGCGGCCTTGATAATTCCCGAACCATCGGCGGCCTGGACGCTGACGTTCTCGACCGAGACGTCGGCGTTACTGATGGCCAAACCATGCTGCGCCTGAATGTGGACATTCTTCAGGACCACGTTGCGAACGGGCGCTTCCGGCAAGCCTGCGATGGCGCCAGCCGAAACAATATCCGTGGCAGTTACATTTTCCAGCGTGATGTCGTGGAAGTGCGGAGTCAGACGCGTAACCGGCTGCGCCGGGTCGGAATCGGGCGGCAGAATCTTCGGATAGTACTCGCTGATGATGATGGCGTTCTTCACGTTCTTCATGTCGATGTCACGGAAGACGAAGTTGCCCACGTTATTGCCGCGATCGCGATTGGCCTTTACGCGGATGCCATTATCGGTGCCGTCGAAGTGGATCCGTTCGGTGCGGACATTCTGCGCCCCTCCGGCCATCTCGCTGCCAATGGAGAGGCCGTGCCCATGCTGAAAATTGCAATCGGTGATAGCGATGTCGCGGCTTGGATCGTCCGGGCCGGGCGAGTTGGCCATACCCGACTTGATCGCCACATCGTCGTCGCCCACATCGGCGAAGACGTGATCGATGCGCACGTTCGAGGATGAGAAGGGATCGATGGCGTCGGTGTTGGGCGAGTGCTGCGGAGCCAAAACCCTGATATTCCGAATCGTCACGTCATCGGAGTAGTACGGAACCAGTTGCCACATAGGCGAGTTCTGGATGGTGACGCCCTCCACCAGCACGTGCTGACAATGGTCGAACACGACAAGCCGCGGGCGTGTGTGGTCAGACCCCATGACTCCGTGGTCCTTCACCGTGCGGGCCTCGTCCCACCAGCTCTGTCCGTTTCCGTCGATCACCCCCTCCCCCGTGATCGAGACATTACTGGCGTTCGTCGCGCTCACCAGCGACTGCCGGCCCGGAGCCTTGAATTCTGTTATTGCCGGAAAATCGTCATGATTCGGAGACCCAAGCAGCGTGGCGTTCTTGTCCAGTTGCAAGGTAATTCTGCTCTTCAGCACGATCGGCGCGCTGAGCCATGTGCCGGCCGAAAGGCGCACGGTGCCGCCTCCGCGCTGCTCGCACGCATCGATCGCGCGCTGGATGGCCGTCGTATCTTTGGTGACGCCGTCCACTTTGGCGCCGTAAGAATGCGGATCGCAAACCGTAGACGCAGCCAAAGCAGGTGAAGGTGCTGCGGCTATCAATCCGAGTACAACCAATCCGGAAAACAGAGGGACACAACCAAATCGAATTCGCATCAGGAGAATTTCCTCAGGGGGCAAGGTTCCAATTGCGAAACCCATGATACGCTGGACGGCGGTCAGTGGTCATACCACTAGGCGAGACCCGCACATTTGCCAGCGGGACATTTCTTCTGCGAGGATCGTGCCGCTATGAACTCCTTCCGCTCCAACCGTCGGGAAATTCTTCGCATGAGTGCTCTGGGACTGGGAGCCGTGGTTGGCTCTTCGCTGCCCGAGGCATACGCACTTCCTCACTCGCCGGCTTCGCTAGGAGGCATGCCCGGTGTTTTCGACGTCCGCACCTATGGCGCCGTGGGCGACGGGAAGACGGTGGACACATCGGCCATCAACAAGGCGATTGAAGCGGCTGCCGCTGCCGGTGGTGGCACGGTGGTGTTTCCTCCGGGAACCTGGCTGAGCTTTTCGATTCACCTGACGAGCCACGTGGGACTCTATCTTTCGCAGGCGGCGACGATCCTCGCCGCTGACTCGCCGCTTCCCGGGCAAACGACCGGCTACAACGGCGGCACTTATGACGCGGCGGAGCCCAACACGCCCTGGGAAGACTACCAGGATTATGGTCACAATCACTGGCACAATTCGCTGATCTGGGGCGAGAATCTCACCGACATCAGCATTACCGGGCCGGGCGTAATCTACGGCAAAGGTCTGAGCTTCGGAGCCAACCGCAACGCGCGCGGGAATTATCCGATCTACGTGGCCGAGCAGGCAGGCGTCGGCAACAAGAGCATCGCGCTCAAGAATTGTCACAACGTCCTGTTGCGCGATTTTTCGATTCTGAAGGGCGGACACTTCGGCCTGCTGCTGACCGGCGTCGACAACCTCACCATCGATAACCTCACCATCGACACCGATCGCGACGGCATGGACATCGACTGCTGCCGCAATGTGCATGTCTCTAACTGCACCGTAAATTCCCCGTGGGACGATGGTATCTGTCCCAAGAGCAGCTATTCCCTCGGTTATGCCCGAGCCACGGAGAACGTCACGATCACGAATTGCTATGTGACCGGTGACTACGAACTGGGCACCGTTCTCGACGGCACCTTCAGGCGGTTTGCAGCCGATGCCCACGTGGGACGCACCGGCCGCATCAAGTGCGGGACCGAGTCGAACGGGGGCTTCAAAAACATCGCCATCTCCAACTGCGTCTTCGATACCTGCAACGGACTGGCTCTCGAAAGCGAGGACGGCGCTCTTTGCGAAGACATCGCCGTCACGAACATCACGATGCGTAACATCACGACGTCGCCAATTTTTATCCGCCTCGGCGCGCGACTGCGCGGCCCAAAGGAAACGACGAAGGTCGGCACCATGCGGCGGATCCTGATCAGCAACCTGACAAGCTATAACTGCGCATCTAGACTCTGTTCCATACTCAGCGGCATCCCGGACTATGCCATCGAAGATGTGAAGCTTGACAGCATTTACCAACACCACGTCGGCGGCGCGTCGCCCGATACGCTTTCGATCCGTCCTCCGGAAAATGAGGCAAAGTACCCCGACCCCGGTATGTTCGGCCCCATGCCATCGCAGGGGTTCTTCCTTCGTCACATCAAAAACCTGGAGATGAGTCACGTCGAAGTCGCAGCTGCTTCGCCCGATCCGCGCCCTGGTTTCTATCTCACCGGTGTGGACCGGGCTGACTTCATCGCGGTGACCTCACCCAAAGGTGTGGCGGCGTTTCATCTCGATCAGGTGACGGACCTGCGCATTTTGCTAAGCCGAGCGGCGAAGGATACCCAACTGGAGACCGCAGACAGCCAGACTCTCTAACCGGAAATGGCGTTGCGGGCGGCAGCCCTGACGCCGTACGGGGACGGCGTGGTCTGACCAAATGACGTACTTCACTCCCGGGCGGAAGCCTGGCGCCGGAGCGATTGACACCCGGCCCGGCAGCAGGTACCGCTGGCCGCCCCGGCCTCCTCCGCGCCCCGAAACCCCATGACCGTCCCTCCTGCCGATGCCTGGGCTCGCTTTCAAGTGGCTGCCCATAGACCTTGGGAAAACCGTGGAAAAGACAAAGGAATCAGCGCCTGTGAAGCGCTGGAAACAGCCCGCCCGCTCACGGCCAGGGAGAGTTAGTTGCCTTAAACGGGACAATCGGCAATTCGCTTCTTGACAGGTCCATTGGGGCTCCACGATACTGTTGCGGTTTTGAAGACAGGTCAGACCTCCCGACCCGAAAACCTGCCAAATTCCAAATTCTTTGGAGGCTGTATGCAAGTCAGGCGTACCAGTTTTCTCTGGAACCTCGTGTCCCGTTTTGCCGCTCCCGGCTTCCTTCTGTCGTTCCTTGCGCTGCCGGCGATGGCACAAATCGCAGGAACAGCCAACGTGCAGGGTACGGTTCAGGATAGTTCCGGAGCGGTAGTTCCGAATGCGGCCGTGACAATTATCGACGCCGCAACCCAGGTCAGTCACTCCGCAAAGACCAACAGCGCGGGCGTCTATGTATTTCCCGGACTCATCACCGGGACTTACAACCTGAGCGTTGCCGCCTCGGGTTTTGAAACCTACCAGCAGACTGGGATCGTGCTTGAGGTGGGCAGCAGCATCGCCATCAATGTCAACCTGAGGGTGGGCCGAGCCGAGACTAAGATCGAAGTCCGCTCCGAGGGCCTGGCGCTCCAGACTGAGGATGCTTCCTATAAACAGACCATCGATTCAAGAGACATCACAGAGATGCCCCTGAACTCCGCCGGCCGGCAGATCACCGGTCTGCTCACCATCTCCGGCGGAGCGAATACCGCACCGGGCAATGACTTCACGGGCAGCAAGTACTCCTACCAGACAATTTCTATCTCCATTGCCGGAGGTAATGGCAACACGACTCTGTGGCGGCTGGACGGCGGCGACAATCAGGATTACATGGCCAACGGCAACATGCCCTTCCCATTCCCCGATGCCGTGAGCCAGTTCAGCGTGGAGTCAACCGTGCTTGGCGCCCAGGAAGGCGAACATACCGGCGGCTACGTCAACGTCGTCACCCGGTCGGGCACCAACACCTATCACGGTTCCGCTTTCGAGTTCATACGCAACAACATCATCGACGCGACGAACTTCTACTCTGTCACCCCCGACACGTTGCACCAAAATGAATTCGGCGGTACCTTTGGCGGCCCCATCCTCCACGACAAGCTCTTTGCCTTTGCCGGTTACCAGCGGCTGAATTACACCAAGCAGCAGGCCAGTACCAAGGCTTTTGTTCCGACGGCGGCGAACCTGACCGGCGACTTCTCCGTGACCGACGGTCCCAATTGCGAGTCGTCGAAGAAGACTGTGCAGCTCGTCGATCCGTTGACCGGGACGCCGCTGACCGGCGACAAATACGCCACTCCTCCCGCCTACCTCGCGCAGTCTCTCGCCCTCGAGAAATACCTGCCCGCCATCAACCCCGCGGTCGATACCAACAATTGCGGAGAGGTCTCCTATTCGATTCCACTGGCAGAGCATGACAATGAGTTTGTCACCCGCATGGATTACACCATCGGTCCTAAAAACAGCCTCTATGGCAGATATTTCATCGACGGATATCAGCAACCTGCGTTCTTCTCTCCGACAAACATCCTGATCACGACGCAGTCAGGAAATATCGAACGTACCCAGTCGTTCATTCTCGGCCTGGTCACTGCGTTCACACCCAATTTCGTCAACCAGGCGCACGTTACGGTGATGCGCCGCGTTGACAATCGCGGTTACGCGCCGAACGACATCAACGCCGGCACGCTGGGCATAAGCATGTACCAGGCAGTCCCCAATGGGCTGCAGATCACCGAAGGCAAATTCACCATCGGCGGAGGAACCAATTCGGTCGCCCATTTCAACGACAATACCCTGGCCGTCCAGGACGACATGACCTGGGTTCACGGGAAACATCAGCTCGCCTTCGGCGGCGAGTGGGTTCAGAACGAACTCAACATCGGCAACTCCTATGAGGCCAACGGCACCTTTACCTTCAACGGCGAATACAGCGGCAGCGGGCCGAATGGAGGAACCACGATCGGCGACCAGGACCTCGACTTTCTGTGGGGGACGCTCAGCGCCTTCCAGCAGAGCAAGCAGCAACAGAACGCCCTGCGCGGACCGATCCCCAGCCTTTATCTCCAGGATACCTTCCACATGACGCCGCGCTTTACCCTGGTCGGTGGTCTGCGCTGGGGCCCGAACTTCATGCCCGTCGATTACTTCAACCGTGGCACGGTCTTTAACTACGACGACTTTGTAAATAATGTCTCCAGCACCGTCTATCCCAACGCACCGGCGGGAGTCCTGTTTTACGGTGACAAGGGAGTACCGAAGGAGTTCACTGAGAATTCGCCCTGGCAGTTCTCACCTAATCTTGCCGTCTCCTGGGATCCAATGGGCAACGGCAAAACCGTCGTCCGCGCCGGCGGCGAGCTCGCTTACGACAAACCGAACTTCTTCACCGGACAGCGCGCTCAGCAGAATCCGCCCTTCGCCACCGCCATCAGCAACACGCAAACCTCGGGCAGTGCACCATTAAACTTTGGCGCGCCATGGTCGGTTGGACAATTCACCACCAGTCCTTTCCCTCAGCCAGTCGTTCCTACGCCCTCGCAGGCGCAGTTCTTCGCCCAGTCGCAGTACATTGTCATGCCAAAGCAGTTCTTGTCTGCCTACACCATCCAGTGGACGCTCAGCGTACAGCACCAGTTTGGCCGTGGCTGGCAGGGCCAGGTAGATTACATCGGCAACCGAACCGTGCACGACCCGATGGGAACACCGCTGAGCCCGGCGCTCTATATCCCCGGCAACTGGGGGCCGGGTGGAACCGGTTGCTCCCCGATCGTGACCACGGGACCCGGAGCCGTGAAGCCCGGCGCCGCGGGTACTCCGTGCTCGACTACGAAAAACCAGGTCTCGCGCTTTACGCTGAGCATCGCGAACCCAACGCAGGGCAACCAGATTCAGGGAGGCGGTACGGGCTCGAACTATGTCAACGATACAGGCTATGCGAGCTATAACGGCATGGTAGCGACGCTCCAGCATCGCATCTCGTCCGACTTTAGCCTCCTGGCCAACTGGACCTGGTCCAAGTGCCTCGACGTCGTCGACGGCCAGGGCGACATCGCGCAGACCCTGGTGCAGGACCCCTACAGCCCGAGAATGGACTGGGGACCCTGTGGCTTCGATTACCGTGACGTAGAGAACGCCGCCCTCGTTGCCCGGAGCAATTTCCAGCGCTTCGACCGTGTGGGACGAGCGCTCATCGATAACTGGGAAATCGCGCCGCTGATTCACATCGCCAGCGGCGCGGCCGTCAACGTACAGACCGGAACCGACGTCTCCTTAACCGACATTGGCGAGGACCGCCCCAACCTCGTCTCCGGCGTCAGCCCCTACGCCAAAGTGAACTTCCGCGCCCTGTCCGGAGAGGCCAACCGCGAATACCTCAACCCGGCTGCCTTTGTGGCCGCCGCTTCCGGCACTTATGGCGATGCTGGCCGCAATGCCTTCAGGACCCCGCCATTCTTCCAGTTCGACAGCCAGATCTCGCGCATCTTCCCATTGCACGAAAGGCTGAATCTGGATACGCGGCTGGAATGCTTTAACGTGCTCAACCACCCGAATTTTGGCAGCCCCACAGCCACTATTTCCTCGTCGACCTTCGGTCAAATTTCCTCGACAGCGTCGGCGAACAACTTCAGCGCGCGAGTTTTCCAGGGGAGCGTCAAGCTCAGCTTCTAGCCAGGACTTCGCGTACTATCCACGGCCGCCACTGCCTCCCGTGGCGGCCTTTTTTTGTCTCAAATCGGAGACGCGCGTCAGCGAGCAACCGGCTCCGGCGGCAAATAACTCCTGCTCACCGACACATATCCTTCCCGCGCCACCATCTTCCCGCGCTCGCGGTACATGGCTTCGTCATGAGGCTGCGTGGTTGCCAGTCCGTCGACGTAGCGATTGAACATGCAGAAGGCGGCGGCGATGAGCACCGTGTCATGAATCTCGAGATCGGTGGCGCCCAGGCTGCGCGCCCCACCGACATCCGCAGCTGTGACATTCTTTCCGCCGCGCTGCACTTTCGCCGCGATCACCAGCAGGGCCTTCAGCTTGTCCGAGATCGCCGCATGCTGGAAGTCGGCCTTCACGCGCCGCACAAGTTCCTCGTCGCCGCTCAGATGAGCGGCAGCAATGGCGCCGTGAATGCTCTGGCAATAGTGGCAGTCGTTCAGATAAGAAACGTAGGTTGCGATCAGTTCTCGCTCGCCAGGGGTGAGAGTATTCGGCCCCACCAGCAGGGCCTCTACCAGTTCGTTGAGAGGCTTTGCGGTTTCAGGCCGGAACGCCATCGCGCCGCGGATTCCCGGCAGCCCTTCCGGGAGCTCAATGTGAGGCATGGGGTTGGGTCCTTTCCATCTGGGGATGCCAGACCGTAAACTGAGCCAGAATCTTCCCCAGCGGTGAACATCGTCAAGCAACTAAAGTTGGAATTCCTGCGCGGCCTGACCGGCGTTCTGAAGAAATCGCCCGCGATCGATCCATCGCCGGACCCGGCTCCATCTTTGGGTGGAAGACATTCTTGTAACGAGTCCGGTAACTTGAACAAGGCCTTGCAGTCTTATTGCAACCCCGGTGCTGCCGACTCGCGAGCCGTCGCGCCACAGACGATTGCCGTCCGCGCCAGGAGTGCGGGAGTTTCCCGCACGCTCGCCTGCCTTGTCGCGTTTGCGGCGATTCTCACCGCCGGTTGCCATTCGGGTTTGCCGAAGCCAGAGTCGGCACAGTACACGCAATTCGTGCAGGCGTTCTACGTTGGTCTTGGCGCGATGGAGGTGGGCAACGATGTGCGTGCCGAAAGCGAGCTGTCGCGAGCCACGCAGCTGGCTCCGGGAGAACCCGCGGGATGGGCGGACTGGGGCATTCTCGCGCTGCGTCAGCGCAATTTCGATCCTGCAAAGCAGCGCCTGGATCGCGCGCACTCGCTGGCTCCCCGGAACAGCCAGATTGACGCCGACCTGGGCGTGCTCGAAAGCACGCGCGGCAATTCGGCCGAAGCAATCGCCAATCTGCACAGAGCCGTCGATCTGGACCCGCGCAATCTGCGCGCGCTGTACCTGCTGGCCGTCGAAGTGGAACGGCAGGGAGGGCCGAACAGCGATGCCGAATTTCAGCAGCTGATTGAGAAGGTTCTCGCCGCGCAGCCCAACAACCTCGCGGCGCTCGTCGAACTGGCTCGTATCGCGGCCAAGCGCGGAGACGCAGCGACTCTTCGCTCGGCGGTCAGTCGCATCGCCGCACAGTCGTCCTCCGCGTGGCCGCCGAGCGTGCAGCAGCAGCTGACTGAGCTGCAGAACGCAGCGCAATCCGCGCCCGCCACCGCCGCCGTACGCAGCGTCTTCCTGCGCAACGTATTGATGCAGGTGCCGAGCTTCCGGCAAAGCCTGGCCGTAATCAAAGCGCAACCCGGCGACGAAGCCCAGCCCTTTGTCACTTTCCTGCGACTGCCCTCGCCGTCTTCGCGGCCCGCGCCACCGGATATGGCACTCACGTTCACGCCCGCACCCCTGGCCACAACTCAGGGCCAAACGTGGGACTGGGTCGGCGCCGTCATGCTGGATGATCAGCTACCTCCGGTCGTCGTCACAGCAAACGCAAAAACCGTCAGCCTGACAGGCGGCCCCTCGTTTCCCTTCCCCGGTGGCGCGCACAATGCGTCGCCCGGCCCGGAGTCAGTGTTGCCGCTGGACTTCAACTACGATTTCAAAACCGACCTGGTGCTCGCCGGCGCTGGCGGCGTGCGCTTCATGCGACAGGACTCGCCACAGAAGTTCACGGATGTAACTGCGCAGACGAAGCTCCCGGCTGCGATTCTCAACGCGTCTTACACCGGTGCCTGGGCCGTGGACATCGAGGCCGACGGCGACCTCGATGTTGTACTCAGCACTCAATCCGGTCCGGCGACAATCCTGCGCAACAACGGCGATGGCACGTTTGCCCCGATTCATCCGTTCGCGGGCGTTTCCGGCGTCCAGCAGTTCGTCTGGGCCGACCTCGATGGCGATGGCAATCCCGATGCTTCCCTGATCGACGGCTCCGGACAACTGCGCATTTTCCATAATGATCGCGCCGGGAACTTCCACCAGATGGACTCCACGCCGAAGCTGGGCGCGGTCGTGGCCATCGCAGCCGCTGATACACGTAACAGTGGCAGTCTCGATTTATTGGCAGTCCAGGCCAGCGGCGCCATCACACGGCTTGTCGATGACAACGGCTCGTGGACTTCATCGCAAATCGCGCAGGTTCCGAATCCCGCGACGACCTTAAAGTCTCCGGTTCGTCTCCTCACACCCGATCTCGATAACAATGGCGCCGTCGATTTGGTACTGGCCAATATCGCCGGAACGACGCCGCTCGTCTGGCTCGGCAGCGATGATGGGAGCTTCACCCTGCTGGATCACCCGATGGGCTCTCAGCGAATCTTCGCTGCAGCCGACCTCGATCGCTCCGGTCAACTCGATCTGCTGGCTCTCGATGCGAACGGTCAGCCCGTGAAAGACATAAATCATGGGACGAAAAACTACCACTGGCAGGTGATTCGCACCCGCGCGGTCACAGCCGTGGGCGATCAGCGCATCAACTCCTTTGGCATCGGCGGCGAAATCCAGGCGCGCTCCGGCCTGCTGCTGCAGGCTCAGGCCATCACCGGTCCCGAAGAACATTTCGGCCTTGGCGAGTGGACGACAACAGACGTCGCGCGCATCCTGTGGCCCAATGGCGCCGTGAACGCCGAATTCCAGATGTCTGCCGATCAGCAAGTGCTCGCAACCCAGCGCCTCAAGGGATCATGCCCGTTCCTCTTCGCCTGGGACGGCCATACGATGAAATTCGTCAAGGACACCGTGCCATGGGGATCGGCCATCGGGCTGCGCATCAACGCGCTCGGTCCGGCGCGCATCGCCGCCACCCAGGAGTGGTACAAGATTCCGCGCAATGATCTGGTTCCGCACAATGGCACCTATGACCTGCGCATCACCGGAGAATTGTGGGAGACCTATTACTACGACTGGCTGCAGCTGATGACCGTCGATCATCCGCAGGGCACGGAAGTTTTCACCGACGAGCGCTTCGTCGTGCCGCCGGTGAAACTGGCGATCACGGCGACAGAAACGCCGCATGCGATTGCGCGTGCCGTCGACGACCGCGGAAATGATGTAACCGATCGATTGCGTTCGCTGGATGGACGCTATCTCGATACCTTCGGACGAGGCCAGTATCAGGGCATCACGCGCGATCACTACGTCGAGATCGATCTGGGCGATGAAGTCCCCACGAGCGGCCCGCTGTACCTCATCGCGCGTGGGTGGCTGCATCCTTCCGACTCATCCATCAACGTCGCGCTCGGCCAGGGCCAGCACGAGCAGCCCATGCCGCTCAGCCTCGAAGTCGCCGATGGCCACGGCGAATGGACCGTAGCGCACCCGAATCTCGGCTTCCCCGCCGGGCGCAACAAGATCTGCCTTATTGACCTGACCGGCGTCTTCCGACAGGGAACGCCGCGCAAACTCCGGCTTCGCACCAACCTCGAAATCTACTGGGACCAGATTCAATGGGCGCGCGGCCTGCCCAACACTCCCCTGAAAGTCACGCACATCGATCCGTCGACGGCCGACCTGCATTATCGCGGCTACTCGACGATTCATCAGGCGAACGCCTCGTCCCCGGAGATTCCCGACTACAACCACATAACATCGACCACACAGATCTGGCGCGATCTCGAGGGCTACTACACGCGCTTCGGCGACGTGCGTCCGTTGCTCAATAAGATTGACGACCGTTACGTAATCATGAATGCCGGCGACGAACTGGCCCTGCGTTTCGCCGCTCCAGCACCGCCATCCGCCGGGTGGGTGCGCGATTACGTGCTCGCCGGCGATGGCTGGATCAAGGACGGCGATTACAATTCCACGTTCTCAGCGACGGTACAGCCGCTGCCGTACCACGGCAAATCCTGGTACGACACGCCGCCGGGCCCGCTGGAGAACGAGTGGGTCTATCGCCGCCATCCTGAGGACTGGCTGATCTGGCAGACGCGCTATGTCACGCCGGAACCCTTCCGCGACGTCCTCAACGATGAATTTCAGCGAAAACAGGAGGCGCCGCCGTCACGATGAAGCGCCCCCCGATCGCTCGCATCATTGTCACGGTCGTGTTCATCGGTATGCTGGCCACGCCCTGGATGATCCGCCATTTCTCCCACGCTCAGGCGAGGCCAGTCGCCTCTCAGGTTGATTGCCGGGCCGCGCTGGCCCGTTATGGTTTTTGCTTCCAGCAAGTCGCACACCAGGCGGGCATCGACTTCGTACACCAGGCCCCGGTCCTCGATCACAAACTCGACGGCATCATGCCTGAAGTGGCCTCGATGGGTGCATCGGTCTCCATCGTCGACTTCGACCGCGATGGCTGGCCCGACATCTATGTAACGAACAGCCGCATCGGCAGCCTGAACCATCTCTACCGCAATAACCACGACGGCACCTTCACCGACGTCGCGCAGCAGTTGGGCGTCGCGGACGTGAATCAACCCGGAACTGGCGTGTCGATGGGCGCGGTGTGGGGCGACTACGACAACGACGGCTATGAGGACCTCTTCCTGATCAAGTGGGGACGGCCGGAACTGTTCCACAACGACCATGGCCACGGATTCACGCGCGTCAGCGACCATGCAGGTCTGCCGCCGTGGATCAACGCCAATACTGCCGTTTGGTTCGACTACGACGGCGATGGCCTGCTCGACCTCTTCGTCGCCGGCTACTATCCCGAAGACGTCGACCTGTGGCATCTGAAGAACACGCGCATGATGCCGGAGAGCTTCGAGTACGCGAAGAACGGTGGCCGCAAATACCTTTTCCACAACCTGGGCAACGGTCATTTTGAGGAAGTCAGCGCGAAGGCTGGTATCGGCAGCCGCCGCTGGGCGCTGGCCTGTGCGGCCACGGATCTGCGCGGCACCGGATACCCCGACCTCTTCGTCGCCAACGATTATGGCGTCTCGGAGTTCTACCTCAACGACCACGGCCACTTCCGCGAGGCGGGCGAGGAAACCGGGGTTGGCTTCGCTCCCAAGAGCGGCATGAACGCTGCCTTCGGCGACATCTTTAACCAGGGCAAATATTCCATCTACGTTTCGAACATCTCCGAGGAAGGCATCCTGCTCCAGGGCAACAATCTCTGGGTTCCACAGGAAGGCAACGGCCTCCATTATGCGAATCTAGCGCGCGACCTCGGCGTCGAACTCGGCGGGTGGAGCTTCGGCGCGCAGTTTGGCGATCTGAACAACGACGGCAACCTCGACCTGTTTCTCGAGAATGGCTACATCTCGCTCTCGCGCTCGCGCAGCTACTGGTACGACTTCTCCAAAGTCGCCGGCGGCAACAGCTCCATCATCAGCGACGCCTCGCACTGGCCGGCGTTTGAAGGCCGCAGCCTCTCTGGCTACCAGCAGAAAAAGGTCTGGATGAATGATGGCGCGGGAAAATTTGAAGACGTCGCGCAGCCCGTCGGTGTAACCGACACCTATGACGGCCGCGCCATCGCCCTCGCNNGTCGCGCCCGGCAATGACTGGATCGAGTTCGATCTCGAAGGCACAAAGAGCAATCGCAGCGCGATTGGTGCCCAGGTTACGCTGTTCTGGAATGGCCAGAAGCAGATTCAGTACGTATCCGGCGGCAATGGATTCGCTTCGGAGAATGACCGGCGGTTGCACTTCGGCCTGGGAAAGAACCCACAGATCGAGAAGGCCGTGATCCGCTGGCCCTCGGGAACCCTGCAAACGCTGGATCACCTAACGCCTAACCAACTCCTTCACGTGAAGGAGCCCGCATGAGTTGGACCATCGTCGCTCCCTCGACCCAGCCCGAGCCGGCGCTGTGGAGGCGAGTACTCGACAGCCGCTTCATGCCGCCCATCTTCATCACACTCATCCTGCTGGTCGGCAACTTCTCCTTTGGGATCCTTGAGAGCTACACCCGTACGCTCCTCGCCATCCTCACCAGCATCACGGGTGAGTTAATCCTCGGCCGCATCTTTTTAAAGAAGTGGCCACACCCCGCCAGCGCCTACATCACCGGCATCAGCGTCGGCATTCTGCTGCGTTCGCCCGCTTACTGGACCTACGCCCTCTGCGCCGCGCTCTCCATCACTTCAAAGTACGCGCTGCGTTTTCGCAACCGCCACATCTGGAATCCCTCAAACTTCGGCATCTGCGCGATGCTCTTCCTGGCATCGGATTCCGTCGCCGGTCTCAGCATTCAGTGGGGCAACAACTTCGCCTCGCTGGTTGCTATTTGGATTCTCGGCTCGGTGATCGTGTGGCGCGCGCGCCGCTTCAATATCACAGCGACGTACGTTGCCTCTTTCATCGCACTCTCGTTCCTGCGCTCCTGGATCACTGGCGATCCCTGGCAATCGGAAATTTCCCCCATCACGGGTCCCATGTATCAGCTCTTCATTTTCTTCATGATCACCGACCCGAAGACAACCGTCCGCTCGCAGACCGGTCAGTGCCTCGTTGCCTTCGCCATTGCCCTGGTGGAGTTCTTCATGCGCCTCGACAACAGCATCTATGCGCCGTTGTACGCGCTGTTCTGGGTGGGGCCAGCGGCATTGTTGATTGAGATGTGGCTTGACTCGAGACGCGCTGGAGCCCTTCCCGCGGCTCTGCCAGGAACGCAGGCGGCCTAACCTGAAACTGCCTCGCGATCCAGTGTGAACCCGCAACGCTGCAACATCGCCTCGATCTCGGCGTGCGTCACATTGAGTTTGCCGGCGCCCTCGAGCACATCCCGCGCCTCCACCGGATACCAGTTGCGTCGCTCAGCCCGGCCCAGCCCTGCGACGTTGATGGGCTCAATCGAAGTGTGAATATCGCGAATCAGGATTTGCGATTCCGCCTGGGTCAGCGGCTTCCGCGCACGTTCCATCAAGCTGCTGCTGGCCGGACCAAAGACGGAATCGTCGCACAGCAGAAATGACGTTACCAAATGCGCGTTGCCCAGCCTTCTTGCTGCTTCCGAAAAGCTGGCCGCGGCAAAATAGAGAAGCGTGAGCGCGATGAACACCGGGAAGTTGCTCATGTTCGCATAGAGCGCCCCGATCAGCCTGGCCGTTGCGAGCAGTTCCCTGTCGGTCTGCTCGGCGTATCCCTGCATGTGCGCGGCGAATCCCGGCTTCTCCCAATCCTCCTCGAGAATCCTCGCCAGACGTGCCAGACCGAGCAAAGTTAGCGGAAATCCTGTCGAGAGCAGCGGATCGACAAAACCCGCAGCCGACGGCAACAGCGCCCAGCGATTCCCGGCAATCCGGGCCGAGCGGAAACCCAGCCGCGGCATATGGGTGAACGGTCTCTCTGCTGTTGCGCCCGCAAACTGCTCCTTGAGCGCTGGAATCTGATCCAGGAGCCACTCCCATGCGGCTTGCCCCTCTGCAAATCGTAACCGCGATGCGCACACATCCGTCGCCGCCACGCCAGCGCTCGTAACTCCGTTGTTGAAGTGCAATACCCAGATCCATCCGCCATCGAAGATATGATGAACAGCCGCATCATCGATGGGATAGGGCGGCGCGGCGCCCGCTGTTCGGTCGAATCGGATCCTTTCAAGACGCCGTACCCCGGAGAAATGCGAATAGAGCGACTGTGTCGGAGGGAAATCCAAATCTCTCTCTCCCAACTGGAGCGCGCGATGCAGAAATCCGCGCGGTCCCGTCGCATCGATGACAAATTTTGTCCGGAACTGAACTTCACGATCGTTCCGTACTCCTCGCAGGGTCACTCCGTCAGCTTCCTCCTGGATTTGGCGCAGATCAACCTGATCGAGGTACACCACACCCAACTTTTGCGCTTCCTTTAAGAGAAAGTGATCGAAATCCGCCCGATACCAGTGCGTATCGGCGACCTCATCGCGGGGGCTCGCGGCCACCAACAGCTGATCCCGCCGATCTGGATCGGCGAGCCTCGATGCGCCGAGCACATGATGATGAAACGTGAACCCACGTTTCAGGCCCACCGCAACTGTCGGATAGGATCGCTGCCAACTCCCCCACTTCGTCAGCGGCCGCACCGACGGCAAGTCGTAGCGCACCGCGAGTTCATCGAGAAGCAGATTGGACAGTGGCGTCGACGACTCGCCAATGACGACACGAGGATGCGTGCCCTTCTCGATTAGAACAACCGAGCGTCCGAACTGGCGCGCAATCATCGCCAGCAGTGATCCGGCGAATCCTGACCCTGCGATCGCGATGTCGTAGACGTCGATCAGCTCAGCCCTCCGCACTTCTGACAGCTAATTCGAAGCGGAATCTCCTGGAACAGGTTCATCGCCTGCAGCCGCTCGATACGTCGCGCATGACAAGCACCGCATTTTCGATGAGCGCGGAGATCCCACAGATCGACAAAGACGCGGCCTCGCCTCAAGCCGATCCCGTATTCCGTCGCAGCCTCCACCGTGGCAAGCGATGGCGGAGAAAATTCTCCCCTCGCCATCAGCTCTTCCATTGCACCATTACCAGCCCGGGTTGGAATCAACGTGGCCGCAGTGGCTCCGCAGTCAAAGGCGAACTCCAGTGATCGAGCCGTCCATTCGACAGCTTCCTCTTCGCGCATAAGCGGCGGCTGAACCAGAATGAACACGCGCAAATCAATATCGTTTTCGCGGAGCCGATCCGCAGCCGCGCGGAACTGATCGAGTGTCATTCGCTTGTTCAGCCGGCTGAGAATCTCCGGATGTACCGTCTCCAGGCCCATCGCGACTTCCAGTCTGCCGCCCAACCGGTCCCTGAAATGAAAGCAATCCTCGCCGATCAGTGCCGGATGGCACTCGACGATCACCCGCTCGAAGGCGCGCACCCGGGTTGCGATCGCGGCGTGATCTTCCAGAGGGATCGCCCTCCGGTCGAAGAAGCTGCCGCTGTTGTAGAGCTTGATCTGGCGTGCTGGCGTTAATCGCTCCAGCGCGTGGTCAATTTGTGCAGGAATTGCTCCCGCCGGCGTTTCACTCGCCAGAGTGTTGCGCCACAGATCGCACATCAGGCAACGCCATGGACATTCGCGATTCGTCAAAAACACGGTCGCAACTGGCACGATTTCACCCGAAGCACTCCGCTCGTTCTCGACAAAGAAGGCCCACGGCCGCAGCGGATCGACGGCGTTGCGCGGCCCGCGCCGCGCGAGGATCCACGCGTCCCGCTGAGCCAACGTCTCTGGATGCGCGGCCACCGAAACCTCAGCGGTACAGGGCAAGGAACTGCTCGCGGTATTCCGCCTCGCGATACGGCAGCCGCTCCCGTAGAGTATCCATGGACACCGCACCGTGCTGGAAGCGCCGCTTGGGAAAGACCGGCATCTCCAGTCCAGTGACCGCCCGCACCCCTCTCGCGACGATCTCGCCCTTCAGCTCGTAGAGCCGATCTACACTGTATTGCGTCAGTTCGATGAACGGAATCGCCTCGGCCACCGCGATCACTTCGGGCCGGGTGTACGGGCTGAAGCCTTCGAAGTCAAAGTGATGTGCGGTTGCATAGGTTCGCACGTACGAGCGGCTCAACCCGCCGCTGTACGTCAGTGAATGCTTGATCTTGCCGACCCCCCACCCCTCCTGATACAGCATCGGATTGTTAATCACACTGCGAATCGTCAGCTCAGGATTCTCTTCGATGGGATAATCCTTCAGATTCTCGTCGCCGCCGTCGCCGTCGATCAGATACCGCCATTCCGGATAGCGGCCACGAATGCCGTGCGCCAGCGCCAGCGCCATGGTCGCCGACTCCACGTCCAGCAATTTGTAATCTTCGATGATACGAATGGTCTCGCCCACGTCGAGCGATGTGGCCTCGGCCTGAATCGGCTCAAGAAACAGCGATAAGCCCAGGCGTTCAAGAAACGCATGCGCCTGCTGCACATCCGGGCCATCTCCCAGGTCGAGGACAAACGCCTTCAGGCGGCTCGGATTCATGCCCAGCTTGCGCATGACATGATACGTCACGAGAAAGACGCTGCCGCTATCGATCCCTCCGGAAAAGCACGCTCCTATCGGTTCCTCTTCGGGGATCGTTCGCAGCCACTGCGCAATCTCCTCGGCGAGCGCCGCGATGTAGGCCTTGCCGATGGCATCCAGGTCTGCCGGCAGCGAGCCCATCACCGGCGTGAAGAACCTCGTGTAAACCGGATCCGGATCGGGACAGCCGATCAGTTGCAGATCGACCACGTAGTGCGCGGGCACCATGCGCGTATAGCTGGGATGAAACTGACCGTAGAGACCCTCCGCCTGCAGCCACTCGCGAATCGCATCGATTCGGGACGCCACGATCAGTGCTGGCCCCTCCTGGCGCTTGGCTAAAAAATAGCGCATCGGCCGATCGAGCGAGCGCGCCATCCGCACCATCTTGCCCGACTTCGCGGTCAGGGCAAACGAACCCTGGATCCCACGCACCGCATCGGCGGGCCCATCCAGAAGAATCCTGCGAGCGTCATCGGCGCTCATGTTGTAAAGGTGATTCGATTCCGGTTCGACCAGGTCGACGACTCGTTCGACGTAATGATCCATCTGCGCCTCGCAAGCAGTTTACGCGGAGCGGCTCAGGAAAATCTCCGCTCCGCCCGCCGTCCGCTTATGCGCCCATCGCCGCCAGCGATTCCTTCACCGTCGGGTTCTGGCCTGCTTCAACCGACCGCCTGCGCATCTGATGGAACTGCGAAAGCACAGCATTGGCTTTCGACAGAGTCTCAATCCGTTCCGCATAGGCCGCGAGCTTCGCACCGGGAATCGCGAAGATCGCCACATCGTCCGACAGCACATCCAGGTAAGCACGCGCGCCGCAACAACCCAGGCTCAATGCGGCGCGGCCCGTGTTCATCACCTGTGGAACCACGGCACAGGCCGGACGTCCCATAGCAGGCGCCACCTGATTCTCCACCTGCTGTGCAGCCTCGGAAAGAATCAGAGTCTGATTCGAGTTCACAAACAGGAGCACGATGTCCGGCACCTCTTCCGCCTGCGCGAGTGGTCCGTACACCACATAATTCGGCTGCGACTGCAGCACCGGGATCTGCGGCACATCTTCCGGCCGCACATAACCCAGATCGGCGAAGACTTTCAGCGCATCCATCAGGTCCGTCTGCTGCTCCGGCGACGGCTGCAGGTTGTGCGTGTGGACGCCAATGGCGCAGCTATAATAATCGGCCGCCGTCGTTGCGAAGGACCCCGCAGCTCCCTCTTCCCAGAATCGGCATCCGGCGGCAACGCGGCCGGAATGTGCGGGCACGCCTGCCGGCTGCGAATCGGAAAATGAGATCGCTACCGGCGGCTGCTTCAGATGCAGCGACTCGACCAGAATCCTGGCGATCGATGCGAAATCCGTGTGGCTCATGACACTCCTTTATCGAATCGGACCTGCTGCTTTCGGAAAAGCCTTAGCTGTGTGGTTCGGGTTCAGCGGTGAAGCCCAGTTCGGAGATGAATTCGCGCAGCCAGGCTTCAGTCACCGATTTCGGATCGTATTGAATCGTCACCTGCGCGTCAGGATAGGTGGCCCTCACCCGCTTCACGCCCTTTTGCTCACGCAGCATGGTCTCCAGACCCACCGCGCACGTGACGCAGGTAAAGCCCTTCACGTGCCAAACGACCGTTTTTGTCTCGCCAGCATGGGCCAGTTCCGCAGCTGCGACCGTTCCCACGCTGGCCAACGTCATCATCTGCACGAAGCGTCTGCGTTGCATGATGTCCACCTCCTCTGCCCGATCACCCAGGGTCGGACCACAAAATTCTTATTTCGCTGCAGCCAGGCCCGGGTCGTATTTCCACGCCGTCTGATTCGACGCCTGATCGGAAAACCGCGTATCCGTGTATTGGTTGAACTCGATCCTCTTGTTGAGCACACCGGTTTCGATCATCAGGTCGCGAACCATGTCGAAATCGGCCTTGCGCGGCGCCAACTGGCTGTAGACCACGCGATCCATCGGCTTGGTCAGCGCCCATCGCAGTAGCGCCGGCTTTTGGTTGTAGTAATAACGACCCACGAAATCGGCTGCATCCTCACGATACGTTCTGCCCTTCTCCAGCCACAGCCCGGAGCGCGCAATGCCATCCACCAGAACCTGCACGGTCTCGGGCCTCTTATCGATCAGGTCCTGCTGCACCACGAGAATGCAGGACATATAGTCGGGCCAATAGTCACGCGCCTGGAACAGCACGCGTCCGTAGCCGCCCATCTCTGCCTGCGAAGGGAAAGGTTCGCCCATCACGAAGCCATCGATCGCACCCGCGGCCAGCGCGCCCGAGACGTCAGGCGGAGCCATCTCCACCATCCTGATGTCGCCCGGCTTCATGCCCCAGACCTTCATCGCGCGAAACAGGATCAAACGCTCGTCGGAGAAGCGGCTCGGGATGGCAACCGTGCGCCCCTTGAGATCGCGGAAGATCTTCACCGGCCCATTCTTCTTCACCACCAGGGCGCTGCCATAGCGATGCCCCAGATACACCACCTTGATCGGCACACCCTGCGCTGCCAGAGCAATCGCCAGAGGCGCGACGATAAACGCCGCCTGCACCTTGTTGGAAATCAGCGCCTCCTTGATCTCCGGAAAGCCCTGAAACATGCGCGGTAAAAACAGCTCGCCGTTCTCCGAGAACTTCGAGATGTAATCCGTCACCGGACAAGTCAGCTGGCAGGTCACAGGAATGTAAGCAACCACGATCTTCCGTTGGGCGGGCGGACGAAAATCGTTCAGGACCACGTCCCAGTTCACGTTGAGCCACGCGTGCAGCCCGGTGATCAACACCAGCCACGCCCCGCAAATGACCACCGCCCTCTTAGGACTCATGACGGAACCCCCATCGCACCGAGCGCAGTGTCTCCAGCCGCCGGAACGCCACATCCAGAATCAGACCGATCGCACCAATCAGCAGAATGGCCGCAACCACAAGGTCGTAGCGTTTGCCGGAGTTGCGCGAATCAATGATGAGAAAGCCGAGCCCGGAATCGACAGCGATCATCTCCGCCGCAACCACAACCAGCCACGCAATGCCGAGCGCGATGCGCAGCCCGACGAGAATCTGCGGCAGCGCCGCAGGAAACAGAACCCTGCCCAGCAGTTGTGGCGGCGTCAGCCCGAAGTTGCGCCCAGCGCGGCGATACACCGACGGCACATTCGCCACCCCGTTGATGCAGGCCACCACGATGGGAAAAAACGCCCCGAGAAAGATCAGGAAGATGGCGGCATTGTCACCGACTCCAAAGAAGATGATGGCCACAGGAATCCACGCGATGGGACTGATGGGCCGCAGAATCTGCATAGTCGGATTTACCACCTGGTTCGCGGCCGGATACCAGCCCAGCGTCAGTCCCAGCGGGATGCCGACGAGCACAGCGAGTCCAAAGCCCACAGCAACACGCCGCAGGGAATCGATAATGTCATTCCACAAAACGTGGTGTCGCAGCAGTTCTGCCAAGCCCTTTTCCACTTCGCGCGGCGACGGAAAAACCTTTGTGCCGGTCCAGCGCACAGAGTAATACCAGAGCGCGAGCAGCAGCCCGGTGGCGACCACCGGCCAGAAAAACCGCTCCCACTTCGCGGGTTGGCTCAGGGCGTTCATACCTTGTGGGCCAGTCCGATCTGCTGGAAGATCCCGTCGCGCAGCTCGAGATAGCGGGGCGCACTGATGTCCCGCGGATGCGCAATATCGATGTTGACGATCTGCCGAATCGATGCTGGCCGCGCGCTCATGACCACCACGCGATCGGCCAGCTGCACGGCTTCGTCGATGTCGTGCGTCACAAAGATGACGGTCTTCCGTTCCGCTTCCCAGATCCGCAGCAGCTCTCCACGCATGACCAGCCGTGTAATCGAATCGAGTGCGCCGAAAGGCTCATCCAGCAGCAGCATGTCGGGATTCACGGCCAGCGCCCGCGCCACTTCCAGGCGCTGCTTCATACCGCCGGAAAGTTCCTGCGGGTACGTTTTCTCGAATCCCTGCAGCCCCACCATCTTTACGTAGTACGCGATTCGCTGTTCGCGCTCGGCTTTCGTCACCTTCGACAACCCGAAACCGATGTTGCCTTCAACCGTCAGCCACGGGAACACCCCACGCTCCTGGAAAACGAAGATGCGTCGCGGGTTCGGCCTTCGCACCGCCTCGCCGTCCACCTTGATTTCCCCGCTGGTGGGCGACAGGAATCCCGCCATGGCATTCAGCAGCGTGGTCTTCCCACAACCGGACGGTCCCAGCAGGCAGACAAATTCTCCATCGCCTACTTCCAGATTGATGTTGTTCAGCACCTCAGTCCGGTTGCCATCGCGTTCGAAGACCATACTGACTCGATCGACCGACAGTTTGGTCTTCAGCGTGAAGGGTAGAGGCGCCGCAATCGGCTGCATGCTCGACATCAATCCTCCGAATATCCCCAGCGAAATGACTTCACCTTCTCCAGCGACTGCATCCCGAGATCGAGCAGAAGTCCGATGATCCCGATGATCAGCATTCCTGCAACGACCAGGTCGTAGCGATTACCCGCGTTGCGCGCGTCCACAATGAGGAACCCAAGTCCGGAACTGACCGCGATCATCTCCGCCGCCACCACAACCAGCCACGCGATCCCAAGCGTGATGCGCAGCCCGACAATCAGTTTCGGCACCACGGCCGGATACAGCACCCGGTACACAAGCGCCGCCGAACTCAGGCCGAAGTTTCGCCCGGCATTCACGTAGACCGCGGGAATGCTTTGTACCGCATCGATCGCGGTGAGCATCAGTGGGAAGAAGCAGCCGACGAAGATAAGAAAGATCGCGGCGAGGTCTCCCACTCCGAACCAGAGAATCGCGATCGGAATCCACGCCAGCGGCGAAATGGGCCGCAGGATCTGGAGAATGGGATTCAGCGCCATCTCCGCCCGGCGGTACCAGCCGACCGCGAGACCCAGCGGAATGGCGGTCACCACAGCCAGCGCGAATCCCCATGTCACCCGAAAGAGCGACGCAACTATATATTTCAGCAGGAGCCCATGACGCACCAGATCGACAATGCCACCCACTACGCCCCACGGGCCGGGCAGCAGATGACTCGCCTGGCGACGAATGCCGATCTCCCACAACAACAGCAACAGCGCAATGAACGCGAGCGGACGCCACAACAGAAGCAGATTCGTTCGTGTCGCGTGTTCGTCTCGCATCGTCCGTGCCTTGTCCCGCACAACACGCAAGAACGCAGCCGCCGGCCACCATCACGACCGTAGATCCACGTTAATTTTGCGAGCCTGGGGAGCTCAGGGATCCTGTTGCGCGTTCATCTTACTTGCATGCGCGCGCGCCACACCTCCACCGAAAGGTGGATAATGCCACACGTCGCTCAGGATGACATCCCCGCACAGAGGGAGCTTCGCGCTCATTACCCGCGGGCTCGATCAGATCGCAACGAAGATCGCCCCGCCTTCCACCGTGAGCTCGATCCCCGCGGCTTTCGCAGCTTCCTGGAGAGCGGCATCGAGCATCACCACCGGATTTCGGCTCACATCCAGGCGGCGCATCAGGCCCTCACCCTTCTTCGGCCCCGCCGACAACGTGATCTTCAGTCCCCGCCGCTTGCACCGCACCGGCGTGCCGTCCTCCAGCTTCACGTTCAACGGCTTAATATACGCGTCGATGTAATGAACACCGATGCCGGATTTGTCGTCGCTGCTCGGGGGCAGCTTTTCGGCTGCGGCTGCGTTCACATCGCAAACTTTCACTTTCACGCTTGGCTCCGCTCCGGGGCAACGCCCTTCGTTTCCAGATACTGATCCATCGTCTTCCGGAACGCGCGAATGTGTTCCGGTGTGCTGCCGCAACAGGCGCCTACGATGTTCGCGCCAGCTTTCAAAATCGGCAACAGGTCCTTCACCATCTGATCCGGCGTCTCGTCGTAGACCACCTTCATCTGCACCAGCTTCGGCTGGCCGGCATTCGGCTGCACCATCACCGGCAGCCTGGTCACGGATTTATATCGCTGCACCGCCGTCAGCGCACGGACCATGTCCATCCTCGTGCCGCAGTTCAGCGCCACGATGTGCGCTCCGTGCTTCTCCATGAAATCCGCCGCCTGCTCCGGCTCCACGCCCATCATCGTCCGGAAGGTCGATCCGTCCAGCGTTACGTCATACGCCATCGAGCCGATAATGCACCTCGCGCCCGCCTTCTGCGCCGATTCGATGCCGATCCCCAGTTCCTCCAGCGAGGTCTGTGTCTCGATGATGATCGCGTCCGCTCCGCCTTTGACCAGCGCGCCCGCCTGTTCCTCAAACGCGCCGCGCACCTGCGCCTCGGTAAAGTCGCCATACGGCTCCATCAGGCCTCCGAAGGGCCCCATGTCCCCGATTACGTAACCGTCACGGTCACCAAAAGCCCTCCGCGCGATCTCCACGCCGGCTTTGTTGATCGCCACCACGTGGTCGCCCTCGCCGTGCCGCGTCAGCATGATCCGCGAACCGCCAAAGGTGTTCGTCAGCAGGCAATCGGATCCGGCCTCCACATACCGTTTCTGGATACCCAGCACGCGTTCCGGATGCGTGAGATTCCACGCCTCGCCGCAATTGCCCTGCTCCAGCCCGGCCAGCATCAGTTGCGTGCCCATGGCGCCGTCGCACAGCAGCGGCCGCTCCAGAATCGCCTCCTGCAGAAATTTCTTCATCGTCATTCCGTTTCCTGCGCCGGCTCTTTTTGTGCCAGCGCGTAGTGAATCGTTTCCAGTACCAGTCCCCATTTGTGATTACGGCTCGCTGCCTCGCAAAAACAACCCGCCCCGCTTGCTTCGCGACGCCACGATAACACAGCGTTCAGACGCTCTCCGCTGAGCGGCTTCTCGCGATCGATCGCGCCCATCACACCCTCAGGGTCGGCGATGTACTGGCACATATGCGTGTAACCTGTGTCGCCTTCCGCCGGCGCGCATTGCTGTTCCCGGATCGGATATCCGTCTTCGCGCGGGCCGAGCCTCACGCGGTACTGGAACGCCAGCGGCCGTCCCATATTCGTGCAGGTCGTCCCGTCGTAGCGAAACACAGCAACGAACGACCCATCCGGATGCTCTTCCATCGTCAGCCGCTCCTGCGCCCAGCGCCGCAGCGCTCTCCGATTCACGCTGTAGGAGGCGTCCTGATCCAGAACCGCCGCCTTCACCGTCACGCGCTCGCCCGTTCCGCGCGGCGACTTGCGATAGGGCGCTCTCCGATACTGGCACGGCCCAAACGAGCAGTTCTCGCACGGCACCAGACTCGTCAGCCGGCGCAGCCGATCCGTGTGCCGCGTCAAGCCAAACAACGCCAGCTGTGATTTTTTTGGCCGCAGCATACCGGACTCCATCGCATCCAGCTGCGACGGGAACTCCGCATTCCTTGTGTGCTTCATCAATTCCAGCAATCGCGGCTGCTCGGCAATATCCCACTCCGGGTAGCCCGGGCTGTAGTGTGGCAGCACGGCCATCTCATGCTGCTCCGCCCAGTCGCACAGCCGCGCGCCAGCCGCGGTCGTTAGATACTCCACCACCGCCGAAGCAAACATCTCGAGGAAGAAATACTCATCGGGCTTTTCCTGCGACCATAGCCGCCGCGCTTCTTCCTCTGCCTCCGGCCCTGCGCCAACGGCAACCAAAACCGCGCTGTGCGCGCCCGCCTGTTCCAGCGTACCCCTCAGGCGCGCACTGTTGAAGCACTGTCCGTCGACGCAAATGGAGGCCTCATCCAGCGCAAACGTCTCCACCTGCCGCGCATACACCCACGGACGTCCATGTTGCGCATACCATTCGCGCGCCCACGTGGCCAGTTCCAGCGCCCGCCCCTCCATCTCGTATCCGCGCGGATAACCGAGCAGCCGCACGTATTCCTCCGGCAGCACGTTGACCGCAACGGGCGAATCAGCCAGCTCGATGCTCTCCGTTACCGTGCGCATGCCATCGGCTCCACGGGCTTGAACTGGCATCCCTCCACAAAGAAATCGAAGAAACTCGGATGCGTCTCCAGCCGGCAGTGCTCCACCTTCTTCACCAGCTCTTCCATCTCTTGTCGCTTCGTCTTCGAAAGCAGTGCGATCGTCGCTCCCTCAATCGCGGTGTTGCCCGCCTGCACGATCTTCGCCGAATCGATCCACGGCACCAGCCCGATCCGCTTCGATGCCTCAACCTTCAGGTGCCGCCCAAATCCTCCGGCGAGATAGAAAACGTCGATCTCGTCGAAATCAATCCCGTAAGTCGAGAACACGACGTGCAGCCCGGCCACATTCGCGCCTTTGGCCTGCGCCAGTTCGTTCACGTCGCTTTCCAGCAGATAAACATTCTCGTCTTCTTCCGCGCCATGCCAAAGCGTAATCCGATGGACATCGTCTTCGAAGCGGCCCTTGTCGTTCATCTGTCCAGTGCGCAGCAGCTCGCTCAGCGCATCCACCAGACCCGATCCGCAAACCCCCTCCGGCTTGCCGTCGCCAATCACCCCCAGCCGGAAGCTCCCATCGTCCTCAATCGCGACTTCCTCAATCGCCCCCTCCAGTGCCGGCATCCCGCACGTAATCGCGCCGCCTTCAAAAGCCGGACCCGCCGGACACGACGCTGCCAGAATCCGGTCCTTGTTGCCGACAATCAGCTCCGTGTTCGTGCCGATGTCCATGATCGCGATCCGCCGCGTTTCATGCACCAGGTCAACGGCCAGCATGCAGGCTGCAGCGTCCGCGCCCACATGCCCGCTGATGATCGGCGCGCCATACACGCGCGCCCTGGGGTGAATCGGCAGCAAACTGCGCAACCCGCTCTGCTCCAGGCTCGTCGTCGTCCGCTTGCCTTCAGCCATTTCGATTTCCGTAATCGACCGGTACGGCGTCTGCCCGATCGAGTACACGTTCTGCCGGAAAAACAAATCCCGCATCGTCGAGTTGCCGACGACCACCATCTCGTAGATCGTCTTCGGATCGACCGGAAACTTCTCGATCGCGTGGCTCAGGTACCCGGCCAGCGTGCGCATCAGCAACTTGCCCGGATGATCGGTGTCGTAGGCGATGCGCGACATCACCTCCGCCCCGCCGAAGCGCTGCGGATTTTCAAACGAGGTATCGGCGACCAGCTCTCCCGTTTCGAGATTCAGCAGCCGCACCACAATGGTTGTCGTGCCCAGATCCATCGCCAGGCCATGGATTGGGTGTACGCCCGGCCCCCCGCAACGATCGACCTCCACGCCGTCGATCAGGATGCGATCGCCATCGCGCGTCACCGCCGGATCCAGAGGAATCGATTCACAACTCACCGGCAGCCCAGCAGTCAGAGTTAGCCCCTGCCTCTCGATGCGCATCTGCCCGCGCCGCATCGTGTGGCAGCGCACATGGCCGCTCACGCCGGTCACGTACGTCTGGCAGGAAAGCCGGAACTTCCCCTTCAGATGCTGCTCCGCCTCCGTCATCGGCGACAGCAGCTCGGCGCCCTCCACCACCTCCACCATGCACTCTTTGCACTTGCCCTGCTTCCGGCACGAGGTGGGCACATCGATCCCGAGCGCCTCCGCCTGATCGAACAGCGAGAGCCCGCCCTGTGCCTCGACCGATTGTCCGTTGATGGTGAGCTGAACCGCCATTGTCATCCCGAGCGCAGCGAGGGACCTGCTTTTCTCACTTCAGAGGTCCTGCCAGCCCTTTGCTTCCAGCTCCGCCTTCACCGCCTCGGCAACTTCGCGCGCAGAGCCCTCGCGCTCCTCTTCCTCACTCCACTTCCACTGCGCCAGATAATCATCCGCGGCCTGCAGTCCGCGCTTCGCAGCAAGAATATCCACCTGCTGCATGAACCTGCCATCCAGCATCATCGTGACGTCCTCGTCATCGTCCTCGGCCTTCACCTGGGTCGGGATTTCCTGCCAGTAGAGAACCTTATAGATAACCATCTCTGTTTCCTGATGTCCCTGCCCCCCGAGGCACGTTCAGCAATCGTATTTTGACTTCGTGTCAGGGCACGACTTCAGTCGTGCCGCAAAGACCTTTAGGGACGGGCGGGCTTCAGCCCCTGAGGTCGATTTTTCGCGCGCATCCAATTTCTCAATCCAATCCATTTCAGGGACACGGCTCTAAGTCGTCGCCGCAGCCCGCTGCTCCGCAAGCAGCAGAAACAGATCCACGGCCGCCGAAGCGTTGGCCCCATACCCATCGGCGCCAATCTCGTCGGCGAACATCTGGCTGATGGGCGCGCCGCCCACCGCCATCTTGATGTCCGTCCGTCCGGCAGCGTTAAACCCATCGATCACCGTCTTCATGTACATCATCGTTGTGGTCAGCAGAGCACTCATCCCGATGATGGTCGGTTTGACTTTGTCGGCCGCGGCCATGAATTTCTCCAAACTCTGGTCCACGCCGATGTCGTGCAGCTCGAAGCCCGCGCCTTCGGCCATCATCCCCACCAGGTTCTTCCCGATGTCATGCAGATCGCCGCGCACTGTCCCCATCAGCAGTATGCCCTTCGGCTTCGTGGTGCTGTCCTTCGACGTCAGCAGCGGCTTCAGCACCGCCATCCCCGCCTTCATGGCGCGCGCCGCAATCAGCACCTCCGGCACGTAGAGCACGTTGTGCTTAAAGTCCTCGCCCACCACGCTCATCCCGGCAATCAGTCCCTCGTTCAGGACCTCCTGCACAGTCCGGCCCTCGGCGAGCGCCTCCTTCGTCATCTGCTCCACCTTATCGGCGTTGCCTTCGTACAGATACTGGTTCATCAGCGCATAATCGAGCATCGATCCATATCCTCAGCGAACGCTTGCCACCGCGCCAGCCGCGCGTTTCGCGTTAAATTCGTTCAGAGCTTCCAGCATCGCGAGAATGTTCTCCCTGGGCATGCCGGGACTCGTGCCTCCGCCCACNNCCAATCTCCAGCGGATTCACATTCCCCATCAGGCACATGCGATCGCCCACCCGGCGCTTCACCTCGGTGATGTGCCGCTGCTTGCCCCAGTTCAGCACGTTGAATCCGGTGTCCGGCAGATGATCGAGGCACGCATCCACTTCAGCATCGTTGTGGTAGAGCTTCACCCAGTCCTTTGGGAACGCATCGCAGATTCTCTTTAAATAAGGATGGGCGAACTCCAGGTAGTGCTCTTCGTTGATGAATCCAACGATGTCGTCGAGGATGAAAATGCTCTCGACGCCGTCCCCCATCACTTTCTGCTGCGCCTTCAGCCAGTCGATAATCACCCGCGTGCACAGATCGATCAGCTTGTGCGCGCCCTCCGGGTTCTCCACCAGGTCGATCATGAACTCCGTCGTGCCCCGCACAAACCCCGCCGTGCACAGCGGCCCGCGTGACGTCACCATCGGCAGAATGTACCCCGCGTCCAGAATCCGCTGCCGCGCCATCTTGATCCGGTGCAGCGTCAGTCCGGCAAACCCGTCCGCCTCCACCTCATACTCTGGAAAATTGTCGATGTCCTCGAGGCGATAGAGCGTGTGATACTCGCTCGGCGTGTTGTCCTGCCAGAACTTGATCTTCGACCCCAGCACCGACGGCTCCGCCGCCATCCCGTACTCCATCCACCACGACGGAATGAAGATGATGTCCGGAAATTCCCGCATGATTTTCAAATTCGACTGGAACCACAGCTCCGGATCGAGAAAATAATCCAGGTGCTGAATCCCGAGATATCCCGGAATCCAGGGGCTGTCCACAATCAGCGCCATCGGGATCTTGTCCATCTTTTCCCGCCGTGCCGCGCGCTTAAATGTTTCCCATTGTTCTGGCAGCATACTTTTTCCTCCCACTCGCCGTCAGGAGCCAGAAACCTCTATAGCTCAGCAATATCGCAGTGCTTGCCGCCCATCCCATCCAGCCACTGCCGGGCGCCCGCTCTTCCCGTGCCGATATTGTTTACCATAACAACAAATCATTAGGCAAAGCTATTCTTTGAGCCTCTGCAAGGCGCTCCCGCCATGCCGAAAGGACGGTGCTGCGAGCGTTCTTGCCGCTCCTCTTTCTCGCCTCCGGTGCGGATAACATCACGTTCGCATGAGTTCCCCACCGGTCGCCCCGACTCGCGCAACTCGCCTTTTCCGGTAAAGAAAAAGTCCCCGGCCCGGCAAGCCTCGCCGGTTCCGGGGACCCCCGTCGTGTTCGTGATCAGACCATTCATCCACCCACGACAAGAGCCCGCGGGCTCCGGATTCTCCCTCCATGTATCGATCCGTTATTGCGGCTCTGCTATCGAAAAACGCCACTTACCTGCCCGGCTCCGCCAGCATCGCCTTCTCCGCTGCCGCCAGCAGCAGGATCACGCCCAGCGCCGCGAGCGGCACGAAAAATCCCACCCGCAGCGATCCCGTCCCGGTCGACACCAGCCCCGTCACCCACGGCAACACCGCACCGCCGCTCGCCGTCATGGCAAAGACCCACCCCGTGTTCCAGTGGTCGCCCACCCGCCCCAGCATCCGCGAAACCGCGATCGGAAACACCGGCCCGAACCCTGCCCCAGCCAACGCTACAGCCGCCAGCACCACAGCTGTTGAATGCGGCGCCACCAGCCAGACCACCGCCGTTAGTGACAGGACCAGCCCGGGCAGCAGGACCGCCCGCTCCGGTACTGCCTTCAGCGCCCACGCCCCCAGCCATCGTCCCCCGAGCAGCGCGATCCAGTAGAGCGAAACCACCAGGCTCGCCCTCGCCACCGTCATGCCGCTGAATCGATGCGCATAGGTTGTAATCCACCCGCCCACCACGGTTTCGACGCCCACATAGAGGAAGAGAAATACAGCAAAAAAGACAAGAACTCCGGCTTCTGACCGAAGCGTCGCGCCCCCTGCTCCGCTCCGCGCCGGTTCCGGCTCTCGCCACTGGGTCAGCAAGGCTGCGAACATCGCCGCCGTTCCCCCCGCCAGCAGCACCAGCAATCCCCCCACGCGTCCCGCGCGTTCTCCGGCCGCAATCAGCCACGGACATGCGACCGCGCCAATCCCCCACCACAGATTCACAATTGAGATTCGCCGCGCCCGATCCCCCGCTCCTGCTCCTCTCTCCCCCATCATTCCCACCATCAGGTTCGTCGCCGTCACAGAGAGTCCCACACCCAGGCCCACCAGCGCGAATGCGGTCAGGGCCAGAGCATGTCCCAGCGAGGCTCCCGCTGTTCGGCCCGCCGCGATCAGCAGCAGAACTCCCGCTGTCATCGAGGAATAACCCAGCGGCAGGTTCCGCCGCAGACGGTGCGGTGAAAAAATCGATCCCACCGTCGAGGCCATGAATAATGCGGCGAAGAAGGCTCCCGACTGCACGTCGCGGAGTCCCCAGCGTGCCGCCAGCACGGGCAGCAGCGGTCCCGGCAGCACGGTCACCATGCCGCACACCACAAATCCGGAACACAGGAGCGAGAAACGGGGGGCGCGCGGGACGGTCATCGAAAGCCGATTCTACTGCCAGCGAACTAGCTTCCGTCCGCTACCCGCTACCCGCTACAGGCTACCGGCTACCAGCTGTGTCTTATTTTCTCTTCATGCGCGCCGGGTTCGGCGGCAGCGTCGATTCGCGAATGATCAGCTCAGGCACAATCGATACCTCATCGCGATGTTCCTGCTGCCCGCGAATCCTCTGCAGCAGCATCTTCGCCGCCGTGTTGCCCATGCTGTTCAGCGGCTGCCGGATCGTCGTCAGGCTCGGAGTGTGATACGCCGCCCCCTGGATGTCGTCGAACCCGATCACCGAAACATCCTCCGGCACACGCAGGCCTGCGTCACGCAACGCCCGGATCGCCCCGATCGCCGCAATGTCATTGAAGGACACCAGCGCCGTGAACGGCCGCTTCGCCGCCAGCAGCTTCGGCACCACCGGATAGCCCAGTTCCGGCGACGACAGGTTCTGCTCCAGCTGCACCACCAGCTCCGGCGCAATCTCCAGCCCCAGATCTTTTGCCACCGCCATCAGGCTCTTCCAGCGGTCGTCGGAGTCCGAGCTGAACGTCTGCCCGCGCATGAACGCGATCTGCCGGTGCCCCAGCTGATACAGATGCCGCAGCGTCAGCTCCGCCGCCCGCCCGTGATCGAGCACGATCCGCGTAACCCCCGGCAGCGCCTTGTGCCCCGCCACCGCAACCACCGGCAACGGCAGACTGTGCTGCAGCGCCGTATCGATGGCTATAAATCCCTCCACCGAACGGTCCATCAGCAGCCCTGGATATTCTTCGATCAGGTCCGCTTTCCGCCGGTGACTCGCAGTCAGGTAGAAATATCCCTCTTCGATCAGCACTTCCTCGATGCCGCTCATCACCAGCACCGAGTAGCCATCGCTCAGTTCCGGAACCAGCACACCCACCGAGAAGCTCTGCCGCCGCCGCAGCGAGCGCGCAAAAAAGCTTGGCCGGTACTCAAATTTCTTCGCCGCTGCGATCACCCGGTCCCGCGTCTCCTGCGGGATCGATCGCACCCCCGGCGCGTTGTTCAGAACCAGTGAGATCGTCGCCGGCGAGAGATCCAGATAGTCGCCCAGCGTGCGCAGACTGATCGGCCGCGGCGGCAGGAATTGGCCCTTTGCCGCTTCACCCGATGCTTCCGGTGCCTGCTCCACTTTCTTCGCCGCTGCTTTCCGTCGTCCGCCCATTCCCAAGTTGTAACGTTGCCGGCGGGAATCTACAACTAAAATGCCACTCCTGCCGTCCCCGCCTGGATTCGCGCTATCCTTATATCACCCTTTCGCATAAAAGGATGGCCCGTTTTCAAGGCACGCTGCGGGCCTGGAGCCTCCCTGATCTGTGCTGAACCGCGACGAAAAACTCCCGCCACTCCGCCTCGCCGTCATCCAGTACATCATCGCGGCGATCCTGGCCATTCTTGTCTTTGGCCTGTGGCGCCTTCAGGTGGTCGGCGGCCAGAACTACCACGCCCTCGCTGAAGCCAACCGCATCCGCAAGGTTCCCATCCTCGCCCCCCGCGGCAAAATCTTCGACCGCGAAGGCCGCCTGATCGTCGACAACTATCCCTCCGTCTCCTGCTTCCTCGTTCGCGAGCAGGGGCACGACGTCACGCCCGACCTCCCGCTCATCGCGCGCGGCCTCCACATGACCGTCGACCAGATCGACGCCATCCTGAAGAAGTATCTCCTCGCCCCAAAATACGAGCCTCTGCCGCTCCGACAGGACATCACCCCGGACGAAGAGGAGTTCATCGAAGCGCACAAGGACGAGCTACCCGAACTCGACACCATCCAGGAGCAGCGCCGCCTCTATCCCCGCGACGGTTTCGCCGCTCATCTCGTCGGCTACGTCGGCGAGGTCAGCGAAGAAATGCTGAATGACCCTCGTTACGCCATGTATGAGCCCGGCGATGTCGTCGGCCGCTCCGGCGTTGAAGCTTCCTACGATGGCATCCTGCGCGGCGAAGACGGCTCCGAAGACGTCGTCGTGGATAGCCATGGCCGCGAGGTTGGCCGCCTCGGCACCGAGCCCGCTAAACCGGGACAGAGCCTCCGCCTCACTATCGATCTCGACGTCCAGCGCGCCGCCGAAAACGCTTTGGGCGACCGCAATGGCGCCATGATCGCTATCGATCCCCACACCGGAGAAGTGCTGGCCCTCGTCAGTCGTCCAGCATTCGATCCCAATGCCTTCGCGGTGCGCATCAGCCGTGACGAATGGAACAAGTACATCACCGATCCCGACCACCCCCTGATGGACAAAGCCATTCAGGCGCAGCTCGCCCCGGGTTCGACTTTCAAAATCATCATGTCCCTTGCCGGCCTTGAGGAAGGCGTTGCTCAGGACATGACCGTCCACTGTTCCGGCGGCGTAAACCTCTTCGGCACCTATCAGCGCTGCTGGGTCCATAGCGGCCACGGCGCGGTCAACATCGACAAAGCCATCTACCAGTCCTGCGACGTCTTCTTCTACACACTCGCTGCGCGCCTTGGCATCGACAAAATCGCGTACTGGGCTCACGCTGTCGGACTCGGCTCCAAAACCGGCATCGATCTTCCCGATGAAGCCGCCGGCACCATGCCATCCGCCGAGTGGAAGATGAAGACCTTCCATCAAAGGTGGTACCCCGGAGAGGTCACCTCCGTCGGCATCGGCCAGGGCGCAGTCGCCGCGACCCCCGTGCAAATGGTGCGAGCCATCGCCGGCATCGCCTCCGGTGGAGTTCTCCATCGTCCGCACGTCGTCTTCTCCGACGAGCTCAAGCCCGACGTCTATCAGTCCATCATCGACTCCTACCCTGGCTCGGGCGATTCCACCTTCCACATGGACCCCTCCATCTGGGAAACCATCACCGACGCGATGGCCCTGGTGCCCACTCCCATCGGAACCGACAACAGCGCGCATCTGGAAGGCATCGACTTCGCCGGCAAGACAGGCAGCGCGCAGACCATGAGCAACGCCCTCGCCGCAAGGCTGGGCCATGCCCATTCCGTCAAAGACAATGCCTGGTTTGTCGGCTTCGCCCCGCGCCGGAATCCCGACATTGCGGTCTGCGTCCTCTTCGAGGCCGGAGAGCACGGCAAGCTGGCGGGCCGTCTCGCCTCCCGCGTCATTGCCGCCTACGTCGACAAGCAGCGCACGATGAACCACAACCTCATTGCCCAGCAACCGAAACCAATTCAGGTTGGCGCGATGTGGTCCGATCCGGCCAATCCCAACGGCATGGGCGGCAAACCCCTGCCCCTGAAACCAGACCAGAAATCGAACCCGGAGCTGGCTTCCATTCGCGCGGGGCATTTCGCGGTCCCGGTCACCGCGAGCCCATCCACAGCAAGCCACTGAACACACCAGACCACGAACCCCAAAAGCCAGGCACTCTTCTTTTTTCGCTGCCCCCGCCTTCAGGTGTGCGCGTGAGAGCGTGAGTTTCGAAATCTTCGGCCACAATATCTTGCGGTCCTGTTCAAATCGCAAAATTGTGCCCCGCAAAACCCCAGGGCTCCGATCGTTTGATTCGGGGGGCCTTTCGCGAAGCGGTCCCGCTTAAGCGGGACCGCGGTAGAAGCCCTGGCCTTTAGGCCGGGGAACAAGCAACTCGAAAATCTCCGGCCTTTAGGCCCGGAAACCTTCAGGCGGTCACGCTGGTAATAATCCTCCGGCAGAGCCGGAGGCTTTGGGTTGCTGGCCCCTCAAAGGGGCCTGATCGCAACCGCTGCAAAGTAAAAACAACTACACCGACCGCAAATCATTCCATCAGTGGCTTTGTAGATCAAAAGTCACAGCGGGTCGACAACTCCCGGAATTCTCAAAGTTCGACTGCCTCCCCGGCAGAGCCGGGGGGCCTCCCATGGTTAGCTGGTGTCCTGTCGCAGAAAAAACGTTTTCCCGAAGAGTCCGGGCCGAAACCGAATTGCGAGCCGACTTCGCCCGCACGCCACCAATCTATGGACTGCGGCGCGCTGACGAACTCTCTGCGACAGTCCGCTGGTTCTCACGCTCACACTCCAGGCCCCGGCCAGGTTCACCCCACAGCAAGAAGCTGAATCCTTTACTCTCCGACTTTCAAAGGTTTAGTCTCCGTCGCTCAACCGAAAGTACCCACCCGAGTTCCCTTTTGGGAACACTCCCAAACCAAACTCCCTTCGCTGACTCCGGTGTTCGCCGCATTTTCCTTTGGCTCAAGGCGCAAACGCCCTTACCACCGCCTTCACCAGCCCACCCAGATCATGCGGATCCGCCTCCGCCGCCGCCTCCCACCCATTCTCCCGGAGCGTCTGGCTCGTGATCGGCCCAATCGACACCGCCAGCATCGTCTTCGGCGATTCAACACCCGCCGCGTGAATCAGGGCCAGAAAATTCGTTACCGTCGAAGAGCTCGTAAACGTCGCCGCATCCGGAACTTGCCCCCCCGCTCCAAAAAGTGTGCGCACCGCCGTTACAGATTCCTCCGCAATCACCGTCCGGTAGGCATTCACCACGTCCACCGTCGCCCCACGCGCACGCAGCGCATCAGGAATCACATCCCGCGCCACCGCCGCGCGAACCAGCAGGACGCGCTCCCCACCCACCCGCTCGCCCAGAGCCTCGACCAGCGACTCCGCCACATACTCCGCCGGCGTCACCGCAATCTGCAGCCCCTGGTCCCCAAGCGCTTTCGCTGTTGCGGATCCCACGGCCGCAACCCTCATATGCCTAAGCGCGTCCGCCCCGACCCCCAGCGCCTGCATCCGTTCACCCAGCGCCTGCGCGCCGTTCGCGCTGGTCACAACCAGCCACTGATACTGCGACAAATTCGCCAGCGCCGCGTCCAGTTCGGCATACGACTCCGGCGGCACAATCGAAAGTGCCGGAATCTCGACAACCTCCGCCCCCAGCGCCCTCAGCTTCTCCGACAGCTGCCCCGCCTGGTGCCGCGCCCGCGTTACCAGGATTCTGCGCCCGACAAGCGGAAGCTCGCTCACGCTGCTCCGACGGGTTCCGGCCCCGGCTTTTCCGGGGCGCCCAGCGCGAGCAGCCGCTGCGCTCCCTGGCTCAGCAACTCCTCTGCGACCTTGCGCCCCAACGCTGCGGGCAACAAATCCACCTGCCGATCGAGCACCACCCGCAGCACCTCGGACCCGTCCGGCGCCGCCACCGCCGCCACCACGCTGTATCCCGCGTCGCCGGCGAAGCAGTGAATCCCGATCGGCACCTGACAACCACCGCCCAAACCTGCCAGCGCCGCCCGCTCCGCCGTCACCGCATACCGCGTAGCCTTGTCGTCCAGAAACGCCAGCGCCGCCAGCGTCCGCTCATCCCCTGCACGCGCTTCGATCGCAAGCGCTCCCTGCCCGGCAGCCGGACACAGCACCAGCGGTGAAAAGCACTCCCGCCGATGCGCCGTCAGCCCCAGCCGCTCCANNGCTTGTCCCGATCCGCGCCCCCCGCGGCAGCGCCTCGAAGCTCTCGTGGTTCACCGAGACAAACGCGTCCCGCGGATCGACCCGCTCCGGAATCGCCGCAATCGTGAATGGCGCGGCCAGCTCCGTCGGCAGATCCTTCAGGCTGTGTACAGCCAGATCGATGCGCCCCGCGAACAGCGCCTCCTCGATCTCCTTCGTGAACATCCCCTTCGCATCGCGATCCGTTGTTCCGACCTCGGCGAACGGCACATGCTGCATCGCGTCGCCCAGCGTCTTAATGATCTCGATTGCGACCTCATGCCCCGCCGCACGCAGCCGATCCGCGATGTGATGTGCCTGCCACAGCGCGAGCTTCGACCCTCGCGAGCCAATGCGCAGTACGCCAGCCTTTGGATTGTTGTTGGGGTTCGTCATCCGGATGAATCAGCCTGGCGCGTCGCCGCCCGCTATATCTTACTGGACTCGTCGCCGGACTCCGGCCCAGCCGCCCTCTCCGGCGCATGCTCCGCATCCGCCGCCGGCTTGTGCCCGTAGTCCCGCCCAAACATGGCGCGGATCGTCTCCAGCGCCGCTGCGTCCCCCTCGCGCGCCGCGGCCTTCAATGCCTGCAGCGGCATGTGCATGAACTTGTTCATCAGCCCGCGCGTGATCGCCTCCACAGCCTCATGTTGCTCGCGGGTCAGATTCTGCAGCAGCCCCCGCTGCCGATGCAACTCCGACTGGCGCAGCTCCTCGGCTGTTCCCTGCACATCCACCAGCACCGGCGCAATATCGATCGTCCTGATCCGCCGCCGGAACCGCTCCGTCTCCTCGGCGATGATCGCCTCGGCCTTCTCCGCCTCGTGTCCGCGATCCACCAGGTTCGACGCCGCCACCTGCTGCAGGTCGTCGATGTCGTACAGAAACATGCCCTCCAGTCGATTCACCAGCGGATCCACATCCCGCGGCACCGCAATGTCGATCAGGAACACCGGCTGTCCCTTGCGCCGATGCAGGATCGCCTGCGCCTGCTCCACGCCAATGATCGGGTGCCCCGCGCCGGTCGACGTAATTACGATGTCCGCCTCGTGCGCCCGCGCGAACAGATCCTCGAACCGGATCGCAGCCCCAAGGAACTGCTCCGCCAGCCGCACCGCGCGATCGTACGTCCTGTTCGCCACCATGATCGAATCGGCTCCGTGCTGGATCAGGTGCCGCGCCGCCAGCTCGCTCATCTTGCCCGCGCCTACGATCAGAATCTTCTTGCCTTCGAGTGACCCGAAAATCCGCCGCGCCAGATCGACAGCCACCGATGCGATCGACACCGACGACGATCCGATCTCCGTCTCGGTCCGCACCCGTTTCGCCGCCGTGAACGCGCCCTGCAGCAGCTTGTCCAGCGGACCCTTCACCGCGCCCAGCTCCCGCGCCAGGTTCCACGACTGTTTCACCTGCCCCAGGATCTGCGCCTCACCCACCACCATTGAGTCCAGACTAGCGGCCACCCGGAACATGTGCCGCACCGCCTCTTCATCCTGGTAACGGTAGAGATGAGGCTCCAGCACGCTTCGGTCCAGCGCAAAGTGTTCTGCCAGAAACTCCGGCAGCTGTGGCTCCAGCCCGTTGTGCGTCACCAGCAGTTCCACACGGTTGCAGGTCGAGAGGATCATTGCCTCCTGCACACCCGGCCGCGCCAGCAGCGCGCGCGTGGTCTCCCCCAAAGCATCCTGCCCGATCGCCAGCCGCTCGCGCAGCTCCACAGGCGCCGTTTTGTGGTTCAGACCTGCGATCTGGAATCTCATTTCAGTCCAAACCTGTGCGCGGAACTATGCACCCCATTCAGCAGATTCGCCGCCCACACAAACAGCATCACCACAAACACACTCGACGTGACCCATGCCGCGCGACGCCCGCGCAACCCCACGCTGCGCCGCACAAACAGGATCACCACATACAGCCCCCACATCACAAACGACAGCAGCACCTTCGGATCGGCAAAGTATCCGATCCCCACCCGCTCCTGCGCCACCACCGACCCGGCAAGCAAACCCACCGTCATGCAGATGAACCCGATCTGCAGCGTGCTCTGCGTCACCTGATCCATCGTTGCCAGCGGTGGCAGCCACGTCATAAACCCGCGCGGCCGCGTCTTTGGCCTCGCCGTCACGCCCGCCTTGGCCCAGTCCTTGTTCTTCAGCCGCTTCTCCTGGATCAGATACAGGAAGCTCGACAGGATGCTGAACGCCAGCGCCGCATACGCCACCAGCAGCATCACCACATGAAACGCGATCCAGCCGTTGCGCACCATCGGAGAACTGAACGTGTAACGCTCCGGCCCGATCGCCGGAATCACCGTCAGCAGGAAGGCCAGCGGCAGCGCGAACAACCCAAACGAGACCGTCCGATAGACGAAGAACGTAAACAGGAACACGCCGACAATCGCCAGCGCCAGCGTCGAGACAATCTCGGTACCCAGCACCGGAATCAGGTGATGATTCAGCGCCAGCATCTCCACCGTCGCCACCAGATGGAAGAACCATCCCCCCATCGCCACCGGCAGACAGTAGCGATGCCCCCTCGGACGGTTCCCCAGCACCGCCGGAATCGCCAGGATGCTGGCGACCCCGTACAGACCTGCCGCAATGCGTAACCAGAGGAGGAACATGGGGTTCTCAGCGGGGAGCGCGAAACCGGGGTTATGAAAAGTATAAATAACCCGGCCCTTCCGAGCCCTCCGGAACCATTATCCGAATCGCGCCCGGAGCCGAATGTGACCTAAATCACATGGCGACACCTGTATTCCGCAGCGGTGAGAAGGAAGGGTGGCAGCCGACTCAGCCAACGGGCTTGGCAGCCCGCCAGCTCTGAAAACCTCACGCCCTGAAAAACCTACCGACCCAACAGGATGGGCCCGAGCGGCCAAATGTCCGTGTTGCCGACAATCCGCCCGAAACGAGCCGGGCATGCTCCTGATGGGAGCGACGCGGTGTTTCATGAAGCGTCGGCAGAGCTGCTCGTGTGAACGTGCTGGCCGGAAGCGAATACTCGGTTCGATGCGGTGGGTTGGCAAGCATGTAGGCGGCAACGGTCTTAGCGATGCCTCCGTCACCGTGCTTCTGCCGGATGCCGTGCTGCCGCGCCTTACGGTGTAGGCTTCACTGCGATGCGGGCCCGACTGACTATCTCCGTTGAGATAAGAAACTATTGGAATTGCACCTTGAGGGAGATCCATGCAGAAGCATTTTTCCAGTTTGTAACCCTGCCATCTTTGAAATGGACCCTCGACGTTCCGTACTCAAATGTGTTGTACGAAAACCCAGTTGGCGTCCCCTGAATCGCCAGTACTTCGTCTTTTGTCGAACCTTTTGCAAAGTAGCGCATTGTTCGATCGACTGCGTGAGCCGGCCGGAGTTGCACGTTGAGATGGACCCATATTGGCGCATTTTCCCAGCCAACGACTTTATCGCCGACAAAGAAGACCTTTGAGGCGCCGTACTCGAAAGTGTGGGGGGAATACACCGTTGGGATGCCCTGAACGGCCTGGACGTCCTTCCTTGTTGAGCCGATGGTAAAGTAATCTGGACTTGTTCCGGATCGAGAGTCATTGCACACTTGTGAAGATAGCACCCTGAATGCAGCGTTTACGGTGCGTATCTTCTCTTCAGCGAATGTCTTGGCGTGTCTGTCACCCTCGAATCGATCTGGATGCCAGACCTTCACGAGCATCCGATATGCCGCTTTGATCTCTTTGTCACTCGCTCCCTGCTTCAGGTTGAGAGCCTGGAGTGCTGCGCATCCGGCGCACTGGGCGCTGCCGTTGTCGAGGTTGGTTCTGAATTCGCAAGTGTCCATTTTGCTAAGTGGCAATCGGCATGGGGTCACGAGCATTCGATTACACCATGTAACCGAGTTACACGCGTTGGGGGCCGCACTGCTCCTTAATGAACATAATTCAACAAGTTCTATGCTTGTGTGATGGCCATCACATGCCCCTTACCACTAAGGTGGTATTTCATCTTCCCATTAGCGTGTCCACCATCGCCAGAAACTTGTATCCCATGCGTCCGGCAAACCTCGACGACCACTCTATCGCCCGACTTCGTCTCCCGCAACGACCGCAGAATTCCCTCTTCGCTGTGTCTCTGCTTAGCCATCTCCTGGGGTCTCCCCTCCGCTTCAGAGAACCACGACAGGGCGCTGCGATCTCTCAACTTCACCTTCTTATCCTTCTCGGCACCGTCGTTCCACAACCTGATCCCTGGGACGTTGCGGACGGTTGACCGGCAACCCGGAACCTTCCCCGCTTCAACTCAGTCGGCATTACCTCCGCCCACCGACCAGATCCGTCTCGGAGCCGATAAATCCCCAGGAATTCCAGGCCTCGCCCCCGACAACCCTGCGGAAGAACTCGGCGGCGCCGGCCCGGTCGCCATGATAGAGCCGCCAGTTCCCCACACCGTACGTGACCGTGTCGAACGCAAGCTCCCCTTCCAGATCGTCCGGACCCGCCGGCGGCGGCGGCAAAACCTCGTTCTCCGTCAGCTTCCCCTGGTAGAAATGCAAAAGACGGAGATAGAAGAGCAGGTGCGGCTCGGTGTTTTTCACCTCGGGAGTGATTCTCGTCAGCGCCTGGGCCGCCTCCTGTTCCTTACCGGCGCGGCGCAGCGAAACATACAGCCAGTTTGAGCAGTCGATCAGGCTGTCGTTCGTATTCGCCAGGTCTCGGGCCTTGCCGAAGGCAGCTGCCGCCTGGTCGAACTCCCCCAGGAAGTAATGCGACAACCCCAGGTGATACCAGGCATCGAGCATCTGCGGAGCAATCCGCGTGGCCTGCTCCAGATCGCTCCTCGCTTTGCTGAACTCCCGCAGCCCCAGCTCGCGATGGCCGCGCTCGAGGAGAAGATCAGCGTTGTTCGGCGCGAAGGCCAGCCCCTCGGAAGAGGTCGCCACCGCCTCTCGATACTGCCGCCGGTTCGCCTCTGCTTTCGAGAGCGCGAGCACCCGCTCCACATTCTTCGGTTCCGCAGCGAGACTCTTGCGGGCATCGATCACCCCCTGGTCGTCGGGCAGGGCATAAAGCTTGCGGCCCAGGCCCGACGTAACTTCAAGGGCTCCATGCTTGGCCCCGGCGCCAGCCTGCGCCTGGACTAGACCGGTCAGGCCCGAAAGAACCATCAGGCAAAGGACCCAGAGCCAGGCCCGGGCGTTCCGCATCCGTTCACGGTTGTGCTTTGCATCGCTCATCCGTACTCCCTCCCGTCTTGACGAGTCGAGTTGTGCCACGATCCCATCAGCGCGCGATTGTATCGTCTCGTGGCAGGCTCCGTGAATTTGTGTCAGGGCACGGCCTTCAGCCGTGCCATAAAAGATGCGCCGAAGGCGCTTCCTTGCTGCCGCAGGCCGTGGGCGGAAGCGCGAAGCGCCTGGAGCCCACTCGCGTTACTCCCGTACCGTTCGCGCCTCCGAATCTTCTTGCATTGCCTCTCCCGACGCGCAATTCTGGAAACACTGGGAGAAGTGTTCCCCAACGAAAGGCTCGCCGCGCGGCGAGCCTTTTTCATTGCCTCCGTCAGAGAGGACAAGAGTCATGGCCACAAGGGCTGACCACCGCTCAAAACGCCGGCCGGTTACGGGTCCAGGCACCAATGGGTCGCGTTGCACAGTGAACCTGTCGACTCAGTTAACTCTTTCGACAATACCAGAGGGTCGACCCCCCTGGATGTTCTTGATTCCAAACGCAGCCCAGGGGGTCGATCTCAGAATTCGCGAATTTTCCTGATTTCGCACTGCGCCCGCACTCAGGACGTAAGCGGTAGCAAAAAGACACCGGCCGCTGAATCATGGGGGAACAGAAACCGAAGCAACGCAGCCCAGGGGTGGTTAACCATTTCGATAACCCGAGGGGGTCGACCCCCTGAGATGTTGTTGATTCCAGGAGAGCGAAGGGGGGGGCGAACCCGGGGTTGACGGATTTTGCCGGGGGTCGGCTCGGTGGGGCGAGGGCCCTTATCGGACCCCGCCGCCGAACAGCGGCTCCGGTTTCCCCGTCCCGAAGTCCACCCCGCTGCCGAGCAGGCGGTTGAACATCGCCGCGTCGTTGGTCTCGAGCACCCACCCCAGGATGCGCCCCGCCACCTGGACCGCCGCCAAACCAATCAGCTGCTGCTCCCCGGTCTGCAGATCGCTCTTCGAAACTGGCTCTCCCTGCGCCGCACTGAAGCTCGCCCAATGCCCTTCAATCTGATAGTCCGCCGGCTGGTCCTCCACCGGCATCATCCCCATCACCGTCGTCCCCTGGCTCACGAGGTTGCGCAACAGCATCTGCGTGGCCTTCTTGCTCTGCAACACCTTCGGCGGGAAACACTGCCCGTTCACCTCCACCAGGCCCAGGCGGGTCCATTCGCCCTTCCCCTCGGTGCCCTTGCCAACCGAGAGCAGGACCTTCGCGCAGGTGTCCCCTTTGGTCTGGTCCGACTCCGCATCCTCGCCGTAGATCATCCGCCGCGCGGCCGTCGTTCCAAACGCGCCGTCCACCGGCGTCAACTCCGCCGGGTAGAGATAGGTCAGGTGCAGTTCGGGATTTGACCAGGCCTGGAATCCCGGCGGTACGGTTGCGGGCCCACCGCTGCTCGCCTGTCCTGAGATTTGCGCGTGCGCAGAGGACAGCATCGCTGCCGCGACCAGCGTGGGCAATAACCAGACGCGTCTCATTGCCGCCAGCGTACCACTCCCGCAGACGGGAGCCGATGCACCGTGCGTTCGTGAGCCTGCGACTAGGCGCGCCCCACGATTCCCTGCAGCTCTGTCAGCTCCACTAAGGTCGCGCAGTTCCGCCCCGCCGCTTTCGCACGATAGAGGGCCGCGTCCGCGGCCGCCAGCAGCTCTTCGACCGAGGCCAGCCGCGTCTCCGGCCGGAACGCCGTCACGCCGAAGCTGCAGCTGGTCCGGATCTCGCGGCCCCCGTCCATGAAGCGGTAGTCGCGAATGCTCCCCACCAGTTCATTCAGGCGGCTGTGGCCCTCGGCCGGGTCGTAGCCCGGCATCAGGATCAGGAATTCCTCGCCGCCATACCGACCGAGGCTGTCGTACTCGCGCAGGCAGAACCCCAGCCGCTGCGCGGCGGTGCGCAGCACTCGGTCGCCGCACAGATGGCCCCGGGTGTCGTTGATCTGCTTGAAGTGATCCAGATCGGCGATCACGACGGCGAGCACTGCCCCCTCGCGCTGCGCACGCACCACCTCCCGCTCCATGTGCTCCAGAATGGCAGCGCGATTCCACACGCCGGTGAGCGAGTCGTGCGTAGCCTGCTGCTGCAGCTCTTTCTGCGCGTGCGCAAGGGCGAGTTTCTCCTCGCGCAGCTGCGCGGTCCGCTCCGCCACCAGGAAGGCCAGCTGTTCGCGATGCTGGAGCAGGCTGCGCGTGCGCAGCTCCAGCAGACTCCACGCCAGCAGGGCTGCGGCCAGAATCCACAGGCACCATGCCGTTTTGGTGCGGTACCACGGCGGCAGAATCGCGAACCGCAGCGTGGCCGCCTGGCCACTCCATGCGCCGTTGTGTCGTGCCGCCTGCACGTGGAACGTGTAGCTGCCCGGCGACAAATTGGTATAGCCCGCGCTGAGCCCGCTTCCCGCGTCCACCCAGCCGTTGTCGTAGCCCTCCAGCCGGTAGCGGAAGCGGAACCGTGTCGGCGCCACAAAGCTCAGCGCGGTGTACGCGATCTCCAGCCGGCCGGCGCCGGGCCCCAGACGAAGCCCCGTACTCAGAGGCATCGCGTGCCCTCCGAAGGAGACGCTCTCGATGCCCGCCACCACCGGAGGGTCGGCACGGAGCACCCTGGCCGGATCCACGACCGC
>PMAM01000046.1:59830-59996 GCA_003152595.1 Acidobacterium sp.
AGATTGCCGAACCGGTCTCCCAGGATGTTGCCGACGGTCGAATCGAAGAGCCCCTGCGCCTGCGCCCAGCCGGCGATCTCGCCGTTGCGGATCCGGTTGAGCCCGCCCGAAATCGAACCGACCCACACATCTCCGTTCCCATCCGCCCACAGCGCTGTCACATGCT
>PMAM01000171.1 GCA_003152595.1 Acidobacterium sp.
CAGGACGGCCGTGCCGTCGCGCTGCAGGAGGCTCTCGAGAGCATCACCCTGCTGAAGAACGAAGGCAATCTGCTGCCCCTCGACCTGGACAAGATTCACACCGTCGCCGTCATCGGTCCCGATGCCTGGCCTGCCGTGCCCGGAGCCGGCGGCAGTTCGCACACCGAGGCCTACGCGCCCGTCAGTATCATGACCGGGCTCTCCGATGCGCTCGCCGGCAAGGTCAAGGTTCTGTATGCCGAGGGCCTCCCCTCCGCAACCGAACTCATGCGGCAGACCGATTTCTATGACGCATCGAGCAAGCCATCGGCAAATCCCTGGACCGGCTCTCAGGTGAAGGTCGAAACCTTCGATAACCCGAACTTGACCGGCACACCCACCGTCTCCTCTATGCGCCGCATCGCCTCGTTCCGCTCGGAGGAGTGGACCCCACCTGCCAGACTTCGCCGGAGCGTCCGCTTCACCGCGCAATACATGCCGGCGAAGACGGAATCCTACCTCTTCCTCGTCGGCGCCGTTGGTTCCGACGCGTACAAACTCATCGTCGATGGAAAAACCGTGCTCGATCAGCCCTCACGCGAGGGCCAGGCGCCGCGCTACGTGGAGGTTCCACTGACGGCGAACCAGCCAGCCTCCGTTGAACTCGATTACTGGCCCGGCTCATCCAACCTGCGCATCGGCGTCGGCATCCGCGGCGTTGACGAACTGGTCGATCCGGAAGCGAAGAAGATCGCATCCGTCGCCGATGCTGTTGTGGTTGCGGTCGGCTTCGATGCTTCCACAGAAAGCGAAGGCTTTGACCGCAGCTTCGAGCTGCCCTTCGGCCAGGATCAGTTGATCCAGGCCGTCTCCCAGGCCAACCCGCACACGATTGTCGCCATTACCGCGGGCGGCAACGTCGACATGCACCGCTGGCTCTCCGGCGTGCCCGCTCTTCTGCACAACTGGTATCCCGGGCAGGAAGGCGGCCGCGCTCTGGCCCAGATCATGATGGGCGAGCATCCGCCCGAAGGCCACCTGCCCGTCAGCTTCGAGCGCTCCTGGGAGGAGAACCCGGTCCACGACAGCTACTACGCCGCGCCCGTCCCGGAAGGCCAAACGCCCCACGTGAACTATAAGGAAGGCGTCTTCCTCGGCTATCGCTACTACACCACCTACGACAAGCAGCCGCTCTTCCCCTTCGGCTTCGGCCTTTCGTACACCACGTTCGCCTTCTCGAACCTAAAAGTCTCACCCGCGCCGGCAACGCCCGACGGCGACGTCACCGTCTCCTTTGACGTCAACAACACCGGTCACCGCGAAGGCGCCACCGTCGTTCAGGTTTACGTCGGCGACCCATCGGCGAAAGTGAAGCGCCCCTTGAAAGAGCTGAAGAGCTTTGAGAAGGTCCGGCTCGCTCAAGGCGATACCCGCCACATCAGCGTCGCCCTGAATCGCCGCTCGTTTGCTTATTGGAGCGTCGAAAAGAAGGGCTGGGAAGTCGATCCCGGCAAGTTCGTCATCTTCGCCGGCGACTCGTCAGAGGACACTCCTTTGACGCAGGATTTCCAGGTACAGTAACCGCGTGCATCCCGGGCCGAGGACCCCGGAGAGTTATTCACGCCAGGCTGCGGCGACCGCCTACAGATCATTGAACAAACTCTGCTTACCCAGAGTCGCGATCACCTGACTCAGCGCCGCCTGCTGCGTTTCCGCCGTGCTCAGTTGTGTCGCCACCTGGCCCACATCCGCCTGCAACAGCGATGTCTGGGACGCGGTCAGCTGTGTCGTTTCGCTCTGGTTGTAATTTTCCGCCGCCTGGAGCCGCGAAAGCGAGTTGTCGATCGTCACGCGCTGCTGGGTTGTGTGACTCAGTGCCGTAGTCAACGCCTGGGCATCGGTCTGAGAGGCTGCCGACGCCGTCCCGGAGGAAAAATCCGCAATCAGCGCATTCAGCGTGCCCAGAACGTCGGCCCCGGTTGCGGAGAAGACCTGCCCGCCGGGCAGATTCAGTTGAATCTGCTGCCCGTTTGGCGTCTCCAGATACTGAACTCCCGCATCCCCCTGATACGTCGCCACCGCAGGGCTCGACGCAGTATTCAGAGTGTAGGGAGCGGTGCTCCCCAGACTGCCGGAGAAGATATATTGTCCCAGATAGGTCGTGTTCGCCAGCGAAAGCACCTCGTCTCGTACTCCCACCAGCTGATTGCTGATCGCCTGCAGGTCGCTGGCGTTCAGCGTTCCGTTGTTCCCCTGCGTGGCCAGCGACACGGCCGACGTCAGCCGGTTCACCACCGTGCTCAGCGCTGAATCCGCCATCTGGAGCATGCCCTGCGTGGACGAAGCCGTTTGCGAAAAAGTGTCGTCGCGGCCGATCTGCGCGCACAGGACTACGTTTTCCCCCACCGCCACCGGATCGTCGCTCAGCGCATTCACACGCGATCCGCTCGCCAGCTCCTGGGTCAGCTGCGCCTGAGTCGCCGACGTCGCATCGAGCGAACCCACCAGATCGTTGATGTACAGCGGATTGACCCTCATGCGTGAACTCCCTCTGTGCTCGTCCCTTCATCGCGCCCGCCCGCCTTACGTGTAGGTCGTCGTAACGCCGAGGTTCAGAGCCGAGACCATCACCTGATCGAGAATGGTGAATAATTTCGACGCCGCCTGGTAGCACTGCTCCAGCTGCTCGAGCGACGCCGCCTCATCGTTGAGGTTGACGCCGGAAATCGCCCCGATCTGGTCGTTCAATTGCGTAAGCCCCGCCTGCTGCGCCGTGTTCTCCGTCGACACTTCCGAGGTCAGGCTCCCCAGGCTGGTCACCATGTCGGAGAACCAGGCCGTCGGCGAGATCCCGTTCACGATCCCCGCGTTCTGCTGGTCCGCCATCGCCGTCGCGTTGCTGCTGTCCAGGGTGCCAGCGCCCAGCGCGGCTGCGGCGATCTGGGTCGGATTCGTCATGACCACGGCAATCTGCGCCGCGGAACCGGCTGGATTAGCTGCCGTGACCGCGGCCGGCAGACTGAAGATTGTCCCGCCCGGATCTCCGTTCAGGTCCGAGCCCTGGCTGTTCAGCGTGTTCATCTCTGTTGCCACGGAATAGGCCAGTGTGTCGAGCGTGCTTTCGACCTGCGGAATATCCTGGTCCCGCGCCGTCAGGATCCCTCCCAGCTGTCCTCCTCCGGAAGTCAGATCCGCGGTGATGTCGGACCCCTGGCTGTCGGAGTAATGCGCCACACCGCCCTTCTGCCCGCTCGTGATGGTGTGGGCCTGCCCCTGAGAGACCAGCAGAGCCCCACCCATCGTCGTTATCGTGAGTCCATTGTTCTCCGTGGGGATCGTCCGAACCCCGATCAGCTGCGACAGGCTGGTCAGATCCTGCTGCCGCTGGTCTTCCAGCGTCCCCGCGTCCTGGTTCGGGCTGGGTCGACTCGATTTGCAAATTCAGCTGCGCGATATTCGTCAACAGCGTATTGGCCTGATCTACCACGCTCCCGCTCTGCTCATCCAGTCCCTGCTGCTGGGTCTGCAGCTGCGCCACCGTACTGTTGAAGTCCTGCGCCAGATTGGTAGCCGCGCTCAGAACGTTTTGCCGCGTAGCTACGTCTGAGGGATTGCCTTCCAGAGCCGACAAAGTGTCAAAGAAATTCGACAGATCGCTCCCGATCCCGCTGTTCGCGCTCGTGCTGGTCCCCGCGCTCGTCGCTCCGGTAAAAAGCGCCTGCATCTGATCGAGCGCGCTCAGCCGCGCCGACGAGGCGCCGACCAGTTGCGTCTGCTGCTGCGCCGCCTGCTCCAGTACCCGGTCGCGCTGCGACTGCGGCCCGGTCATCTGCACGCCCGTGCCAAAAGTCGCTCCGCTCAGTGAGGTCGAATCGCTTTCCACCCACGTCGGTACCTCCTGCGTGTAGCCCGGCGTGTTCACATTGGCCGTGTTGTTCGCGACGATGTTCAGTGCTGCCTGATCCGCATCCAGCGCACCCGTCGCGATATTGAATGCCGTGCTGACTGTGGCCATCCGTGTCCGCCCTCAATTGCAACATGCGCTGCGTTCCGATGGGCCTCGCCTTCGCGCGATCCCGCCGTTCATTTCCTGTCGTCGGCACCCGGTCGTCTCATACGGCATCCCGGCTTCGGTCGCGCAATGCTTCGTAACCGCCGCCTCCGCGTAACAAACGCAGGTTGCGCCGTGTGAGCACGATCAGTGCTCCCAGCGTCCGCAGCCTCTCCTGCGCGATCCTCTGTTCCTCCGGCCCCTCTGGCCGTCTCGCTCCTCGCGCCGCTTCTGCCAGTCCCTCCAGTTGTGCCGACTCGGCGTGCGTCAGCGCAAGGATCCCGGCGCTCAATTGTTCCGCAATCGACGCTCCCGCTGCCATTTCGCTCCTCACTGCTGCTCTGCCGCCTGAATCTCAACGCAGCAACCACTTCGTCCGGCCGGCCCTTTTGCGTCAGGCCCAGCCATGCGCGACTCATTTGCCCATCATGTGGTCCATCATCTTTCCCGCGACTTCCGACGCAGGAACGTTGTATGTGCCGCTGACCAGCGCCTGCTGGATCGCCGCCACCTTCTCCATCCGCACATCGGAATCCGGACCCACCGCCGAGGCCGCGCTGGCCGCCGAACTCAGAGTCGCCTGATCGGCCCCCGTCTTCCCTTCTGTCGCCTGCGACGCCCCAGCCTTAGTGGCGGGCTGCGTCAATTCCGGGCTCGAAAACAACTGCTGCAACCCCTGAAGATTGTTATTCACGTTCATGCCTAGTCTCCTTCATTTCCTTTATCGGCCGAGCCATCCAGACCTTAAGCTAAATTTTCCTCTCCATAGCTGTCTCTGCGTTCCGTTTCGGGAGGTCGTTCCCGTTCCCGAAGTGCTCAAGAATCCTGTTGGCAATCCCGAAACCGCCCCGGTCGGAAATCGCCCGCGCCAGTGCCTCGGACCCAAAGCTCATCAGCGCGTTGTTGCTGCCCTCCGCGTCATCCCCGCCCTGGTCCCCGTCGAAGAGCGGGTCTTTCTGCAGCGGCGCGATAAACTCCTTCATCAGGCAGGCCTCGAATTCATGTGCTGCGGGCTTCAGCCGGGGATCCATTCCGTCCGCACCCCCGCCCGCCGTTCCACCTGCCCCAATCCCACCGATCGCCGTCGTCACATAACCTCCAGTTCGGCCTCGAGCGCACCGGCTTCCTTCATCGCCTGCAAAATCGATACGATGTCCCGCGCCGTCGCCCCGATCTGCTGCAGATTCTGAACCAGATCGTCCACCGTTGCCCCCTCTTTCAATTCGATCCGGTTGACCGGCTTGTCCTGCGCCTGCACGGTCGTTTGCTGCACCACCTGCGTGCTGCCCTGGGCCATCGGGTTCGGCTGCGACACCTCGAAATGACTCACCACATTCACCACCAGTCCGCCGTGCAGGATCGTCACCGGCTGCAGCGTCACGTTGCCCCCGATGACCACCGTGCCCGTGCGCTCGTTCACCACCACTTTCGCCCGCGGGAAGACCTGCACCTCGACCTCTTCCACTCCCGCCAGCAGTGCCGGAATATCCTCTTTCGAGTCGGGCTGCAGTTCGATCCGCCGGCTGTCCACCGCATGGGCCACCGGCCGGCCCAGCGCATGATTGATATCGGCCGCCACTGTCTCCGCGGTCCGGAAATCGGCGTCGTTCAGCGACAGGGAGAGATTGCGCATTTTCGACAGATCGAGCGGCACCCCCCTCTCCACAATGGCTCCGGAAGGAATTCGCGCCGTCGTCGGATAATTCACGGATTTGCTGCTTCCGTTCGCTGTCACCGCGTAGCCGCCCAGCACCATTGGGCCCTGGGCCTGCGCGTAAATCTGCCCGTCCGGCCCATAGAGCGGAGCCAGCAGCAGAACCCCGCCTTCGAGGCTCCGCGCATCGCCCGCCGAAGAGACCGTCACATCCACCTTGTTGCCGGGCGCGGCAAAGGGCGGCAGCGTCCCGGAGAGGAAAACCGCCGCCATGTTGCGCGTCTGCATCATCGAGGCCATCGCATTGCCCTGCAGACTCACGCCCATCCGCTCCAGCGCCGATTCCAGCGTCTGCAGCGGGAAAACCGTCTGCGAGCTGTCGCCGGTCCCATGCAGGCCCACCACGATCCCGTATCCGACCAGCTGATTGTCCCGCACCCCCTCCACCGACGCTATGTCCTTGACCCGCGCCCGTTGCGTTTTCACCGGGTCCTCGGCGTGCGCCGTCAGCAGAGTGGCCGCCATGAACAGGAGTCCTCCCGTCCGCCTGGCCCACCTTCTCCGCGCTCTCCTGCCGCTCCCCCGACGCATCCTGTCCTCCCCCTCAGAAAACCAACAGCTTTTCGAGAAAGCGCACTACGGGATTTTGCCGGTAAGTGGCGTCGTTGACGATGCCTTTGCCGACCACCTCAAGCTCCATGTCGGTGATCGAGGTCGACATGACCTGGTTCTGCGCGTTGACATCTTCCGGACGCACCAGCCCCCGCAACCGGATCAGCTGAGTCTGCTGGTTGAAGGTCAGCTGGCGCACCACTTCGATCACCAGCATCCCGTTGGGCAGCACATCGGCCACCTCGCCGCCCAGCGTGGTCGCGATACTGGAATTCGTCACGCTCTGCCCCTGCGCGTTCAGGGACGAGGAGGAGTTCTGGCTCAGCAGATTGTTCAACGCATTGCCCGCCTTCAGCTTTCCCAGCAACGCTGACACCTGCGAGCTCGCTGTCGAGGCTCGCTGGTCCTTCACGGTCCCATCGGTCGAGGCAGCTAGGCTCTCGGAGACGACTACGTCGATAGGATCGTGCAACCGAATCGCCTTCACGTCGCTCACCAGATTCGTCAGCCGCCCGTTCGCCGACCAGATCGATCCCGGCGTCAGGACCTCGGCGGCCTTCTCGACGCGCACCCGTGCAATGTACTCGTTCAGCGCCCGATCCGGCGGCGTGTTTCCCGGCTGCGGCGTCTTCGGCTTCCCGGCCAGCGCGGAGCTGGCAGCCAGCAGCAGCAACAGGCATGCGGCGCCCCGTCCGATCGTATTCGCTCGCCGACTGCTCATCACTTCCCAACCCTTCCCGGCTCCAGTTCCACCCAACCCGGCCCGCGTACCACGCCGTGCAGAATGGCTGTGCCGAACCGGCTGCGGACTGCAACCGTCCCGCCGGCGCTGGCCGTCGTCAGTGCCGTGCCGGCAAGATCTCCCGCGCTGTTCTCGTCCCGCCAGGTCAGCGCAACCCGCATCCCCGCCCGCACCAGCGGCGGCCGACCCGGACCCGGGCCAACGGCATCGCGCCGTATCCCGGCCGGAGCCGTCCACGGCATCTCCACCAGAACCGCAGGCCGTTCCGGATGCGCACAGTCCCGCTCCACTCGCCAGGTGCGATGCAACCCCCAGTCGCGCACCACGCCGGCATCGCTGCAGGCCGCCCGCGCCATCGGCACCGCCATCCCCAGAACCACCGCTATTGCCCAGGCTCGCATCGCTCACTTCGCCATGTTGTTCACTTGGCTGTACATCTCATTCGCCGCCGTAATCACCTTCGAGTTGCTCTCGTAGGCCCGCTGCGCCAGCACCATCTGTACGAAGGCGCCCACCACGTCCACGTTCGAATTCTCCAGATACCCCTGCTGCAGCGTGCCGAGTCCCTCGGTCCCGCCTGGATTGCCCAGCACCGGGTCCCCGGAGGAGAGCGTCGCGGTGAACAGGTTCGATCCCACGCTCTCGAGGCCTCCGGGATTGACGAACGTCGCCAGCTGGATCTGCCCCAGCTGCGCCGGATTCTGCTGGCCCGGCAACGTTGCATTGACCACCCCATACTGGGTGATCGTGATCGCCGTCGCATTGGCCGGGATCGTGATGCTTGGCACTACCGAATCGCCCTGCGCATCGACCGGCGTTCCCTGGTTGTTCAGATAGAAGTTGCCGGCCCTCGTGTAGGCCATGGTTCCATCGGGCCGCGTCACCTGGAAGAATCCGGTCCCCTGAATGGCGAGGTCCAGAGGATTGTTCGTCTGGTTCATGTCCCCCTGGGTCATGATGACCTCGCTGGCCGCCGACTTCGTCCCCAGTCCGATCTGCAGCCCCGCCGATACGGTCTCCTGACTCTGCGCCGCACCCGGTGTCACGAGGTTCTGGTAGATCATGTCCTGAAATTGCAGCTGCCGCTGGCGAAAGCCCACCGTCGACGAGTTCGCCAGGTTGTTGGCGATGGTATCCAGATTCAGCTGCTGGGCGCTCATACCGCTGGCTGCCGTGTACAACGCTCGAATCATCGTTTCCTCCTGTGCCTTTCGCTAGGGGACGCGCGGCAGCTCCTCGCTTGCCGTCTTGTCCAGGTCGTTTGAAAACATCGAGACGGCTTTCTCCATCATTTCCGCCTGGCGCTGCATCAGCACCAGCTGCAGGCTCCCCTCGATCACGTCCTGGTTCGAGGTCTCGAGCGCTCCCTGGTGAATCGCGCCGGTCCCGGCCGTCGGCTGGGCGCCATCGACAGGGACATAGCGGTTGGCCCCTTCCGCCGCCAGATTCTGGGGAGAGCCGAAAGCGCAAATTGTCAGCTTGCCGGCAATCGCGCCGTTCACCGAAACCGCTCCATCGGCGCCGACCACGATCGGACCGGCGGGTACGCTGACCGGCTGCTGGCGCGCATCGAGCACCGGCTCGCCAGCCTGGGTGGTCAGCGTTCCGTCCTGCGCCCTCTGGAATTGTCCGTCGCGCGTGTAGCGGATGCCCTGTTTCGTCTGAATTGCAAAGAAACCGTCGCCCTCAACGGCCAGATCCAGCGGATTGCCCGTCGGGGTCAGGGCTCCCTGGCCGAAATCGAGACGGCTGCCACCCAGCACGCCGAAGGCGTTCACCGTGGTGTTCAGCTGCGAGCCGAGCGCATCGGGCCCGAGAATCGCCGAACGGAAGTAATCTCGCTCCGCCCGGTACCCGGCGGTTCCGGCGTTGGCCAGGTTTCCCGCCGCCAGATCGAGCGCCTGGCTGCGCGCCAGCCACCCGGAGAACGCCGCGTAATAACCACTGTCCACTGTTCTGGCCGCCTTCCGCGATCCAGCAGGTGCAGCGGAATCACCACAAAGAAGGGGCGAAAATTAGAACCGGCTCATCCCTGTGGCTCACAGGTAATCGTGACCGTGAAGGTCAGGGTTTCGAAGAGGTACCGGCGCAGGATCCGGATGGGGGCCTTCTGGCTGAAGAGTTCATAGCTGGTCCCGGCCACCACGGTCGGGGTCGACAACAGGCAACCGGAGGCCAGCGAAGGATCGAATCCCTTCCAGGCCCCCGCCACCATATTGCAGACCTCGCCGATCGCGTCACGCACCATCTCGTCGACTTCCTCCGGTGCGATGCCCGTCATCTTTTCGGCCATGCGCATCGCCGCCTCGCTGCTGGTGTACAGCACCAGCGATCCGCTCAGGGCTCCGGCCAGCCCGATCACAGCCGAAATCGATTCCCCACCCATGGCCGGCTCGCCCGGTGCCGGCGCGCAGCCAACCCCCATCATGGTACTGAACACCTCGTTCGTCGCCCGATCCAGATACTCTTCAAACCGTGCGACATTCACCGGTTTGCCGACCGCCACCGCTGTTCCCTGGCTCATCGTTCCCTTCCCCTTCCCCGGGTTGCCCCTGTTTGTCTGCAGCGTTGCCGCCAGATCAGGCAGGCACCAGCAGCGGCAGCACGCGTTCCCGCACCTGGTCCGGGGTAAACGGCTTGCGAATGTACCCCTGGGCCCCGGCCGCCAGCGCTTCGCGCACGTGTTCCTCGCCACTCTCGGTCGTGATCATCACCACGGGAACTCCCTGCGCCAGCCCCCGGCTCTGAATCTGACGCAGAAACTCCAGGCCGTCCATGTTTGGCATATTGATATCGGAAACGATCAGTCCCACTGGCTCGCGCTCCAGGGCATCCAGCCCCTCGCGTCCGCTGCCTGCTTCCACCACTTTTTCCAGATTCAGGCCTGCCTGGCGCAGAGCCCGCTCGACAATCTTCCGCATCACCGAGGAATCGTCGACAATCAGCACCGTTGTTCCGGACATCGCGCGGTCCCCTCCCGCTTTCCTTATCGGCGAGTTCAGCTTTCTCTGTATCCCGAAATGCGATTCCGGGTCCGCGCCGCGGTTCCGACGGTCGCCAGCAGGTCCTCGACCGTGTCCGGCGCCGGCAATCCCGGCCCCGTAAGCGGGCGCCGCCACATCCGCAGCCAGAAGACGTCATGCACCCGAACCAGACGGGACTCCGCAGCCCGCGCGTCCTCGATCCGCCGCGCGAGCGTCCGCACCAGCGCCCAGGAACTGGCTGCTTCGAGGTACCGTGCCGGGAGGCGCAGCTGCGGCAGAATAGCTCTCGCGCGCCAGGCGGAACTCGGAGTCCGGCGCAATGCCCGCCGCGACCCGTAATCCCGTCATCCGCCCGAGAGCGTAACTCAGACTGCGGTCGACGCGTCCGGAGAAGGCCAGGTACAAAATTCCTCTCCCGGGAGTCCGCACCGGCAAGGCCGCAAAGGCGTCGGCGAGAAAGTGCGGCAGTGCGGCCGCCATCTCCTCCGGCTGAAAGCCGTCGAGCGAGAACACCGGGCAGTTCCACTGCAGGCTCCGTGCCCGTGTCAACGCCGGCTCGGAGAGGACGCCGCTCTCGATCAGCCACTCCCCCAGCTTCCTCGCCTCGCTGCCTTCCCGGCTCGCCCGCCGCTGCTCATCGAGGGCGGCCCTCAGTTGCTCCACCGTGATCGTTCCCTGGCGGATCAGCATCAGGCCCATCGGCACCCGATGCGCCCGGGGCGGCTGCGCCGCCTCGCCCCCCTCCATCTCCCGGCGAACGGCGGCTGCCACCAGGGCTTCCATACACTCGGCTGAGCAGGCCCATTTCCCCTCGAAGCCGGGCACCTGCCGGTTCCTCCACAGGTGCATCCATCCCGTTGCACATTGCGGATTGGCACAGCGCGGAAACAGCGATGCCGCCAGTGCGCCCGCGGCGCGCAGCGCGCCTCCGTTTTCTTTCGACTTCGGATCCGCTACCACAGGCATCGGATGCTCTCCAGACGCCGGACCGGCTCGGCGACTTCAGTCACCCGCAGCCCGAAATTCCCGTTCACCAGCACTACCTCTCCCCGAGCCACAATTCGGTCGCCTACAATCAGATCCACCGGGTCGGCCACCTGCCGGTCCAGTTCCACGACGTCTCCCGGACCCAGCTCCAGAAGCTCCTTCAATTCCAGTTCTCGCGAACCGAAGCGGACCGCAGCGTCGAGCTCCACCTCGAGCAGCAGATCGAAATTGCCGGCCGATCGCATCCCCGTCGCCGGAGTGCCGACCTCCGCCGGATTGCCGGCCTTTTCTGTGGTTTCCTTCGCCGCGCGCTTCTCCGGCTGGCTGCGGACAGCGTCTCCGGCAGCTTCGAGCGCCACCGACAGGCGCACGGTCGCATTTCCCAGGCGCAGCGCCCAGGGCTGGGTATTCTCCTCGGGGGCTCCTGCCGGAGAGGCTTTGCCCCCGCAGCCAGCTGCCACGCTGGCCAGGATCCCCGACCACAGTTCACGCACCATATCCGCATCGGCCTGGCCGGCTTCGATCACTCGTGCTTCGACCAGGAAGGCGGCCATATCGTCACGATCGGCGGCCAGCACCAGACGGGCACCGGGCAGGCTGAGCGCATCGGCGAAACAGCGATCGATCCGGGGCGCTTCCCGGGCGGCATCGAGCGAGACCGTCTGGCCGAGCTCCTTCGCAATCTCTTCTTGCAGCCTTCCCAGCCAGGAACCGAGATCGTTCATCTTTTTGCCTCGTGTGCTGCCAGCAAATGTGCCGCCCGATGGTCGGCCTGACCCACCGGCGCAGCGGAAAACAGCGTTACCCCTCCGGCGCGAAACTGCGCGGCCGTGCGCGATGCGGGCAGCTCCAGGCGCAAAATCGTTCCTGGACGCAGTTCACCCAGCGCTTCGGCGGGAACACGCACTGAGGGCAGCCAGAGCGCGGTTCCGGTCCGGCAGGCGCCGGCCAGTTGCCACATCCGGCGCCGCGTTTCTTCCGAATGGCGCCGCTGTCGCGACTTCTCCCCTCCCAGGCGGCGCAGGATCGTATTCGAGGCCACAGCCGGGAAAGCGAGGTTGAGCAGGCCGCTCGTCTCGCCCAGGCGCAACTCGAAGCTCAGACACAAGGTCTTCTCCGACACCGGAATCAGCCGGGGCGTCTGGGTCTGCATCTGGCGCTTTTCGAAGGTGAAGCTCAACCCCACGGGCTGCCACGCGGTGGTCAGCTCGCGGCAGATCGCCTCGACCACTCCGGAGAGAATCGCCTCCTCGATGTCGGTCAGTTCGCGGGGCGGGCTCGGTCCACCTTCGCCACCCAGCAGCAGGTCGATCATCGGCGGCGCCGTGGTCAGGTCCATCTGCAGCACAGAGGTTGCCCGCAGGGGGTCCAGACGCACCGAGCAGACGTAGGCCAGCTCCGGAATGCGCAGCAGGAACTCGCTGAAGGGAATCTGTTCGGCCGAAACCAGGCTGACCTGCACGCGGCTGCGAAACCACGCGCCCAGATGGTGGGTCAGATTGCGGGCGAAAATGTCGTTGATCATGCTGATGGCGCGCAGCTGTTCGTTCGAGATCTGCCCGGACCGCGAGAAGCTCCACGGCAGCACGCGGCTGCGCGGTTCCAGTTCGGGAGCGGTCCTGGTACGCGCCCGCGCCGCCTGGAACAGAGCGTCGATCTCTTCCTGGCCGAGTTCCTTTTCCATGTGCCTTCCGCTCTACTTATGTTGCCGTGCGAAATCCTGCAGCCGGGCCCGCAGGTGCGCGACCGCCGAGGAGTGAATCTGCGAGACCCGCGACTCGACGACTCTGAGCGCCAGGCCGATCTCCTTCATGGTCATCTCCTCGTAGTAGTAGAGCGTCACCACCAGTCGCTCCCGTTCCGGGAGCTGCTCGATGGCCGCCGCCAACCGCTTCCGCATCTCTCCGCGCAGACAGCGGAAGAGCGGATCCTCGTCCGAGGGATTGGGGATATAGGCCAGCTCCTCCTCGCCGGAATCCTCGGAACGTTCCAGATGCAGCGTTCCGATCTCGAGGCCCTTCAACTCGCCCAGCAGCTGCTGGTACTCTTCCAGTTCGAGACCCATCTCACGCGCCACTTCCGGCTCGGTCGGTGTACGGCCACAGCGCGCCGTCACCTGCCGGATCGCCTCTTCGACCGCTCTTCCCTTGCGGCGCAGATCGCGCGGGCTCCAGTCCAGCGTGCGCAGGCTGTCCAGAATCGCTCCCCGGATACGGAACTGCGCGTAGCTGCGAAACTGCACTTTTTTCGCCGGGTCGAACTTGCGAAAAGCGTCCAGCAGGCCTACCACCCCGGCACTGACCAGATCTTCAAGGTCCACATGCTGCGGCAGGCGTTCGTGAATCCTGCGCGCCATCCAGCGCACCGCCGGCATGTGTTCCAGCATCATCCGCTCGCGTTCTTCCTCACCGAGCGCCGGCACCTCATGGGCCGGCTCCGGAGTCTCGGTTGCCCTCCGGGTCTTCCTCGGACGCTCCGGCGATCTCCATGTCTCCGCTGTCTGGCCTGCGTATTCCATCGCGTGACCTCACCCTCCCTGCCGCACCACGCCCACCGCCCGGACCGGCATCTCCGGCGGAATCTCCCCCGGGGCAATCACCGTCAGCCGCGGCAGAACCGGCTCCAGCCACCGCCGCAGGTGGTAACGCGCCGGACTGGAGCAGAGGAGCACGGGCTGGGCCGTTCCGGACGCTGCGCCCATGAGAGTCTTCAAAGAATCCGTGATCCGGCGCAGCACCGGCGTCGCCGGCCCGCTGGTCAGCAGCCGCGCCGAGGCCTCCGGGGAGACCAGCGCCAGCAACTCCTCTTCGAGCGCCGGCTCCAGCGCAAAGACGCGAAGCGTCCCGTCCGCGTCCACCAGCGGCTGCGTCAGCCTGCGGCCCAGTGCCTGGCGTGCCGCTTCGACCAGCGCCGGAAGACCGCGGTTCTGCGCCGCCGCGTCCACCAGCGCCTCGAGAATCGTCCCCAGGTCGCGAATCGAGACCCGCTCGCGCAGCAGTTGCTGCAGCACTTTCTGCGTCTCGCCGAGCGAAAGGACCTTCGGCACCAGTTCCTCGACCAGCTTCGGATGACTCTCGGACAGAGAATCGAGCAGGCGCTTGGTCTCGGCGCGGCCCAGTAACTCGTGCGCGTGCTTCCGGATCAGCTCCGCCAGGTGCGTCCCGATCAGCGTTCCCTGATCGACGACCGAATACCCGGCCGCCAGCGCCTCTTCCTCGACCGCGGGCTGAATCCAGCGGGCCGGCGCCCCGTAGGCCGGCTCTCGCGTCTCTTTCCCAGGGAGCGGGCGCGGACGCGCCTCGGTTGAAACAGCCAGCAGGCAGTTGCTCTCCATCTGCCAGCGTCCGATCTCGATCCCCAGCAGCGAGACCACGTATTCGCGCGCCTTCAGCCGCAGGTTGTCGGAGATATGCACGGGCGGAATCAGGAAGCCGAGTTCCTGCGCCAGATGCCGCCGCAGCGTCTTGACCCGCCCCAGCATCTGGCCGCCCTGTTTTTCGTCGACCAGAGGAATCAGCTGGAACCCGATCTCGAGGCTCAAATCATCGAGGCGGAGCGAGGGCGCGACGGTCTCCGGCTTGTCGGTTGTCTTTTTCGCCGCTTCTGCCTCAGCCGCAGGCGCTTCGTGCTTTGCGGCTCGCGTCCCCAGATACCCCAGGGCCGCGGCGGGCAGCAGAAACGCCAGCTTCGGCAGCCCCGGAATCAGGCACAGCGCACCGAGCACGCCGCTGGCGACATAGAGCGTCGTACCCCTGCCCAGCAGTTGTGCCCCCAGTTCCGTCGTGAGTTGCCCGGACGAGGAAGCCCGCGTCAGCACCATGCCGCCCGCCACTGAAACCAGCAGCGAGGGGATCATCGTCACCAGCCCATCCCCAACCGTCAGGATCGTGTAGGTCCGCACCGCCTCGCCCAGATCGATCCCCTGCTGCAGGGTTCCGATCAGCAGTCCGGCCACAATGTTGATCGCTGTGATCAGGATGGTTGCCAGCGAATCGCGCTGGTTGAAGCGTGCCGCCCCGTCCATGGCGCCGTAGAACTCGGCCTCCTGCGCGATGGCCTGGCGCCGTTTGCGCGCGGTCGCTTCGTCGATCAGGCCGGCATTCATGTCGGCATCGATCGCCATCTGCTTGCCGGGCAGAGCATCCAGAGTGAAGCGGGCCGTCACNNCCCACCACGTAATTGCCGCCCACCACGAACTGGCCAAAGGCCTCGATCACCCTGCCCGCCGCCGCGGTCCCTTCCGCGCCATGCAGCAGAATCCTGCGGCTCGAAGCGATGTTCAGCGAGAGACGAAACAAGGTCAGCAACAGCAGCAGGGTTGGAAAGACCGAGAAATCCACCGCGCGCCGCAGCTGCACGGCCGACAGAAACACCAGGATCGACGCTGCCATCGAGCAGGCCAGCAACATGTCCATCACAAAGGCCGGCACCGGTATGATCATCACGAACAGCACGCTGATCGCCGCCACCGGCAGAGCCAGCGTGCGCAGTGCCTTGGTCCGGTCGCCCGGCACCGCCCCACTCAGAGGCATGACTCCCGCACTCATCGCTTCGACCTCCCCGTCTCGCCCGCGTTCCGCTTCGCTCTCGCCGCCGCTTCAGCCCGCTCGCGGCGGACCCGCTCCTCGACCTCGCGCCGGTAAAGCCACGCAAGAATCGCGGCCACCGCGGCGTACAGCTCAAAGGGAATGGCCTGCCCCTGCTCCACCTGGCGGTAGAGCGAACGGGCCAGCGGTGGGTTCTCGACGATCGGCACCCCGGCCCACTGTGCCTCTTCGCGAATCTGGGCCGCCAGCAGGTCCCGGCCCTTCGCCAGCACGCGCGGCGGCTCCATGGATTCGAAATCGAAGCTCAGCGCCACCGCATAGTGCGTCGGATTCGTCACCACCACCGAAGCCCGCGAGACGTCCGCCTTCAGCTGCCGCCGCCGCATCTGCCGCCGCAGGCCGCGAATGCGCGCTTTCACCTGCGGACTGCCTTCCATCTCCCGGTATTCGTCGCGCATATCCTGTTTCGACATGCGCAGCCGGGTTTCCCGGGTGCGCCACTCCATCAGGTAATCGACCCCGGCCCACGCCAGAAAAATCCACGCGCCCTCGACCAGCAGGTTGTACATCTCGGCAAACAGATCCGGATACTGCGCCGCGCTCATCGGCGGAATGGCGGTCTGCGCCTCGATCGCGTGCACGGCAAAGAACCCCAGTGCCGCGATTGGCACCAGAGACTTGCCCAGACGCACCGCGGCACGCAGCGAAAACACATTCTTCGCGTTCTCGACCGGATTGACGCGCTCCGGTTTGAAGCGCAGCGCTTCGAAGTTCAGCGTCCAGCCCCCGCCCTGCGCGATCCCGGCTCCCACCGCCGCGGCCAGGGCGGCAAGAAAGAGAATCCCCACCGGTTCCAGCGCCTTCAGGAAGACCCCGCGAATTTCCATGGCCGTCCCGGCCGCTGAAGTTCGCTCCCAGATCGCCGGCTGTCCCATCCCCAGCAGAACGCGATACGCGCCACCCCACCCGGCAATCCAGCGCGGCGCAACGCCACCCAGCACATAGACGGAGGCCAGCATCGCCACCGCAGCCATCAAATCGCGGCTGTGCGCCCGATCGCCCTTCTCGGCGGCCTTCTGGCGCTGCCGCGGTGTCGCCTGTTCGGTGCGGTCTCCTGCCATGGCTAAGTTGTCCCCGCCGACCGTGCCAGCAGACGGCCGGCATCATCCAGCAGTGCCGCAAAATGCCCCTCGATCCAGTGCGGCCACAGGGCCAGCGATCCGATCAGGACCCCGTAGCCGAGCATCGTCTTCAGCGGGACGCCAATCATCATCACCGGCAGTTGCGGGGCCAGCTTTCCAGCCAGAGCGACCGCCATCTCCGCCAGCAGCGTCGCGGCCACGACCGGCGCCGAGAGCTGCAGCGCCGCGGCGAAGATGCCGCCCGCCATCGTCACCAGAGCCCATCCGGCCCGCGGATCGAGCCTCACCGAGCCCACCGGCGCGGTGGCAAAGGTCCGGAAGAGCGCCTCCAGCATCGTCCGGTGCAGACCGGCGCCCAGCACCACCAGCGTGCCCAGCAACCCGAACATCTGGCCCAGCAGCGGCGTCGATACCGGGGAATTCGGATCCATCAGGTTCACCAGCGAAAAGCTGAACTGGAAGCCCAGCACCTGCCCGGTGAACTCCAGCGCCTCGAACAGCAACGACAGCGTCAGGCCGAGGACCAGTCCCACGCTCAGCTCTCCGAGTACGGGCAGAATCCCCAGCTCGGCGTGTGCCCCCGGAAAGCCGGCCACCACCGGGGCCAGCAGAAACGAGACCGCCAGTACGAACCCCGCCTTGATCCGCGGCGGGATGGCCGCCGAAGAGAACACGGGCGCAAACACCATCAGCCCGCTGATGCGCACCAGCACCAGCGTCATCGACCCCAGAGCCTGCTCCCAGTTCCCTCCTGGCCCGAGTGCCGCCATCGCTCATCCCTGTCCCAGAAAGCGGTGGAAGTCGGAGAACAGGCCCGTCGTATAGCTCATCAGCCGGCCCAGATACCAGGGCAGCGCCGCCAGCAGCAGCCCGACCACTACCAGCAGCCGCGGTACCGTGGAGATGGTCTGATCCTGCAGCGAGGTCAGCGTCTGCAGCAGGCTGATCAGAAGACTCGTAACGCAGGCCGCCAGCAACACCGGCGCGCTCAGAATCAGCGCCTCCCGCAGCAGATGCCGCATCAGTTCCGCCGCCTCATCGGGTCCCATATCTTCCTCCCTCCGCGCCTTCTGTCCTGCTTCACTGCCGCACGTCGCGCCCTTCGACTTCCGCTTCCCCTCAGACCTCTGCCTCAGCTCCCTCCCTGCCCGGGTCAGAAACTCTTCAGCAGCGAACCGGCCAGCAGATTCCACCCATCGACCATCACAAAGAGCAGGATCTTCAGCGGTGTCGAGATCACCACCGGCGGCAACTGATACATGCCGATCGAAGTCGTGATCGAAGCCACCACCATATCCACCAGCAGGAACGGCAGGAACAGCACCGCCCCGATCTCAAAACCCGCCTTCAGTTCGCTCAGGATGTAGGCCGGCACCACCACGCGCAGCGGCACATCGTCGGGCTTCGCCGGTCGCGATGTCATCGACGCAGAAACAAACAAGGCCAGGTCCTTCTCCCGCGCGTACCGCAGCATGTACGCCTTCACCGGCTCCGAACCGCGCTCGATCGCATCCCAGCCGGAAATCTGACCGGCTCGAAACGGTTCTACCGCCTGCTGATCCACCTGCACCAGCACCGGCTGCATCAGGAACCAGGTCATCATCAGGCCCAGCCCCATCAGCACCTGGTTCGAGGGCGCCGTTTGCGTTCCCAGCGCCTGGCGCAGGAAGTGGAACACGATCAGCAGACGCACCATCGGCGTCATCGAGAGCAGAATCGCCGGCAGCAGGGTCAACAGGGTCAGCGAAAAGACGATCGTCCACGGAACCGAATTGTTGTTGCCCAGCTGGCCGGACAAGTCCAGCCCCGGCAGCCCGTGCGGCGCCTTCGCAGCCGCCAGCAGCAGCAGGTTCACGACACCGGCTCCCGCTTCCGCCTGCGGTGCGCGGAGACTTCCATGATCGGCGTGATCACCTCGCTGCCCAGCGCCAGCAGCACACTCTTGCCCCTGCAGTTCACCAGCACGAGAGACTTTTTCGGTCCAAGGCTCAGTCGCCCCTCCAGACGAATTGGCAACTCCCCGGCCGTCGGCAGGCTCATCAGCTTTCGCAGCCACAGTCCCAGCCGCATGGTCCAGCTGTAGCGCGGCATCGGCGTACTGCCGTCGAAGACCGGGTTCAGCACCATGCCCATGTTCTTCTTCCCTCTTCCCCGCGGTTCCTCCGCCAATCGCACAATCTCCACAATTCCCTCTCGTCCTCCGCGCGCTTCTCCTAAGCCAGCCGGGTCACGCGCACCGCCAGTCTCTGATCCAGGACTTCGAATTCCGACCACAGCAGCAGTGCGCCGGCGCAACACAAGGGCACATCCTGGGTGTGCTCGTGTACCGTTTCCACCACCGTTCCCTTCTGCATCGCCAGCAAATCCTGTACCCGAAACGAGCGGACCTTGACCATCACGTCCACCTGCATCGGCAGCCGCTCCAGACGAACGTCTCCCAGGCGAGAATCCGGCAATGCTTCGTTTGCCTCGTTCTCCTGCACCGCCAGCGCTGTTGCCCCGGCAGCGGTTGCCGCCACGGGGTTGGAAGCAGACACTCCCCCGCCGGCGGCTGCGGCGGCCGAAGCCGCACCTTCCCGTGCTCCCCCTCCCGGGGGCGCGTTCGTGATTCCTTTGTCCTCAGTTCCAGGTGGCATCGCAGCTCAGTTCCTGCGCGCCAGTGCCCCAAAAGACGACACAACGATTAGAAGATTCTTACCTTCGCGCCCCGATCGCTCCGCGTGCGGGCTCGCTCCGGCCCCGCCGCAGGACGTGCGTCCGGGGCGCGCCGCAATGCCGTGAGGTCCTCGTCCCGTCGCTCAATCCGTTGCGCCAGCGCTCCGCAGCGTGAACCAGAACGTCGCGCCCTTCTCCAGCGCGCCCTCGGCCCAGATACGACCGCCATGGCGCGCCAGGATCCGCTGCACCGTCGCCAGCCCGATCCCTGTCCCCGGAAACTCGCTCCGGCTGTGCAGCCGATGGAAGGGCTGAAAGAGTTCATCGCTCTGCCTGGGATCGAACCCCGCGCCATCGTCCCGCACGTAGTAGAGCGTTTCTCCGCGCCGATTGATGGCGCCGAATTCGATGCACGCCTGCCCGTGGTGCGAGCTGTACTTCCACGAGTTGCGAATCAGGTTGTCCAGCGCCACCCGCATCAGGCCCTCGTCCGCCTCCACCGGAGGCACATGCGCAACCATGAACTCGACCTGCCGTTTTCGATCCCCGCGCTTCAGATCCTCTGCAATCCGCGTCACGATTCCCGTCAGATCTACCGGCCCCTTCTTCAGTGGAGCCGTGCTTGCCCGCGACAAATGCAGCAGATCGTCGATCAGGGAAGTCATGCCGTGGGTGACCTCCTGCATCTGTTCCAGAATCTCCCTCCGCTCGCCCTCCGGCCTCTCGTGATCGGAGTTCTCCAGCAGGTAGATCATTCCCTGTACGGCGTCGAGCGGCCCGCGCAGATCGTGCGCCACCATATACGAGAAGGCCTCCAGTTCCCGGTTGGCGGCTCGCAGCGCCGCCGTCCGCTCCTCGACGCGCACTTCCAGCTCCTCGCGCGCTCGATTCAGCGCTGTGTCCCGCTCCTGGATCTGCACCAGCATCTCGTTGAACGCTTCCACCAGCACCGCCACTTCGTCCCCGTCCATCTGGGGCTCAGCCCGTACCGAGTAATCCCGCTCCCGCGACACACGGCGAGCCGTCTCCGCCAGAGCCACCATCGGCCGCGCCACCAGCCGTCGCGCCGTCGCGCTGATCAGCACCCCGGCCGCCATACAGACCAACAGCACACCGAACGCGATCACCAGATACTGCCGCGCCCTGTTTCCCGTTTCGGTCAGCTGGGCCGCAATGTAGACCGTACCCACCGGTTTTCCCTGGAAGATGATCCGGTGCGCCAGCAATACGCCGCTTCCGTTCACCCATTCCTCGTCGATCTTTCCCGCAGTTAGTGCCCGTACCGGGGGCGCCGGCGCACTGGCTGAACGCTGATATTCCGCAAACGGCGTTCCATCGTTCATCACCAAAGTTGCAGCCACCACATCCGGCGAGCTGCGCAACGCCTCCAGCGTCGCAGTGGCACTCTGTTGGTCGTCAAACATTAACGCTGTAACGCTATTGGTGCCAACAATTTGTGCGGCAGTCCTCAGGTCCAGAATGAGGTTTTTGCGAAACGAAATAACGTCGTAGATGAAGAACGCCAGCACCGCCAGAACCAGCACAATCGCGCTGACCATGATGTTCATCCACATCAGCTTTCCTGAGATCGACCGGGAGCCGGGCCTCATTTCGCCCCTCCCGTGCCGGGGTTTCCGGTCACCGTTACGGCTACCTTCAGCAACTCCGAGCTCAGCACGATGCGGTGCCGAATCACCGCCTCAAGATTGACCGCGAACCGGACATGATCTCCAACCAGCAGGAACTGAATCATGCCGCCGTGCGCCAGAAAGTCCGGCCCCTCTCCGACCGTTAGAATCGGCTTTCCTTGCGCAGCCGCCAGAAAGCTGCCCTCCCGCGCATTCTCTCCCGTTCCCACAAACAGAATCGAGCACGCTCCCACACCTTCCGGGCCCTCGAGATCCCGCTCCTCCACCGGCCGCCCGCCGATCTCCTCCCCGTCCACCAGTTTCCCCACCGCCTGCCCGAACGGATCGCGTCCGGCGATGCAAACCAGCATGGGGCCGCGATCGACTCCTTGCGGCCAGCGAACAAATTTCCCGAAGTTGTAGAGATAAGCAGCCTGGACGTCGTCGCGCGAGGTCTTTTGCGCCTGCCCCGCCTGCAGCAGGAGCACGAAGACGATCGCCGTCGTTGCGGCTATCCGCCGCAGGATCCACGCGACGGCGCGCCGTACCGGGGCCCCCTCCGTCTCTTCCCTTTGCCGCCCCGGTCCTCTCAAATGCATCCGCTTTTGCCCGTGCTCCGCTGCTTCGTCCAGGTCCATTCAGCATAGACCTCGTGCCGAACTGCGTTGGCTGGGATCCGGCCTGGACCTCGTGCGAGCCACGGCAGCGTCGGCGCCAACGCATGCCGACACCTGCGCAGTCACAGAAAGGACCCGGCATAATTGAGGGAACCTGAAGGCCAAGGCGAGCGTCTACCCCGCAGCGGATGCCAGGGGATCCAGCTGGCCCCGCGAAATGAGTCGAAGCAGGTTCGCCGCCCCGGGGGAATTCAGACGAACCGCCGCGCGGATTTGAGATGCAGACGAGCGAATTGTGGGTTGCCCCGGAACTGGGCCGGGCAACCGTCGGCGCTGGCCAGCTTCCTGCGGTCAGAACTCGCAAGGGCAAAAAAAAGAGGTCCGAACCTTCACCCTGACCGGCATGATGAAGATCCGTACCCTCGGGAGGCACAGCGAATTCTTCAGAAGATGCTTTGCGCCGCGGTATCCACCGTGATGCGCGTGCCCGTGATGTTCCCCTGCACATGCGCCAGCACGTCGCCGCTCTCGTCATACTGNNTCCTGGATCTGTGCTGGCCCCAGCAGCGTTCCATTCGGAGACTGCGTCGTTGGTGTGGGATCCCACGCCGTTGCAAAATGGTTCAGCTTGTAGCTGTGATAGCTAACCGCCTTCCACACGCCCAGGCAGAAATCGCTCGTGATCGGTGCCCGGCCGCCGGAGTTCATGATCTCCGTCCCGTCGCTGTGCCACTGTGAATACCCCGCATCCACGGGAGTGCCGTCCGGGATCCCTGTGCTTCCCTCTGAGATGAACTTGACATGCCAGAATCCGACAATCGCCCCGTCGTCGTCCCAACCCCGATACTGATCCGCGGGAGAGCCGTACCGCGCCAGTTGCGCCCCGGAAGCGGCGAGCTGAGGATGAATCGCAGCACCCCCTGCCAGGGTTTTCAGGTTGATTCCTCCGCACTGCGCCTGCGACGCCGGCACCAGCAGCAATGCGGCAACGAACGCACCCAGGGCGGGCGCGTATTTCCTCAAATGGATCTTCATGGGGTTCTCCTCTTTCGCCGGGTTTTCCGGCTGGGTCACGAGCTAAACGCGATCCCCGCCGCCGAGGCAAGGAAGAGGAGGTGAAGACGGAGGTAAAGTTCTGGTGAAGCGCCAAACCCCTGAAACATCGAAAGATTGCTGCTTTCCTCGGATATCCCGGGTATACTGCTGCCCCATGAGCTAGCCCCATGATCGCCACCGTCCTTGAGTTCGGCGAGTTCACGCTCGACCGCGGCCGCTTCGAACTGTGCCGCAACGGCCGAGGGATCGCCCTCGAGCGCAAGCCGATGGAGCTCCTCATCCTNNGTCTTCGTCGACACCGAACACGGCATCAACACCGCCATCCGAAAAATACGCCAGGTCCTTCGCGACGACTCCGACGAACCACGCTTCATCCAGACCGTCACCGGCAAAGGCTACCGCTTCATCGCCCCCATTCATGGCCTCGAAGTGGAGCCCTTGGCCGCAGGCAATGGCCACACCGCATCTCCAGCGCAACCCACCTTCATTCCTCTCCCGCCTTCTCCGCGGAAGCCCACCGCTGAAGCACGCCGCAGCCGCTTCGCACTCTGGCTCGCTATCCCGGCCACGATCCTGGCAGCGGTCGGCATCCTCTACGGTGCGCGCTATCTCCTCCCTCGCCACCGGCTCGCTGCGGCGAATATCCGCTCCCTCGCCGTGCTGCCCCTCGACAACCTCTCCGGAGACCCCAGCCAGGACTACTTGGCCGATGGTATGACCGACGAGCTCACTACCATGCTCGCCAAAGACTCCACCCTCCGCATCGTCTCGCGCACCTCCGTCCTGGAGTACAAGCGAGCCCACCGCCCGCTCCCCGAAATCGCCCGCGCTCTCAATGTCGACGGCATCGTCGAAGGCTCGGTTTCCCGTGCCGGCAATCGGGTCCACATGACCCTCCAGCTCATCCGCGCCGACACCGACTCCCACATCTGGGCCGACAGCTACGATCGCGACCTCAACGACACAGCCCTGCCCGACGAAGCTGCCCAGGCCATCGCAAGGCGTCTTCGCAGCATCGCCCCCGTCGCGACTGCCGCACCCTATGTGAATCCTGCAGCACACGACGCCTGGCTGCGTGGCCGCTACCTGTGGTTCAGGGATCAGAACGACCAGGCCGGTATCGAATTTCGCAGAGCCATCGCGCTGCAACCCGATTACGCCCCCGGCTGGGCTGGCCTGTCGATTTATTACGGGGCCGCTGCTGTCGATGACCTGTTGGATCCACGCACCGCCCTGCCTGCCGAACAGCAAGCCGCCGACAAATCCATCCAGCTTGATCCCACTCTGCCCGAAGCCCACCTCGCCCTTGCCGCCGCGTATTATTTCAACCGCTGGGACTTCGCCAGTGCCGACCGGGAAGCTCTCCGCTGCATCGACCTTGATCCCCGCTTTGCCGAGCCATGGCACCTCCGCGCCAAACTGCTCGGAACTCTCAATCGCCAGCAGGAGGCGATCGATACCGAGAAGCANNAGGCACGCCAATACGACGCCGCCATCGACGATGCCCGTATGCGAGAGCAGACCGATACGGGAGACAAGTCCTTCTGGGGCATTCTATGGTTGATTTGGCGCGACAAAGGCAACACCGCGCAGGCCACCGGCGCCCTCGCAAAATACTTCGTGGCGGACGCGCTCCCGGCTCAGGCTGACCATGTGCGCCACCTGTATGCCAGCGCCGGCTATGACGCGGTGGTCCGCTGGCAAGTCCAGGAGACCGAGCAGCGGGGCAAAGAGCACTACGCATCCCCCGTCTTCCTGGCGAGTCTTCACGCACAGCTTGGCCATCGTGAGCCCGCATTGTCGCTTCTCGAAGAGGGCTACCGCCAGCACGCGCCCGGATTGCTCTGGATCCAGAACGACCGCTCTTACGACTTCCTTCACTCCGACCCGCGTTACCGTGCACTCATTCAGAAAATCGGGCTGCCCCCCGCCTATTGAGCGGTACGAGTTCCAGTTTCATCTCATCCCGCTCTCCGAACCACGCCAGGCCGACTCTCGCCGAAGAGAGTAAACTGCTCTATCCCGTGCATCCGGAGAGCAGTCTCTAACCCGGCCTGCTCACGCTGGAATATGCACGAGGCGCAGGAGGTGCTGTATGAAGCTGGCTAACCGACTTGTCCTTCTCTTCACCCTGTCCGTCTGTACAGTCGCGCTCACCGGCTGCAAGCGTCACAGCAGCGCCGAGCACTTCTACCTGGTCACGGCCAACACCAAACTGGCCTACTGGCAGTCCGCCTCGGCCGGCCTCGACAAAATCGCCAAAGAATACGACGTCCACGCCGACATGCGCGGTCCCAAGGGTTTCGACCCGCAGGACGAGGTCGCGGAGTTCCGCTCCGTCGTCGCCCTCAAGCCCAATGGCATCCTCATCTCGGTCGCCGACGAAAAGCTCATGCAGCCTGAGATCGACGCCGCCATCAACGCCGGCATTCCCGTCATCACCATCGACTCCGACGCGCCCAGCAGCAAACGCCTCTACTTCATCGGCACGAACAACCGCCAGGCAGGTCGCCTCGGCGGTCACGCACTCGTGCAGAAACTCGGTGGCAAGGGCAACGTCGTCTTTTTCACCAACCCCGACCAGCCCAACCTCGACGATCGCCTGAACGGTTATAAGGACGTTCTCGCGGATTCACCCAACATCCACATCAAGGAAGTCGTCGACATCAAAGGCGAGAGCACCGCGGCCTTCGACTACACTCAGCGCGCCCTGGCCCTTACCGGCAAGGATCGCGTCGACGCCTTTGTCTGCCTCGAAGCCTCCGCCGGCCCCGAAGTCGGTGAAGTCCTGCACCGCGGCAATACGAAGGACCGCGTCGTCATCGCCATGGACCTGAACACCGACACCCTCGACGACGTCAAACAGGGCATCATCGCCGCCACCATCGCGCAGAAGCCCTTCACCATGGCTTATTTCGGCGTCAAGATGCTCGACGAGCTCTACCACAATCCGCTTCCGTCGCTCACAACGGACTACTCTGTCGATCCGTCGGCGCCGATCCCGGCATTCATCGATACCGGATCGACGCTCGTCGACCAGAGCAACGTCGATCAGTTCATCCATAACCAGTAAGAGCAAGAGCCCCGGCAGTTATTCCGGAATGCACTGCGGAGCCTCGCGCCCTACTCCACCCGCAGCGCCGTCATCGGCTCCACGCTCGCCGCCCGCTGCGCCGGGATCACTGCCGCCAGAAACGCCGCCACCGCCAGGATCGCTGTCGTCGCGATCAGCACCACCGGGTCCCAGGTCTTCACGTGGTACAGCATGCTCGCCATGAACCGGCCGCCAAAGATCGCCGCAGGCATACCGATTGCCAGCCCAATCCCCGCCTGAAGAAATGCGCTGCCCAGCACCATCTGCAGAATTCCGCTGCGATCGGCGCCCAGCGCCATACGGATTCCGATCTCGCTCGTCCGCTGTGCTACCGAATACGCCGTCACCCCGTAGAGCCCGATGGCCGCCAGCGCCAATGCCAGAAATCCGAACACTGACGTCAGCTGCACCATAATCTCCTGGTCATTGAACCGGTCCTTCACCTGCTCGGCGAAGGTCTGGAAGCTGATAATCGTCAGATTCGGATTGATCTGCGACAGCACGCGCCGCACCTGCGATTCCAGCCCAGGAACGTACCCGGCCGTCTGGATCTCAATCGCATTCATCTCCAGATGCGACACGTTCTCGAACATCACCTCGGACGGATCGGTGTAATGCTGCCACTGGGTCGCCGGCAGGAAGAACATCGGACGGATACGGTGCATCGGATCCCAGTACTGCGTGTCCTCGGTGACGCCCACAATCTCATAGTTCCCGGCGTACTTCTGATCCAGATCGCCGAAGTGCTGGCCCAGCGCCTGCCCGTCCTTGAAAAAGTGCTTGGCGAACGTCTCATTCACCACCGCCACGGCACGCGTCGACCCGGTGTCCTGCTCGGCGATCCCCCGCCCGGCAACGATCTTCGTTCCGATGTTGTCGAAATAGTCCGCGCTCGCGCGAATCCAGGACGCGTTGTTGAAGTTGCTGCCGGGCGGCGGCGGAGCCTGGCCCTCGATGTACACATCCTCGCCCCAGTTGTCGCCCTCCATCGGACTATAGAGCGAGTACGTCACCGCTTTCACGCCCGGGATCGTCGCCAGCGCATCGTGCAGCTGGCGGAAAAACGTGTTCGCCTGGTCGGCCTTGTACCCCGCGATCTGCGGATCGATATGCAGGATGTATCGGTTCCGGGTCTCAAATCCGAAATGCTGGTTCTGCAGATTCGTCAGGCTCCGGATCAGCAATCCGGCGGCACACAGCAGCGCCAGCGAAACCGCCGCCTGTATCACCACCAGAATCTTCTGCGTCCACATACCGCTGTGCTTCGTCGAGCGATTCGCGCCTCGCAGTGCTTCGATCGGGTCCGTGTGCGCCGTCATCCACGCCGGCGCCGTCCCAAACAGAATCCCCGTCAGCAGCGAAACCCCGAACGCAAACCCCAGCACCGGCAGCGAAGGCGCCGCGTCAATCGGCAGATAGCTCTTTCCCGCCACCATGTGCAGCAGCAGCCGCGCCCCGCCATACGCCACCGCCAGCCCCGCAATACCGCCCAGCACCGCCAGCACAACGCTCTCCGTCAGCGCCTGCCGCACCAGCCGGCTCCGCGGAGCGCCCAGCGCCGCGCGCACTGAAGTTTGTGTCTTGCGCGCCATCGCCCGCACCAGCATCAGGTTCGCCAGATTCGCCGACGCGATCAGCAGCACGAACGCCGAAATCCACATCAGCAGATGCAGCTCATCCCGTGAATCGTCCTGCATCTGCTGCACGCCGCCCCCGCCATAAGAAAGATGCAGCGTTTGCTTAGGGATCAGCCCGGCACTCCGCGCCTGCACCTTGGCGATCGGATCCTGAAGGAACTGCCGCAGCTCCACCTGCAGCTGCGCCTCCATCTTTTTCTTGTCCGCCCCAGGCTCAATCCTCCCGATCAGGTTCAGCCAGTCCAGCTCCGGGCTGTCCAGCACATCGAAGGCCCCTCCCGAAACCACCGGATTGTCGCTCAGCGGAATCCAGAAGGACGGCGGATCGGCGGTCAGCCGCTCCCCAAAATAGCCCGGCGGCCCAATCCCCACTACCGTGAAAGCCTGACCGTTGATGAAGAACGACGCCCCCACCAACGACGGATCCTTTCCGAACTTCTCCTGCCACGCGCGATAGCTCATGACCGCTACCAGCGGCGCGCCCTTCACATCGTCCGTCGGTCGCAGCAGCCGGCCCATCCACGCGCTCAGTCCAAAAGTCTCGAATGCGTTGCCCGAAACAAACTCCGCCCCAAACGACTCTGCCGGATGATCGCTGCCCGCGCGGCGCACGCCCACCTGGGCCCGGCCTGCCTGAAATGCCGCCAGACTCGTGAACCCCGGCGTGTGATCCCGAAATCGCCGGTACTGCTCAGTCGAAAACAGCGACCAGTCGTCCTGCATGCCGCCGTTGATGCAGCAGTTNNNNGTGAAGCCCGGCGTCTTCAGAAACTGCCGCATGGCATAGCGAATGTCTTCGAACATGGATGGCGAACGCCTCTCTTTTCGTACCTACGTTAACCCACAGACCACAGTTCCGGGCGCTTTCTGGGACGAATGGGACATGCCTTACGCCCACGCATCCACCGTCACGTAGCGCACCTTCCCCGGCGCGTGCCGCTCGAGAATTTCCCGCGTCGCCTCCACCGACTGCGACCGATCCGCGCCCATCGCCAGATGTCCCCCATCGTGCAGCAGCAGATTCGATCCCCGCCCGCGCCGCTGATTCCGCGCAATTCCATCCTCCAGATGCCCTGTAATCCGCGCCGCCGTCGTGTTCGCACGCCAGTCGAACCCCATCGCGTTCCACATCACTGCCGTCAACCCCAGCTCCCGCGCTGCACGCAGCACCGCAGGACGCCGCGATCCATGCGGCGGACGAAAGAATTGCACCTTCTCGCCCAGGACCTCCTCCAGCGCCGCATTGCAACCCGCCAGTTCTTCCCGAACCCGCGCCGCGCTCTGCACCGCCAGCCATGGGTGCGTCGCTGTGTGGTTGCCGATCAGGTGCCCTGCTTCCCGAATTTCCCGCACCAGATCCGGCCGCTGCCGCACGTACTTCCCGATCAGGAAAAATGTCGCCCTCGCCTGGTAGCGCGCCAGCACATCCAGCAGCCGCCCCGTCCACGGATCGTTGGGCCCGTCGTCGAACGTCAGTGCGAACTCTGCCACATCCCGCCCCGCCACAATCGTCCGCCCAAACAGCTGCGACTCCGGCGCCAGCGACGCATAGGTCCCCACTCCTGCAACCGCGCACGCCGCCGCACCAACACCACTGGCAATCGCTCCGATCATTCGGTTCCAGTCTATGCGGGGTGCTGTCCCTCCTGAACGCTGAGCGCTGACAACTGAACGCTGTCTGGGTTTGCATCCCGCCC
>PMAM01000378.1:0-5025 GCA_003152595.1 Acidobacterium sp.
CCCGCATTGTCGGCAACACGGACATTTCGACCCGATCCGGCACCGCTGCCGTTATTTCCGGTTTGCCGGGCAATCCATCTACAACCCGGCGATCTGAACCCTTCCACCACACTCATTGAGCGCATTGGCGATTTCGCGCTCGTCGAGATTTGCGGCGTCGAGCGGTGGGTTTCGCTGAAGCAAAGCGCGTTTCTCAGGATTAATCGAAACTCCGCAGCCTCAGGAGCAAGAGAACTCTTCAATCTGACCTAAACGGCGCAGACAAGGCATTGAGCCGAGGGCGATGATTGCCTGGGGCTCTGGTGGCACCTACAGTCCTTTACTTTCGTGTAAAGGAGGTCTTGAGATGTATCGACACTTCTGGTCGTTTGGCCTCAGGCATTGGCACGCTTCAACCCAGACCCCTCCGCCTGCTCACGCGCAGTCCCCGAACCCGCCCCCCCGGCTGGCTTCCTCCGCGCGGACGACCCCACCAACATCCGTCTGCCCGAATCAACCTCCTTCGACAGGAAGGTCACCTTCAACGCTTTTCCAGGTTATGACATGGGTGTCTACAGCGTGTCCTCGATGCGAAACCAATTCCCAACCCGTTCCGTCTTCCCGACAGACATCGGAGCGCCAAACTATGCTTCTGTTGTTGTTAGATCGCGCGAAACGCCCAGGGCGAGCGCTTTCGCGAACCGGCACGCTCGCCTTCGTCGCGTTGCTTGCTTCCATTCCTCAGGGCTCCGCCCAGGTTCCGGAGCGTCCCGGTATTCTCCAGGTAGAACTTCTCATCCAGCGGGACGGCGGCAAGCCCGTAACCGGCCTCACCGCGAGAGACTTCGCCGTAGACCTCAATGGAGCGCCTTTGCTCCCGGAACTGATCCGCCCGCACCTCGGCGACAAACCAGTTGGCGGAGTCACGGCCCACACGCGCATGATCGTGATCCTCGGGCCAGGGCCCGGCAGCTCGCCCTCCATGCTGCGCCAGTTGAGTGACGCACTCGCGCCGGTATGGCAGCTCGGCTGGCAGGTCGCCGTCGCTCGCAGCGACGGCAGCGTTACAGATTACGCCGTCAGCCCTGCGCAATTCCAGCAGATCAGCACTGCTCCTCCGCAGGCCTCTGGGCCCGCAGCCGAGGGCTCTACCCCTGCGGAACAGGCCATGCTCAACCTGAAATTCTTTCGCGGCCGCCGCATTCTGCTTTTTCTCAGCGGAACCGCCACCGACCACCAGCCGCCGCCGTATGCGCTTATGCGACATGTCCGGTGGGATTCAGCGGAAACCCTGATTGTCGATGGTGGTGTTCCTGGCCAGGAGTACGACGTGGGGGGAGAGCACTCCGGCGGTCCCTACGCGATGCAGACGTACAGCAGCGGCTTCGACGGTGGTGCGTTTCACGAAACGAGCGTGCAGATGGCCGTGAAGCAGGCCCTCCGCGATGCAGCGGGCTTCTACGTACTCCGCTTCCATGTCCTGCCTGCCAATCCCGCAGCACCCAAACCAGCCCTTACAGTCCGGATCCTGAAACCGGGCCAGCTCATGGTCATGTCGCGCCTCTACCCCGTCTCCGCGACCGCGCCCACTCTGCAAGTCCTGACCGAGCGCTGAAAGCTTCCGGCACCTCGCTTGCAGCTCTCGTCGACCCGCTACCGGCTCCTCTCACTTCGTCCGCAGAATCTCCAACCCAATATCGTTCCCCCGATCTCCATCCCGCAGAAACAGCGTTTGATCTCTACAGCGCTATCTCGACAGCATCGAGAAAGCAGACGACTTCCCTACTCGATGACATGGTGAGATCAGATGCTGAGAGGCTACTCTCCCGTTGGCGGATGAGAGTTCTGGCCGAATGGTCGGCTAGCCGGTGATACGGCCGGAATGCTGAGTCAAAGAGTGACTCGGCGATCACGCGCTCACTGAGAATTCAAGGGTCAAGCTACGAGTGCCGACCACTCGGGAGTTCTCCGCCTAATCGCCCTTAGAGGGTTTCAAACATTCAAGTCACAAATCAGCGGAACTGACGAGGCGGTGAAGCGTCATTGAAGGCTCAGGAACTGCTGCAAACCATCGGCCGCGCTCGCGATTGAACGCGCTAAGCTGAGCTTTGCCACGTTGTGGGCGAATACGCTGTTGATCACGTCAAGCTCAGCAGAGGTTAAGGACTCCTGGGCCTGGACTACTTCCACGTTGTCGGTCACGCCGGCATCGAAGCGCTGTCGCGTCAGGTCCAAAGTTTCTTTTGTTACCTGAAGGTTTCTCTTGGCCACTTCCACCTGGCTTGTTGCCGCCCGCAGGTCGAGGTAGGCATTCCGAACATCGCTTTCAACCTGGCTTCTGGTGTCTTCGAGTTCCGCTCGCCGCTGGGCCAAAGAAGCCTTTGCCTGCGTAATCTCACCTTCCGTTCGGCCTCCTGGCCAAATCGGAATGCTGAGGGTAGCGGCGCCTAAATATGTCGTGTGAGCCTGCGACGGGTTTGTTCCGATTGCTCCGTAGTTGCCACTCGCTGTAAGCGACGGCAGACGCTCATCGCGAGCCGCGGCAAGCGTGTGTTCGGCGGCGCGAATTTGTGCCTGCGCCGCCATAATATCTGCACGATGCTCAGACGCCTGCTTGAGTGCGTCACCTAAGCTAAGATCAGGCGCAGCCGAAAAGGGTACCTCGTCGGTAAGATCGTATTCATCGCTTGGAGGTAATCCAGTGATGCGGGCTAAAATGATCTTCTGCTTGGCCACCTCGTTCTCAAGCGAAATGACTCGTTGCTGCTGCGTAAGCTGTTCGACTTCGCTCCGGTCGACGTCGATTTGGGGCACCAACCCCACACTTCGCTTTTGCTGAGTCTGCTGAAAAAGAGCGGTAGCAGTCTCGAGTTGTGCGTGCGCGGACTTCACCCTTTCTCTTGTTGCAATCACTTGCAGATAAGCACCGCACACTGCAAGAACGACCAACTCTCGCGCGTCCCGCGCGGCGAACTGGCTGGCACGAAAAACCTCTCTGGACGACCGATAGTTGTTCCACGCGGTCAGATCGACGATTGACTGAGAAAGGCTGCCGCGCAAATCGATGTTGTTAAAGGGTCCGATGGTCGGTGGGATGGTAAAGCCCGGAATTGTCAAGCGTAACCCCTCCGCCCCAAGGCTGATTTGCTGTATTGTTTCGGCCAGATAGCCGCTCACATTGGGAAGCAGGGCGCTTCGTGCAACCTGACTCTGCCCTTGAGCTTGACGCACAGCGTTGCTCTGGCCCACTGCGCCAAGGTTATAGTCGAGTCCCCTCGCGATGGCTTCGCGAAGGGATAGCTTGCCCGAGAACGGCATCCTCGCCGTGCTCGAAGCGCTGCCGGTATATGGTCCCTGAACCTGAACTGAAGGGTTTATCGTGTCTACGCTGGTTGTCGTTCCTGCAATGGGAGACTCCACCGCGGTCACCGACCCGCTCTGTCCAGCGCGCCCGGAGAGGGGGAGCGGACTTGCCTGCGTACTCTGCGATTGGCTCGGCAGCGATGCGATGAAGAGGGTCCCTATACAGAGAATCCCGCCAATTCCCCCGATTCGGCGAAATGGCGTGGTCTTCGTCTTCCGATGATTCATATCGAAGTACCCCATCCTTAGCTGAGCTGCTTGCGGAATCGCCAGACACTGAGCGAGCCAAGCACCAGCGTGATCATGAGCAAGCCAAAGAAGTTCGGCCAAAGGTCCATAAATCCACTTCCCTTGAGCGTGCTTCCACGAGCGATGGTTGCAAAATGGTGAACTGGGTTCACTACTGTGAAAGGCTGCAACCACTTCGGCATCGCCTCAACAGGATTGAGCGCTCCGGACAGCGAAGAGATAGGAGGATTGACGAAAAACGTGGTTAGCTGTGCCTGCTGAGCCGACTTGCTGAACGTGGAGACCACGGTGCCAATGCTGATGCCAGACAAGATGCACAAGGCGCCACCAGCGAGCAGGAGCAGAACATTGCCGTGGAACGGTACTCCGAACGCAAGTTTGAGGACGCCCAGGGCCAGGAACATCATCAGGCACAGCAACAGGAACAAGGGTGTGACCTTGGCGATGATGATTTCGGACGTGCTGGCCGGGGACATGAGCAGTTGCTCAAGCGTCCCAGCTTCCCGCTCGCGAACCATGGCCGCGGAGCAAATGAGGGAGCTCTGCAGGATCAACAGCAAACCGAGCACACCGGTGACGATAAACCACGNNGCGGACATGAATTCCCTCGCCTTCCAGTCCCGTATTGAATCTCTGAATTATGCTTTCTGCATATCCGCGGCTAATCGTCGCTGTGTTTGCGTTCGTGGCGTTCAGCAGGAACTGAATAGTCGTATGGCGATCCCGGAGCAGATCCCTCGCATAATTGTAAGGAACCACCATTCCGGCGTCGGCTTTGCCCTGGCTGACTGCATCTCCAAGCTGGTCGACGGAGGAGTAGTAGCCGGCGAGGCGGAAACTCTTGCTCTCGGTCAACGTCGCAATCAGCTCCCGGCTCTCGGGTGACCGGCTATCATCGACGACAGCGAGACGCACGTTCGTTACCGCCGCGCTCAGGGCAAACCCCACCAGAGTCAACTGCACGACGGGCAAGACGGTGAGACTGAACATGAGTTTGCGGTCATGGCGAGTCTGGGCAAATTCTTTCTTGATCAATGCGCGCATACGATAATTGAACAGGTAGTTCCAGAGCTTTGTCATGACTTAGGCCTTCACCTGCATCCTTCTCATGCCGAGCCATGCCAGGCTGTAGAAGACGCCTCCAATCAACCCGATGATCAGGACGTTGGACCACATGGCAGGCCATCCCCCGCCCTGCAGGAGCGCGTCGCGAACGATCTCGATGTAATACCGGCCCCAGACGAGGCTTGAGACCCAACGGAGGCCGGCCGGTATGTTTTGGACAGGGAAGATCAGGCCGGAAAGCAGGAATACGAGCAGGAATCCACCGAAGGCCACCGCTTGCAAGGCCGAGGCCTGGTTGGGGATGACCGCTCCGACCATGGTTCCAAACGCCGCCACGCAAAAGGCATAGAGGAAGGTGGCGATCAAGGC
>PMAM01000378.1:5083-10116 GCA_003152595.1 Acidobacterium sp.
CCATAGAACTTCTTCGAAGAGAGTCCGGGGTTGAACCAGAGCCGGATGGCGGTCTGTATGGGGCCACCTTGCGTTCCACTGCCCAGCTGGTTGTACGAGGTCGTAATTTGGCCGGCATAAGCCGTGACCAATTTGGCCGTGTTTGAATCCGATGCGTCCACCAGAAACTGGACAGGCGCGTTAACGCCGCGTGCCATGTCGCGGCCAAAGTGCGACGGGATGATCAGCACGGCGCGTGCAGCATTGGAGGCGAGGGCCTCTTCGGCTGTTTTATCTATCGGCCATGAGACCACCTTAAGCGTTATCGAAGCCCGGAAAGCGTCTATGAAATCATTGGACGCCGATGAGCCGTCAAAATCCTGCACGACGATCGGAAGCTCGTTCACCGTGAGCGAAAGCGCCGAGCTCATCAAGACAAGCAGGCACGTGGGAAGGGCCAGCGCGAGGGCCAGGGTGCGCCAGTCTCGAACAATCTGGGTCAACTCTTTGCGCATCTGTGCGATGATTCGCCTCATGCGTGCCCCCTCTTAGTCATCGCTGGCCGCCTTGCCCTGCGTACGCGCCTTCTCCACGATGGAGATGAACACATCTTCGAGCGAGAAGCGGGTTTCGCTCGCGCTGATCACGTGAATCCCGTTCTCTTCGAGCCGCTTTTTGGTTTCCTTTATGGCGGTAGCGGGATCTTCGTCGGTGATCATATGCAGGCGTTCGCCAAAAAGGGACACTCGCCAGCCCTCTGTCTTACCCTTCAGCAGGTCCGTAGCGGGTTGGGGCTGGTCGACGATGAATTCGAGCACATGTCCGGATTGTTGGCTCTTAATGCCGGTGGGCGTGCCCTCGGCCACAAGCTCGCCTGCAACCATCATTCCCAGGCGGTTGCACTGTTCTGCTTCCTCAAGATAGTGAGTGGTCACGAGGATGGCCGCACCGCCGTCTGCCAGCCGATTGATCATCGTCCAGAACGCGCGCCGCGCCAGAGGATCGACGCCCGAAGTCGGTTCATCCAGAAAGAGGATGTCCGGTTCATGCATAATTGCGGCGCCGAAGGCCACGCGCTGCTTCCACCCCCCCGGCAGGCTGCCCGTAATCTGGTCCTCTTTTCCTTCGAGACCCGAAAAGGAAAGCACCCATCGAATCTTTTCTTCGCGATCCTGGTCGGGCACGCCATAGACGCCCGAAAAGAAATCGAGGTTTTCGCGAATCGTCAAGTCTTCATACAAAGAGAACTTCTGCGACATGTAACCAATGCGCTTGCGTACAGATTCCGTTCTCAGGTTTCCACCTGTGCCACCCAACTCCATGGTTCCGCTTGTCAGTTCCAGCAATCCGCAGAGCATCCGGATGGTTGTTGTCTTGCCCGCCCCATTCGCTCCGAGAAGTCCGTAGACTTCCCCATTTCGAATATCGAGGCTCACGTTCTTCACGGCTGTGAATGCTTTGAACTTTTTGACGAGATTCTTCGCACCGACCGCAACTTGCCCGCGCAGGTTGTGGTGATCCTGTTTCGCTGGAAACTCGGCTGTGTCGGCCTTTTGACTTAACGCACGCAGCTTGGCTACGAAAATGTTATCGAGCGTCGGTTCATCGACACGCATCTCGTCGACGGATAGTCTAGCGCCCTTCAGCTTCTCGGTAACCCACTTCTGCTCCTTGTCCGGATCGCGCACCAGCAGGTCCAGCCGGTCGCCGAACCGCTCCACGTCGATGATGTCTTTATCAGGCCCGGATCCCTCGGAAAGCACACTTTCCGCTTTCCTGAGGTCTGCCGTGCGAAGTTCGATCCGCTTCGCCCCCAGACTCGCGCATAACTCGGCCGGCGTGCCGATCGTAAGGATCTCGCCCAGGTGCATAAACGCGATTCGATGGCACCGTTCAGCTTCATCCATATAAGGAGTAGCTACAAGGATCGTCAAACCCTCCGCCGTCAGGTGAGCCAGTGCGTCCCAAAACTCCCGACGGGATACAGGATCGACGCCTGTGGTTGGCTCATCGAGCAGCAACACTTTGGGTTGTGGAACGAGCGCGCAGACGAGCGCAAGCTTTTGCTTCATCCCGCCGCTCAACTGCCCGGCAAGACGGCCGGCGAATCGATCCATATCAAACATCTTGAGATATTGAAGACTGCGCTCCGCGATCTCATCTGGCGGAATGAGGCGCAGATCGCCGCTGTAGCGAATGTTTTCCGCAACAGTCAGATCGGGATAGAGACTGAAATCCTGCGTCAAATACCCCGTTTGGGACCGCATATCCCGCGCCGGGCGGCCGAGGATGTTCGCGGTGCCTGCGGTTGCTTCCATGACGCCTGCAAGAATCTGGAAAGTCGAAGTCTTCCCGGCTCCATCCGGGCCAATCAGCCCAAACATCTCGCCGCGGTTCACTTCAAATTCGATTCCGCGGATTGCCTCAAGCTTGCCATAGCGTTTTGACAGTCCGCGAACATCGATCGTCGGCTGGGCTTGCCGATCCTCGACCGCCTGTTCTGGCACAGCTCGATCTGGGCTGGCCGCGATCATTTGCGCCTTTCGATCGGCCCAAGACCAGTCATCCAGTCGAGTATGGTGCGAAGTGCGAGTCCGTAATTGCCTATTTGGCAATGGTTCTGCGCCTGTTCCGCGCGCGTGAACAAACGTGCGGTGAGCGAACGCACATGCGTCAGGGTCGCGATCTGGTCGGGCAGCTGCTGTACCGGGATAATATGATCCTCGGCGCCTGCCATCAGAAGTACGTCCTGCGTCAGGTGAGACGAGATGCTGGCGGTCTCGTATTTCTGGTAGTGCTTCATCATGGCATAGGTAGTCCGGGTTCCGGTGTTGTGCATCGCCAATTGCGTCATCCAGTCCACCATCAGGCTCTTGGCCATCGCATCAACGAAGAACTTGTTGACCGCTGCCTCGTTTCCAGCGTCGATCCAGCCGAGGAGCTCCTTTTGTGCCGACGGCGGCATAAGGCTAAGGAAGCACTCGAGCGCGTTGGTGCAGATGTCGTAAGCGATCACTCGGCGCACCCGTGGCTCGAACCCGGCGGCGCGAATCACCAGCCCGCCGCCGAGGGAGAAGCCCATCAACGTGATTGCATCGAGACGGAAGAAGTCCAGCACCGCTTTGACTGGCTTCTGCCACTCAGGACTCATGGTCAGGCGGGCCAATTCGAGCGCCGCTCCCTGGCCTGGACCCTCGAACACGATCGTGTCGTAGCCGGCGTTGCAGAGGAACAACGCTGCCGGCATCCATTCCTCGATGTAACTGTCGAATCCGCCGAATACGACAAGCGTGCCCTTGGGCTGCGCCGGGGTAAGGCGATAGGCGGGAAGCCAGCCGGATTCAAAGGGAATCCTGCTGCACGCCGAGGACGGAATTTGAAAATGATCGAGAATCAGGTCGACGAAGCGCTGGCGTGTGGGCAGCTTGCGCGCGTCTCCGGTGAGCATGAAGAACTCGGCAAGGCGCAGATAGTAGGCCCCTTTGAGCACCTCGTGCCGCGCGAGTGCCCTGTCGCCGAGGTCGAGGAAGGTCCTGGTGAAGGTCGGATAGTCCTTCACCCCGGCCACGCCGGCCGTCGCCTCGCGCATTTCGGTCAGCATGCTGTCGTCGCCGACCCAGCCATAGAAGCGGTTTAGCTGAAAATTGATGCTGATGTCCGGGTGCAGATCGTGATACCCGACCGGAAACGAGAACGACAGGGAAGTAGATGGAGTTAGTTCCGGTGCGTCCGTCTTGTCGATGACGGCGGGACCTGAATTCGTTTGCACTTCAGCCACGGAAGTCATTTCAGTTTTCCTCTTTTCGTTTTGATACCCCGCTTCGCGCGGATTGGTTTGTCGATCCTCGACCGCCTGTTCTGGCACAGCTCGATCTGGGCTGGCCGTGATCATTTGCGCCTGACCTTCGGCCACTTGTCTCCCAGAACCAAGACTTCGCCATCAACAGGCATGCCAGGCTTGGCAAAACCAAATCCCTCTATCAACTGCAGCTTGAGTCCGACTACCTGCTTGACACGGTCGTCGCGGAAGTAGGTGTTTTCGGGAGTGAATGTCGCCTGTGGGTCGATCCTGGAAACGTAGGCGTAGATAGGTTTCTGCGAACTCGAGTCGAGATAGATGCGCGCCGACTGTCCCACTTTCACTTTGCCAATTTGACCTTCAGGCACAAAGCCGCGCAGATACACCTTGGTCAAGTCCAATAGTGTGATCACAGCAGTCCCTGCGACCACCACCTCGCCCGGTTCCGCCCCGCGCGTCACCACTGTCCCGGAGAACGGCGCCCTGATGGTCAGGTCTTTGCGGTTGTCTCCTGCTTCTGCAAGTTCGGCGCGAGCTTGTTGTGTCAGGGCCGCTGCGCTCGCCACTTCAGCTTCCTGCTGCGAGATTTGTCTTCGAACCGAGACAACCTGCGATTCGCGAATACCAGGGTTGGACAGACTTGCCTCCGCTGTCGTCAATTCGCCCTGTGACGCCTCAACCCGGCGCTTCGAAGCCGCAACCACCGCGGCCTGTTGATCGGCCGTCGTCGAAGCCTGAAGTCCCTGTTGCTCCGACACGGCTCCGGTCTTTGCAAGACGTGTATAGGCATCTCTATTGAAAGCGGCAATCTGATAAGCCGCCTGCTGCTGGGCCAATTCCGATTGCGCGGCTGCCAGATCCGCCTGCGCCTGCNNTTTGCTTCTGCATCCGAGAGAGCATCGCGAGCTTGGTCCTCACGCGCCCGAATCTGGGCGTCGTCGAGAACGGCAATCGTGTCTCCGGCATTGACGGTGTCGCCCTCGCGCACACGAACCTCAAGAATGCGTCCGGTTGTCTTGGAAGCAACCGCAGAGTCGTCGCCTTCAATTCGGCCACTCACCACAACAATGCTGTTCGGGATACGTGGTGGCGCAAAAAAGATCTTCCAAATAAGAATCGCCGCCGCAATCAGGACCACGCAAGCGACGATCATCAGGATCAGGCGTCGTCGCGCTGTGGCCTGCTTCGTCTTTTCGTCGGCGGCCTGCTTAGCCTTTTCGTCCGCTGCTTTCTTTTCACTTTCCGCTGGGTCCGG
>PMAM01000283.1 GCA_003152595.1 Acidobacterium sp.
GCGTTTTGCTTCCTAAGACCCTTAGCTATTATGGAAGCCGACAGCTCGTGCGGGTACATTGGTGGGTACATCTTCCGCAGGCTGTGGGTACACTGCCAGGAGGTGGCTTCCATGCGGTTGACGGACATCCAGATCAAGCGAATCAAGCCGGGTACGAAGCCCTATAAGGTCAGTGACGGCGGCGGCCTGTTTCTGTGGGTTACGCCAGCGGGCGGAAAGATTTGGCGCTGGGCCTTTCGGTACGAGGGGCGGTCCAAGCTCATGACCTTTGGCAAGTATCCCGATGTGCCGCTATCTCTCGCCAGAGAGCGCCACACGGAGGCGCGCAAGGTGCTGGCCACCGGCGTAGACCCAATGGCAGAGCGCAAGGCCGAGAAGGCCGCAACGGAGAATTCCTTCCAAAGCGTTGCCCGCCTGTGGCTGGCACACTGGCAAGATGGTAAGAGTCCGCGCCATGTGGACTATGTGAAGCGCCGCATGGACGCCGATATTCTTCCCTGCCTGGGCGCGCGGCCCGTCGCTTTGATTGAGGCCCCGGAGCTGGTGGCCATGACCAAAACCATTGAGCAACGCGGCGCTCGGGACATTGCCAAGCGCGCCCTGGAGACAACCGGGCAAGTCTTCCGCTTCGCAATTGCCCACGGTTATTCCACCCGCAACCCGGCCAGCGAGATTCGCCCCAGTGACGTTCTCAAGTCCGGGCGCAAGGTGAACTATGCCCGCGTGGATTCGCGCGAACTGCCGGACCTGCTCCGGGCGATTGAGGTCTATCAGGGTACCCACGTCACGCGGCTGGCCCTAAAGCTCATGGCTTTGACCTTCGTGCGTACCAGTGAGCTGATTGGTGCGACGTGGGCAGAGTTTGACACGGAGGCCGCCCGCTGGGACATTCCCGCCGAACGCATGAAGATGCGGACGCCGCACATCGTTCCGCTCTCCCGGCAGGCATTGGATGTGCTGGACACTCTCCGCACATTGACAGGCCAAAGCAAGTGGCTCTTTCCCGGCGACCGTAATGCGAAGAAGCAGATGAGCAACAACACCATCCTCAAGGCGCTGGAGCGCATGGGATACAAGGGGCGCATGACCGGTCACGGTTTTCGTGGGCTGGCCTCCACCATCTTGCATGAGCAGGGGTACGCGCACGAGCATATCGAATTGCAACTTGCCCATGCGCCCCGGAATGCTGTCAGCGCGGCCTACAACCATGCTCTTTACCTGGAACCGCGCGCCAAGATGATGCAGGACTGGGCGGACTTCCTGGAACGGACCCAGCGCGGAGGAAAGGTACTGCCCTTCCGTGGAACAGCGGCTTAGTTGTCGCTGCCCTGCAAATAGACCCCAGCGTCCCGCATTTTCGTAAAGAGTGCCTGTGCTATTTCATCCGCGCCCGGCTGCGCAGTATGTTGCGGAGTGGCGAGGCCGCGCAAAATCTCGCCCTGCCTGTCGCACGTCACTGATCCATAGTTGAGGAAGGTCGTCAGAACCTTTTCATGTCCCAGGTTCTGGCTCCACGCCTTGAATTCTTCGGGCGACTTGCACCGTTCCTCGCCCAGCCGGACGAGAGTATTTCTGAAACTGTGCGGGTTGAAGTAAGGGACCCCTGCTCTTTCAAAGGCCTCTCGAAAAATGCCACGAATCGGCGAGGCACTGCTCCAATGCACCCGGCTTAGTCCAGACGCCGCAAACCGGCGATTCACGCCCACCGCGATGCGCGTTGCCGGAAAGAGAGGGTCATCATTCCCCCACAGCTTTTCTGCTCTCAGATAGCCAACCCATTCCGCGACAATCCGCAAGGCATCATCCCCTACTGGGAAAAAGAACGTGTCAAATGTCTTGCTGAATTTCGTTCTCACGTCTCGCGCATCCTGGTGAACGCATCCCGCAATCAGGTCAACATGCTTCAGCTTCATGGATGCAATCGCGCTGTCCCGCGCCCCAGTCAGCAGCGTAAAGGCAATCACCGCCCGGTCGCGGCACTCAATTTCGGTGCTGTCTGGCATTGTTTGGATGACGTGGCGAACCTGCTCCAGCGTCGGCGCTCGCTTTTCTCGTTGCGCCGTGGCAATCCGCGTGTCCTTTTCTGACAGGTTGAAATATTCCGCGTCGGAGTATTGAAAACGCGACTTGTAGCCTGGTTGGCCGTATAGCCACTGAAAGAAGCGTTTGAGTGATACCAGCGTCGCATGGAGTGTCGCCTTGCTCAACTTTTCTCCCGACCGCTGGCTTTTCAGTTCAGCCAGATGCTTCTTGAACGCAATCGCCTGGTTCTGGTGAAATGATTTGAAATCCCGGAATTTGGTGTACTCCTCAAAGCGATGCAGGGCCTTGGCAGCGGCATCCACGGTGGGTTCGCCGTGGCTCTTAGCTTCCTTCAAATACGCTAGATACTGATGCTTGATTCGTTCATTCTCCGGGCTGTGTTTTCGCATCGTCTGAGACCCCCTCTTTGAAGTCACTGTTTACGGCAGGTTGTGTTCTATCGCTTACTTGTTCCGATGCTTCCGTAATTGTGACCTCCATTTTTCCGCAAATCTGCTCCCATTTGGCAAGACTGATCCAGCGGTTCATGATGCAGTCGCAAACCGGGCAAATCGCCTCCAGTCGTCCGTTTGTCTCGGTCTCCGGCTTGCAATCCACCATTCCGCCAGCGGGAACCATCGGCAAGCGGCACCGAACGCAGTAGAATTCACCCGATTTGCATGGCCGCTTGTTTCTCATCCGCCGCGCCTTGAGAAAGGCAGCAAGGTCCGCTCCTAAGATCAGCTTCGGGCGCTTGTCATCGCTCACTGGCAGGCCGGCCTTCACCCATGTCCGCACGGAATTTTTGTGCAGATTAAGCAGGTAGGCCGCCGGACGAAGAAGGGACGAGATCGAATTCAAGCAGAGAGCCGCTGATCGGAACAAACTGCGTCTGGCCGTTGTCGGTAATTCCCGCCGCATTCGTCGCGCGTCTGCCAACCTCTAACGCCTGAATGCCCGCCACAGCGCTGAGGGTCACTGTCCAGCGAAGCAGTTGATACAGCTGCCCGGTGGTCGTGACTGCCAGCTTGGCCATCCAGCCGCTGTAAAGGCTTGCCGGTCCGGTGGTCTGCAACGTCAGAGTCGAGCCGCCGCCAGCCCCGGTGATTGTTGACGGGCAGCCGCTGTTTCCCGGCGGAACGATGGCGCAGTCGGTAGGCGGATTTGGACTTACGTCCGAGGTGGAGTCGCCCGCCCAGCCGCTAGCCTGCTCAAGGTTTGGGTAGGAGGTTGCGCTTCCCGGAATCTGAACCGGGTAACCACCACCGCCTCCGACGATGCCGGCGAGCATCTGCGCATGGGCGCACGCAGCCGCAAACAGGAAGCTAGTGAATACTCCACGAGCCAACATTGGCCGTTGCCTCCCACTGCGTTGCGCTGATCCCGACCACGCACGCGAAATCTCCCGCTGCGCCTGCCGAGGACAAATAGCCGCTCGTCGATTTCGTTCCGTTGTAGATGATGGATTGCGTGCCCGTGTTCGCTACCAGCAGTTCCAGCACCCCCGTATCGGCGGCGCTGCCGTTATTGGAGTTCTTGACGCAGAACTGATTACCCTCTGCCGGGGTGGGCAATGTGTACGTCACTGCTGTTCCAGCCGTTGCCTCCTGATTGAAGTAATAGCCGCTCGTCGCGCCGCTGATCGTGACCGCTGCGGTTACGGTGATGATAGATGTCGTGCTCGGAGCATTGTTCGCGCTGGGGCAAAGTGCGCCGTTGATCCGAACATAAGAAGAGAAGGCGCCTCCTGCGCCCAGAGCGGAGCACCAGGAAGCAAACGTCCCAGTCATATTGGCGCCGGTTCGAACGTTCAGATCTCCCTGCGTTCCGCTGAGAGTTCCAAGGTTGTTGTAATTGTTGAGAGTGATATCGCTGTTTAGAAGGCTGCCAGCCCCGTGAAGCGCGCCGGATACCGCGCCGCCGTTGATCGTCAAGCGGCTGTTCCTAATTTCCACGCCGGAGTCAATCGTAACTGCATAACCAGCGCTGTCTGTGTTGAGCGAGCATTTGATGTCGCTGTTAAACAGAGCCCCTGAAACCTCGAAAGCGGTTACGCCAGTGGCTGGGCTGTTGCTCTCTGTGCGACACCCGCTGGCTCTGATACCTCCCTGACCAATCCCTCCGTTATAGAACCAGACTGGACCCGTTCCGCCGCCGATGACCATATAGAAGCTGTCCAGAACAAACTGGTCCTGGCCGGTCATCTCAAGCGCTGGGTAACTTCCGGTGCTTCCGCCGATATATCCCCCTTCGGCGGAGCCGCCGACAATCGTTTGCAGCGTGTCGAAGTTATCCGCGCCGTCCACAGGCATCGTGTAGAACTTCGATACCACTCCTGTGGCTGTGCCGACAGCGGAACCGATCACCAGACCCGCGCCTCCGCCCTGAAAGTTGCAATTCTCGATCCGCGTAAGATCGGATTGGTCGACAAGCGCCGCCGCCTGCGTCGCTGTGTTGCCGCCGATCACATCGGCATTCTTGCAGCGAAAGTTCGATCCATACGACCCGCCGGAGGGTCCGGGAGTGGCAAGGATCGCAGCTGTTGCTTGGCTCAGAGAGTAGTTTGGAGAGCCCGGCCAGTTCGGCGGAGAAATCGACATATCGGCAATCTCAAAGAAAGACATACCGCCAACGTCGAGAACTGGATAGGCCTCCGTCAACTCATGGATGATGACCGACTGAAACCGTCCCTCCCCGAGAAACCGCAACCCTCCCTGGTAAGTTGAGGCCGTGGCGTTCAGAGACTGTGTTACCAGGTACTGCCCGGTCGGGAAGTAAAGCCCGAGGTATCCGTGCGCAATTGCGTAGGTGATGCAGGTTTGGATATCGGTGGTGTCATCCGTCGTGCCGTTGCCGGTTGCTTTGCAGGTATTGGATGTGACCCACAAATAGCCGTCCGGCACGCGTCCCGTGGTGCCGACAGGACCGCCGGTGGTCGGAATGAAGCTCCCCGATCCTGGCGACGAAACCGTGTACGGTCCCTGGGTGTAGCCGCTGGAGTTGGTGACATAGTAATCCACGTTGCCGCCGCCATACCAGAAGCTGACCCTCCCTGTCGTTCCGGTATTGGCCGTGCAGACTGTGGAAAGGTTCTGGGTTAACGGCTGCGTCGGGGGACACATTCCATCTTCAGCTGAATCTGTATAGGTCGTAACCGGAGTACAGGAACTCAATGAGGACGGATGATTACACAGGGCAATCGTCGAATTGGAGAGCAGAAGAGCTTGCGGCGTCGGTCCGCCCTGTGAGGGAACATTGGGGCCGACTCCCAGCAGAGGCACGTCAACCCTGAGCGCCTGCCCGAAAGCTGAGGCTGACACAGCGAAAATGAGGAAAATTAGTTTACGCTGCATGACACCGCCGCCGTTCCGCTATTGGATGTTGCCGCTGTTAAGGTCACGCTTCCTGCTGATGCCGTATACCCCAAAGCTCCGCCGGTGAGCGTTGAACCGATCCAGGTGGCCTGACAATGAGAGGCAGACGTGATTCCCGAGCAAGATACCGCGCTACTGGTCGTACCTGACGTAAAAGTCGCCGTTCCACACTCTTTCACCAACGAAGCCGAGTCGCCCAGATTCGAGCTGGCAATCTGCGAACCGTTGACTTTGTAAATCGCCCCGCCGGGAAGATTGAAGTTTCCCGATGAGTCGATGGTCACCGGATTAGTGCCAGGAGAATCTCCGGTGCTGATTCGGATCAAGGAACCTGTGTTATCAATCCACGCCTTGATGCCCCCGGACGTTACGGGAAGGATCTCAACTCCGTTGAACGCGTTGCCTACTGTTCCAACCTCGACGTTCCCGTAAGAAAGCAAATCCCCTGCTCCATCCACGCAAACAGGGTCAGTGCCGGGAGAGACTCCACTGGAAATACAGGCTTCGTTCCCCGCCCCATTCGTGGCCAGCCAGTAATCCGTAAATCCCGGATTAGGAGTGATCTCGAGGTTCTTGATGCCAATCTGCTGGATCGCGAGCGGAAAGGCGTAGTTCCACAGTTGATTGTCCCAGCCAGTGTCAGACGATGTGTCGCTTCCGCCAACCGGAGCATACATTTGGAGGTTATTGATATTAGCATTCGAGTCCAGCGTAAAAGCAGCCTGCGCGACGGCGCCGCCAAAATCCCAGAGATTCCCGTAGAAGGCGTTCCCTTCCAAAGTCACCCCGGTGGTGCTGGCATGAATCCAGAGTCCTTTCGCTCCGACGATGTGCCCGGCTCCAGCATCGCAGTTGACACCGTAGAAGCTGTTGGCAGTCACATCGCCGGGGTTAGAGAAGAGGTTAATGCAGTTCACCGCGTTGTCGATGTCGATCCCTACGAAGTTGTTGCCGTTGATGAACCCGACATTGGTAGGACCGGTGGAATTGAGGGAGAGCGCGTCGTGGAATCCGAGGATGGTTCCCGGGCCAACGAATGCGGTGGTCTGATTGTGAGTTCCATCCGACTGAAACAGGATAGCCGTCCCGGTCTGCGGATTAGTGCTGTCAGTGCCGTTAATCAGTTGGAAGTTGGTCAGATAGCAGCGGTCTGATTGCTGGCAGTTGCCAATGAACTTCACCGCGTTTCCCGCGTAGTTGGTGACGTTCAGCGCGTTCACCGTCAGGCCTTTGATCCCGCTGTTTTCAGCGATTGAGAACATATCGACGCTGGTGTTGCCGGGCTGAAAGGTCACTCCGGTAAAGTCCATGAAGACGTTCGGCGCGGTTGTCACAGTCGAGTCGATGGTCTTTGTGGTTCCTGCCCACCCGGCTCCGTTCCGCTGTTTGGAATGAACTGCACTGCGTTGATCGCCGTGCTGTTGCTGTACTGATCGCCCACAATGAGCATGTTGCCCGAGGCCTCAATCTGTCCGCCCAGACCAATCCATCCTGTGGCGCACGCGAGCGCCTGAGCGACCATCTGCGGCGTTGGCGTCTGTCCGATTGCGGTGTCGGAATAAGGATCGGCGCTTTCGAGGCAAATGCCGATCTGCTGAAGCACCTGAAACAGCGTGCGCGAGTCTGAGCCGCTGTCCGTCGGGAAATCCCCGTTCGCCATCCGCTCCTTGGCGTAAAGGAAGAGGGACGAGAACGTAGCATTCGTGATCTGGACCGAAAAAGTCTGCTGGAAGCGACGATAGAACCAGTCCATCCATCCTGCTCCAGCCTCCCCCGTGCAGGCTCCAGCCCCCCCTTGATCGCGCACCAGCCCGAGGTCGGCAAGATGCGACACCCCCGCCGGCGCTGCGCGTAGTCCGC
>PMAM01000362.1 GCA_003152595.1 Acidobacterium sp.
CGGAATACGCGTCGGCCTGCAGTGTGCCCACGTAATCCCTCAGGTGCTCGCGCGGATGTTCGCCCTTCCTATCCGGCGAGTAGGCGAACCATACGGCGGGCGCGGTGTTTTCGCCCGCGGGACGGTCATCGCGCACATAGGTCCAGAGTCTGCCCGTCTTCGTCTTCCCGTTGCCGGGCGCGAGTACCGGCACGGGCGTATCGTCGGCGTGCAGCTTCGTTGCGCCGAGAACGTGACTACGTACGGCATCGACCAGGGGAGCCAGCAGTTCGCTGCTGGCTCCGACCCATCCGGCCAGCGTGGAGCGATCCAGTTCCACACCTTGCCGCGCGTAAATCTCCGACTGACGATAGAGCGGGCAGTGGTCCGCATACTTCGAAACCGGAACGTGCGCGAGCAGCCCCGGAGCAGCCAGTCCGCGTGCGATCGGCCGCGACGGTGCCGGAGCTTCAACAACTGTCTCGCACCTGCTGCAGGCGAACTTCGGCCGCACATGCCGGATCACCCGGAAGCTGTCCGGGACATAATCCAGTTGCTCGGAAACGTCTTCTCCGAAATGGCGAAGATCGCCACCGCACTCCGGGCAGCAGCTCCGCTTCGGCTCGTGCGTGACGATCTGGCGCGGCAGATGTTCCGGCAGAGGCTTGCGAGCGGGCTTCGCGCCAGCGTTATCGGGCTGGTCATCGCAGGCTGGAACCGACGCGAGGGCCGCGTGAATGGCCTCCATCTCCTCCAGCTGAAGTTCGAGTTGGTCAAGCTGCAGAGAGAGCTTCTCGCTCTTGCGCCCGAAGAGCATCCGGCGCAGCTTCTCCACCACCAGCTTCAGGCGTTCGATCTGTTCGGCTCGTTCCAGCAGCTCGGCCTGATACTGAGTCCGCTGCTCGTCCAGCGCAGCTCTCTGCCGGTCCAGTTCCTCCAGCTGCCGCTGCTTCTCTTCCTGCTGTGAGAGGATGAGCGCCCTCAGCGCTTCGATGTCCAGTGCATCAAGATCGGGGAGCGTCGCACGCATCGTTCCAGGCAGTATGCCACGCTTTTGTAACTGTGCGAGTGTTAAATCTGGTTCACACCGCCATCGGTGGCTGCCAGGTCCGATCCGGCCGTCTCCAGTCGATGCCTTCGAGCAACATCGACAACTGAGCCCGGCTCAGCGACACCGTTCCGCCTGCCGCCTGAGGCCAGATGAAGCGGCCTCGCTCCAGACGCTTCTGAAACAGACACAGTCCGTCGCCATCGAACCAAAGAAGTTTAATCATGTCGCCGCGCCTGCCTCGAAAAACAAAGACGTGACCGGAGTAGGGTTCCTGTTCGAGGACCGTCTGCACCTGAGCGCTGAGCCCGTGAAAGCCGCGCCGCATGTCGGTGATCCCTGCGGCGAGCCAGATCCTCGTGCCTGCCCGCAGCTCGATCACCGCGCCAGGCTCTCCAGCACAGCGCGAATCACGGCAGGATCGGCTGCACCTTCGATGCTCAGCAGTGCTCGCCCGGGAAACTCGATCGTGACGCTGCCTGCCGGTGGCAGCGCAGGTGCTGGCGTCGGAGTCCCCGCCTGCCTCAGCGCTTCCGGTTCTCGATCGATCGTCACCGGCACTAAAGCGCTGCCCGACTTCGACCTGCGTGGCCGTAACTCGCCACGTTCATACTGCCGCTTCCAGCGAAACACCTGGTTGGCGTTGACGCCGTTGGTCAGCGCGATATTGGCCACGCTCGCGCCCGGCTCCAGCGTCAGCTTCACAATCCTCAGCTTCTCTTCTACCCGGCGAAACACCCGCCGCTTCCGTCCCGACAGTGCAGTCCCGTCCATGCGCCCTATCGTCGGCCGCCGTTGATCTACTGTCCAGATGGGAAGACCAGACGCTTACGGCACGGCTGCGGGTGGAAAATCAGCTCGGATACAAGATGGTGAAGTGGATCGAGCGAATTCGCTTTCTGGAGTCGGAAAAGCTGCTCGGCGAAGGCGAGGGCGGCAGCAATGAAGATCACGAGTGCTTCGATCTGCTGCCGAAGGCGGCTCCCGCCCAGAGCGAGTGCCTCATCGGCGGTTCGACGGACAAACAGTCGAGGCTAGGATCCGAGCGTGCGCACCACCCGGCGGATCGCTGCGGCGCTGGCGAGCAAACCAGCCTCCTCGACTTGGCTCAACGGAATAGTCAGAACGCAATCCACACCGCGGCGGTTCACGATTGCCGACATGGAGAGGCAGACATCGTTCAGACCGCGATGACTGCTTAGCAGCGAGCTCACGGCCAAGACGCGTCCTTCATCCCACAGAATTGCCTGCAAAATGCTGCTCACGGCAAGGCCGACCGCATAGTTGGTCGCACCCTTTCCCACAATCACTCGGTCCGCCGAGGTCCGCACGCTTTCAAAGATCGCATTTCGGTCTTCGCCGGTCAGGTGATTCGGGTGTGTCCAATCTCGCAATGGAACATTGCCAAGCGTTTACCCGCTGCGCAGTACCATTCGGTTTATCACCCGCCGGACATTACCAAAATTCACGAGCACACCACTGGCGCTTTCACCCTGACGACAACACGCGCTGGTCCGAATCCGGATTTCGACGACGCCCCGGCGTACTCCTCACGCCGCCTGTTCCCTCATCGCGCCCCCGGTAAATTATCCCAATTAGCCGATTCCGTCGGCCTTTTCTATCAACTGAGGCCACCGGCTCTTTGCTGGAGACTGACAGCCAAGGAGTTCCGGATGAGACCAGCGACAGTTATCCTCCGTATTCCCGGTGTGGCATGGCTGTCAATTTATCGCTGTCGGGCCGGTGCTGGTCGGCTTTGTCAATTTCTTCGCCCCAAAACCAAAAGCTACGGTATCGTCCGGAAGCGGATAAGCAGCGGCAGATTCGGATGCCATGGAGAAATCTCCTCGCAGAGGTGGCGGCAGGACTCCCTATTATCGGTGCGATGCCTCGCGATGCGCTCCGGCTGTCTCCATTAGATCTGATATGCCCGCCGTCAGAATCGCGAGACTGGGGAACGCGCCTGTTGCAGCCGAAGGCCCGAGTTCTTTACACTCCTGACCTGAACCTGGATTCGCAGGCCCATTCAATCAGATCCTCATCCGGAGTTCCCTATGCAGACCAGCGAGCGACGGCCCCTGATGATCGCCAACGGCTGGATTCAGGCCGCCGGCATTGTCCTGATCATCGGCTTCTTCATCATGGGTGTTCTTGCGTACTACACGTACAGCGACGAGCCGCCCATTCCTGAAACCATCAATGCCCCGGATGGTTCAGTGCTCTTCACGCGTGCAGACATTCTGGCCGGACAGCAAATCTTCCTGAGCAACGGTCTGATGGAATACGGCTCGATCTTCGGTCACGGAGCGTACCTCGGGCCCGATTTCACCACGGAATACCTGCATCGAGCAGCCCTTTCGAGTTTGGAGTTTTACGGAGGATCGACATCCGACACGGCACAGGTGAAAACCATTGAGGATTTCAAGACGAACCGCTACGACGCCGCAACCGGAGTGCTGACATACACCACTTCTCAGACGAATGCATTCAAGCAGTGCTTAACCTACTATGCGAACTTCTTCGGCAACCCGACAACGAGGTTTGGCCTACGTCCCGGTGCCATTCGCGATCCGGAACAGATTCGCAAACTGACCTCTTTCTTTAGCTGGACGGCATGGGCTGCTTCGACCGCGAGACCCGGCCACCCGTACTCCTATACCAACAACTGGCCTCCGGAGCCGCTGGTTGGCAATCATGTCACCGCTGACGCGATCGTCTGGAGCATGCTCTCGCTGGCCGCTCTTCTCGGAGGCACGGGTCTGCTGTTAGCGGTGTTCGGCCGGTGGAACCTCCTCGGGTGGCACGGACGAGAGCAGCAGAGCATGTCTTTCAGGCCGCCTGACGAGGTATCGCTGACTCCGGGGCAGAACGCGTGTGCCTGGTTCTTTTTCGTCATGGCGGCGCTTTTTCTGATTCAAACCCTGTGCGGCGGCGCCGCCGAACACTATCGCGCAGACATACAGAGCTTCTTCGGGATCAACCTCGGGCGTCTCCTTCCCTTCAACGTTGTCCGCACATGGCATGTGCAGCTCTCGATCTTTTGGGTCGCCACCTCATACCTGGCAGCAGGGATTTTCCTCGCCCCGATGATCGCCGGCCGCGAGCCGCGCGGGCAGAAGCTGCTTGCCTACGGCCTGCTGGGTGCGTTGGCCGTCGTTGTGGTGGGCAGCCTGCTGGGAGAGTTCGGCGGCATTCAGGGGTTGATTCACAACTCCTGGTTCGGTGATCAGGGCTTCGAATATCTCGATCTCGGCCGCATCTGGCAAATCCTCCTCACCGTCGGGCTGCTCTTCTGGGTTGTGATCCTGTACCGCGGACTCCGCGGCCGCCTCGGCGCCGAGCACACCGGCAACATGCCGTGGCTCTTCTTCTTTTCGGCGCTGTCCATCCCCGCGTTCTATGGTGTCGGACTGCTGGCCAATCCGGGTCAGAACTTCACCACTACAGATTTTTGGCGGTTTTGGGTGGTGCATCTCTGGGTGGAAGATTTTCTCGAACTCTTCACCACCATCCTCGTGGCCTACATCTTTGTGCTGCTCGGCGTGGTTCACGAACGCACGGCGCTGCGCATGATCTATCTGGACATCATCCTGTACTCGGCCGGCGGCGTAGTGGGAACCATGCACCACGTCTATTTTTCCGGGGAGCCTGCGCTTCATATGGCGCTAGTACTACGACCGCATGAT
>PMAM01000214.1 GCA_003152595.1 Acidobacterium sp.
GAGCCCCGTCGTCCCCGCCATAAACCACAAAAGACCAATGGTTTACGGCGTTCCCGCAAAATGACAAATTCCACCCCACGGTACGCTACTGTAGTGCGTCATGCAGATTGACGATTATCCGTAAGGGCTGCAGAAGGCGGAAATTCCAGCATTTCTGCGGCCTGCTGCTCGTGCCAGCAGTGCGACATAATCGACAGAATTACTGACGCGACACGGAACTTCTGAGCCGCACCAAACGGTCATGCCAGCATGCCAGCAGCAACTCCACTTGCTTGAGACTCTCCGCTTGTCGGCGGAGACGGTTTGGGTGTAGAGGTCCATGGTGGTGCGCGAATTGGGTTCTTCCGGGGCTGACCCCGAAGCAGTCAAGGGCGCGCGCCTTCAGCGAGTTCATCGGAGACCCTTGATGGTGGGGACAGCCATGTACGCTGGTCGGAGAGGGATGGGCAATCGGATTTCCGAGCTATAGGAGCGGTCGGATGCTCTGAAGGCGGGCTTGAACTCCTTCCCACGGTGGATACTCGCCATAACAGAGGGTCTTGCACTGGATTTCATATTCCGACTTGAGGGTTGTGCCGAGTTCTGGAGGCGGAAAGAGGGCATCGCTCTTCGCGAAGCTCATATCGTCGGGATGAAAATAGCTTCTCGGAAAATAAGCGCGGCTGATTTGATCGTAGTCCGCTTTGATGGTTGCGTACTCGGCGGACTTTAGCATGGCGATTACTTCATCCTGCCCGGCCAGTTGAAACAGGTCGTAGTAGTGCCTTGCATACGGTCCCAGGGGCTGCCTGTCGCGCTTGAGCAGTTCCACCTTGCCGTGGATAGCGAACATCTTCTCGACGAATGTCCTCCGGAAGTGCAACAGCCGAAATGGGAATTGCCCCTCATCCTCTGCGCCGAGCGAGGTGCCCGTTTCTTCCAGAAACTGTCCTATATAAGAGCGCAGATCGACAATGCTGGTGGGTTCGCGACCGCTTGCGGTGCCGGCTTCGAGGAGGACGCGGTTAGCGACTTCGCCTCGTCCGCCAAAACGTTGCGTGTAGGAGAAACGGTCGTTCCGTCCGAATCCGCCAATGGTTTCGCTCTCGTCCTCGACAAACGTGAGCGCCGGGTGCGCGCTGACTGCGTCGCGGAGTCTCTTGAGTTCGCGGTTGATGCCATTCTTGCCGAGAGCTGGCTCGAACGCCCGAGGATCGAGGAAGATATCGATGTCTTCGGAAAAACGCTGGATCAAGTTCCAGCCTTTCGACAGGCTCGTGCCGCCTTTGAAGATGACCTTGTCGCCGGCGGTGACGGAGATGATCCGTAGCGCCTCCGTGACGTAGTAATCCTTTTCAATGATCGCGGGGCGTAATCCTCGTCCGCGAAAATGCTCGGCGGCACGGAGAATCGCCTGCTCGAATTCAGGATGTTCATACATCTTCATTTCAGCGATTCCCTTTGGCCTGCCACTGTTTCGCGCCCGGCAGACCGCTGAAGAGTCCGAAGTCATATTTGGAAAACGGGTTTAGGGAAGCCCGTAAGCGCCGAATTGCGGCAGGTTTCTTACCGATCTGTGCGCCAATGGCGCCAAGAATCGCACGCACTCTGGGGGGCTCAGAGTCGGCCACTCTGAGGAGACGCTCAAAGCGGCCCTTTTCAGAGAACAGCTCTACAGTTCGGGCGATGGTTTCCGTTGGCGACAGTTCACTGTTCTTTCCTCCCCGTCGCAGGAAGTCAAGCAGGGCGGCATCGGTCTCTGAGAGACTGGCCCACGCCTCCGGTCGCCGGGTGTGAACCACGGTCTCGCTGCCAATGAGTTTCCGGGGCAAGCTGAGGGCACTGGTGGCAACCTCGCTGCGTCGCGCAGTCTGCGTTGTAAAGCCGAGGAAATTGGCGGCGGCGGTTCCCGAAGGAAAGACTGTCTTGTGTCGGGGTGTGAGTTTCTGGATTGCGGCCGGACTGGGCAAACTCTTCCCGAACCTCGTTGGCCGACTCCTGTAATAGACGCCCTTGCTAAGGCGTTCGAGTGCCCCTTCCCGCGTGAGACGTGACAGTGCTTGCGCAACCGCCGAAAATGGGAGGTCGCCGAAATCGTCAAGCCGCCACAGGCGTTCGCCCGCGCGCTCGATTCGACGACGGACGAGGCCCATGGTGCGGCTTGAGCTGGCCGGTTGTGTCGTGTGCGTTCTCACGCGAGGAGTATCTCCGGAGAGGGCCACTATGTCAAGTTTTATTGCAAAAAAACTTGACATTCCGATACAAGATTCTGGGTTACACTGATCCGCATGAATGTGAACGAAATTCTGTCGTCTATTGACTCTGAGATTGCCAGCCTCCAACAAGCCCGCGCCCTGTTAGCCGGTCAGGTCGGGCACAGCGCCGGGAAGGGTCGAGCCACCAAGAAGCGGACGCTGAGCGCCGAAGCGAGAGCGAAGATCGCAGCCGCACAGCGGAAGCGTTGGGCGGCTCAGAAGAAGGCAGCGAAGAAAGAAGCGTGATGTGGGCCGCTACCACGTTCGACTGGAGTGACCTCCGTCATGGACGTGGAACTCACTGAATGAGTCGGCGATTTTGCTCGTCGAGGTTCCCGGCAGTCGAAACTTCCTGTTTGCCGACAACACGCCCATGACAACACGCCCATGACAGAAGGCGCGGAAAGTGGACAAGAGTTATTTCCAATTGCCCATGAGGACGAAGGGCGCCCAGTAATACGGATGCGTGAAGCCCGCAGGGGCTTGGTGCCCATCATCGACGACGCCTATGCCTCTCCCACTGGCCGGGCCGTTTCCGTCGAATTTGCCGCGCAGCATGTCGAGTTGCGCCTGGCGGAGCGCTTCGAGCTTGGTCACCTTGCCGGCGCCGTCAGCCCAGCGTTTGTAAAAATCGGCCATCAGCTCGCCAGTGCTGGCATCGTTGACTTCCCACAGGGAAGAGAGCACGGCCTGAGCGCCCTTGAGCTGGGCGGTCATGGCCAGGCCATCGACTTCGCGACCATTGTCGGCATTACCGCCGACGCCGGTTTCGCAGGCGGAGAGAGTGAGAAGGGCGGTGTCATCCAGGCGCAGGTTGGGGTTGTCGCGGAAATCGGCAACGGTGAGATGGTAGCCGCTGGTGTCCGCGTCCTTGCCTGCAAGCAGGAGCCACGAATTGCTGTCGTCGCCGGGGCGGAAGACGAAGTGGCTTGCGATGTGGACGATGGAGTGCCGGCCGTCGAGCTGGGCCTCCATCGCTTTTTCGGTGAACTGGCCGTTGAGGAGAATGGAACCGGGCAGCACGCCGTGCGCGCCCTCGACCTGCGGATCGCGGACGATGTCATCGAGCTCGACGACGACGGCGGGGAGCGGCTGAAGGTCCTGTTCATACTGGTGCGAGATGCCCATGGCGACGGCTCTGACAGAATCCATCCGCGGCTGATCGGCGAGGCCAGCGATGCTGGCGGGTGTGATTGAGACGAGGCCGAACTTCTCAACGAGATAATGCTTGCCATCATAGAGAGCGGACATGGGGATGTAACGCAGCACGCCGTCGAGAGACCACACAAGAGTTCGGGCATGAGCCTGATCGAGGTCGGCCTGGATGGGGGCGATGAGGATTTTGTAGAGATCCTGGGCCAGCGGCCGCGGGTCGGAGTTCGGATCGCGCAGAGTCTGCTGGAACGCGGCGACTTTCTGGTTGAGGTCCTTCTCGGCAATCGGGTATTCGCGCGCGACCATGGCGGCGCCAGTGATAACCAGAACGCTGTAGCGTTCATTCGTGACGACCGTGTAGAGGGCAACGGTGTGGGGCATGCGGGCGATCTGCTGGCGGAGCGCGGCCGCGCTGCCCTGAATGTCGGCGATTTGCTTATTGGCCTCAGCGCCCGACCCGAAGAGCTTGTAGAGGCGGGCGTAATAGTCGTTGAGCGCCTGATTGGCTTTGGTGAGAGAGTCCGAGAGCTGCTGGAACTGCTGCTCCTGCTGGGGGGTGCGCGAGGCGATCTTGCGGAGCTGGGACCACTGCTCGGAGACGGAGATGAGCATGGCCGTAGACGCGTGGTACTCGTTTTGCGCCCTGATCTCGGCGGGCGTGAGCGAGAGGGGACCGGTGAGGTTGGGCGGATCGCCGCGGATGTAGTCGGAGTATTCCTGGGTCTTGAGGAGTTCGAGGACCTGCTGGGCTTCGGGAAGGCGGCCCTCGTCGATGAGGAGTTTGGCGAGGTCGTGGTAGTAGCTGTCAGTCGAGACGAGGAAGCTCTTCTCCATCTCCTGGTCGGAGCCGGGCATGTTGCGGCGGACCTGCTGGAGGAGGTTGACGGCCTGCTTGCCGTAGAAGGTGGCGAGGGCGGGCTGGCCGGCAGTAAGTGCGGTCATGAGGTGGTAAAAGATGCTGGCTTGCAGGATCGGGTCGCTGACCTCGACAGCGATGGGCAGGACCTGAAGATAATCAGAGAGGGCCTGCGCTTTGTCGCCGAGGCTGAATTCGACGGAGGCGATGTTGTCGAGGGACCAGGCTTCGCGATCGCGTTGGCCGGTTTGCCGGCTGATGTCGCGACTTTGGCGGAAGAAGTCGAGAGCTTTGCGGGGATCGTTGAGGGTGCGCCAGGCCTCGCCGGTATTGCTGAGAGCCATGGCTTCGCCGTTGCGATCGCCGACCTGACGATAAATGGGCAAGGCCTGGTTGTAATAGTCGAGAGCCTTTTGAGGCTGGCCCATGTTATCCCAGGCCATTCCGATGTTAGCGAGGACTTCGGCGGTTCCGTCGGCGTCGTTCATGGCGCGATAGAGAGGAAGGGCCTGGGTCCAGAAGTCGAGGGCTTTTGGGGAGTCGCCAAGGGTTCCGTAAAGGAGGCCGATGCCGGTGAGAGAGTAGGCTTCGCCATGGGAATCGCCGACCTGGCGGTAAAGGGCGAGGGCCTGGTTGTAAGAGTCGATAGCTTTGCGGGGCTCGCCGGTTTGGTTGTAGACGTTGCCGATATTGTAGAGCGCGCGGGCCTCGTCGTTGACCTCGCCCATCTGGCGCATCATGACGAGGGCCTGGTTGAGGAGGTCGAGGGCCTTTTGCTGATCGCCGGTTTGCTGATAGACGTTGCCGATGCGCATGATGGTTGCGGCCTCATCGCTGCGGTCGCCAGCCTGGTGGAACGTGGCAACGGCCTGGTTGTAGAAGTCGAGGGCTTTCAGCGGTTCTCCGCGGCGTTTGTAGGCGATGCCGAGGTTGTTGAGGCAGAGCGCGGCGTCGACGGTGTCGCCCAGCTCGCGATTGATGGCCAGTGCCCGGTTGAAATAGTTGATGGCTTCGTCGATTTCGCCCATCGCACTGTGGAGGTTGCCAATGTTGGTGAGCGTAGCGGCTTCGTTGCCGCGGTCGCCCGCGGAGTGAAAGATGGGGAGGGCCTGGTTGTAGTAGTCGAGGGCCTTCCCAGGGCCGCTGAGATGGTTGGTGACGATGCCGATCCGCAAAAGGGTGAGGGCTTCACGGTCCTGGTCGTGGAGCTGACGCCAGAGAGGCAAGGCCCGGAACAGGGCATCGAGGGATTCCTGGTAGGCGCCGCGCTGATTCGAGATGCCGCCGATGCCGAGTAGGGCGGTGGCTTGGCCGTTGGGGTCATTCGACCGGGAGGCGAGGTCGATGGCCTGCTGGAAGGTGGCGAGGGCCTGGCTGTATTTGCCTTGAAGGCGCTGGGCGTCAGCGATGCCATTGAGGGCGGCGGTTTGTTGCCGATCGTCGTGGATGGCACGAGCGATGTCGAGGGCGCGATTGAAGGAGTCGAGAGATGCTGGATAGTCGGAGGTGATTTCGTAGAGGTTGCCGATTTGGCAGAGGGTGGAGGCCTGATCATGCGTATTCTTTGTGGCCTGGGCGATGGCGAGCTGATTTTGGAGGGCTGTGAGTTTTTGCTGGACGGCAGGCGGGAGACCGGCAGTGGGCTGGGAGGCGGGTGGCTGCGCGGGTGGTGGGGGCGACTGAGCGGATGAGGGGAGGACGGAGGCGGACAGAAAGAGGGCGATGACAAGAACCGCGGGGGCACCCATTGCTAATGTTCCTATCCGGGCGAACGGGCCCATTGATGAGCGGCGTGATGCCGCGGTCGAGCTGGTCAAGGTTGGGGGCTCGCCTGCCCGTGGAATACGGAAGCGCAGGAGATTAGGGGCGCGAGGGAAAAAGAGAAACCAACCAATCGGCCGCCGGGGAATGTGCAGCGAGTGTACTCTGGCCACCAGGATTGAGACAACCAAAAACTCAGGCCAAGGCTGCAAGCCAAAAGATTGGCCTGCTCGGCTTTGAAGGACTTGATTCCGGGCGTGTCACCGGCTATCCGGAGGTTTCGCTCTGGACTGACGGCTCCAGCCCAATGCACTCATTGAGTGCTGCTGCAGCCACCTTACTCGGCAATGGCCAGAACCGCGCCGCCGCGCACCGCCTGTCAATACTGGTGATCCACTGGTGATCTTCGGCCCTCACCGCTGAGAGCGGCTGTCGCACCGCCGCCGTTGAACATGGAACGGAATCAGGCTTTACGCGAAAGCCGCGAGACTACCCTTGTTCAGCCGGGCCTGAATGTCGCTGTTCCTGACGCCCTTCAGGTAGATCATGGTCGAGGCGATGTCGCGGTGTCCCATCCACTGCTGGAGTGTGCGGATGTCGATTCCATCCTGCAGGTGCCGGGTCGCGTAGGTATGGCGGAATTTGTGCAGGAACCAACGGCTGCAGAAGGGGCCATCTGCGCAGCGGTTGACCTTGACCGTCCCGTTTTCGAGTTTGTGAGAGGTGATGCAATGACCACAATTCAACCTGCCGCGCCTCGCCACGGATTTGAGCTTTTCGAGCATGGCGCCCTCAGGCCGTCCTGACGAGCTGGGGAATACCGGATCGTCAGAACCAGCATCGTCTGGGCGGAATCTTTCCAGAAGAGCGATCAGCTTCAAGGGCACCGGAACTTCTCGCTCCTCCCAGTTCTTCGGATGAAAGCCCCAGTGCGGCTTCGCCGTCACGCGCACGGCCGCGTGCTTGAAATCGATATCGCGCCAGGTGACGAACCGGCCCTCGGCGTCGCGGAACCCGGACATGAGGTAAAACTTGAAGCGGGCTTCTTCCGCCGGCGTGCAGGCCTCGAACAATTTCGTCAGTTCAGCGTCCTCGTATATCGGACGGACGGTTTGAACAAAACTCGGCCAATCGGTCGGATTGAGGATCTTCGACCGGCCGTGCTGCTTCAGCAACTGGCAGATGACGACCAGCTTGTTGTAGATGGTCTTGCCGTTCTGGCCCAACTTCAAACAGTGGGTGGCGAATTCCAGAATCGTGGCGCGGTCGATTTCGTCCACGTAGGTATGCGCGCAGAATTCGCCGAAGGATTTCAGGATCGGACGATAGGTCCGATAGGTCCGCAAGGAGCGGTGATAGCGGATGTACTCGCCGTATTTCTCAAGCGCGTCTTTGACCTTGATGCGCTCCGGCGCTTCGACGACGACGGGCGCTTCGATCAGGCCACTCCGGATAGCGGACAGCTCGGCTTGGCGGTGTCTGGCCCGGTCGGCGGCGGCGAAGGCGTCGGGGCCGACCGCCTCGCGCTTGCGCTTTCCCTGATCCCAGAATTCGAGAAAGTAGCTGCCTTCGGCGTGAGCTTCATCCCTGCCATCGACGACAACGTGATCGCGGCGGATGCGCCCCTTGCTGTCGAACAGGGCTGGGGCCAGGACCCATTTTTCGTCGAGTTTTATGCGCTTGAAGAGTTTGACCCTCGAAATCTTAGGCATCGGGCGGTTCCTCGTCTGAACCGCCTACAGGATCGCCCACACGCGGCGTAAGTTCAAGATAATTATGAAGGATTGTGACAGGGCAGCGTTCTGACGAACCCCAAACCGATCGGCCATCCAGCCACTGATGGGAATGAAAACCGCGAGGCTCAGGGTGTAACTTGCCAGGACAGACTTCATGCTGAGTGGAGCGACGTGAAGTGCCGCCGCAATCGTCGGCACTGCGGTATTGAGAATCGTCGTATCCAGCGACTCCATGAAAAACGCGACCGCGATGAGCCATGGCAGCAGCCGCATGCTGGAAGCCGACAGCGAAGGCTGTGCGGCTGGAGTCTCGACCGGACTGGGCGGGCTTAACGGGGTCACAATCTTGGGTTGGCTCGGCTTCCGTTTAGTGTCCCATCCCGCAGACTCTGGTGCCGTTCAATTCTGCACACCAGGCCGCACCATCTCACCGAACAGGATCGCGCATCGCACCAGTCCCTCGACGGCGCGCGGAGGGTCGAGCCAACCAGTCGCGTGAACTCGCGGGGATCAGAAGTGCGCTGTTTTGCTCAGATTTCGGGAAGCATACTGTTCGATGATCGAAATTGTGAGGAACCGTTCGGCCCGACAATGACGGGGTCGCTCGCGACAGGTGGATGAAGCCGCATATGCGAATGATGGCACACGGGGTCCGGTAGATCGCTGCTTCAAGCCAGAGCCAGCCTGTGAACGCCGGCGCGGTCGGCGTGGGCCCATTCCAGTCGAACCACACGATAAGGAGACTGCAATGCGCGAGCCTGAACTCTCGGCAAGCTCACAATCAGGCGCCCTCACGGGATATGCAGCACGCCCTCTGATGTCTGAAAAGAAAGCAGTTGCCTCCTTCGAGGGCATCCTTAGGCCGTCCGCTCCGGTGCGGGTAGCGATTATCGGCAATCACCTTCCCAGACAATGCGGAATCGCCACGTTCACCACCGATTTGTGCGATGCGCTTGCTCTGGGATATGGAGCCGCCGGGATTTCTGTAGTAGCCATGAATGATTCATCGTCGCCGCACAGCTACCCTATGCGGGTGCGATTCCAGATCGCCGAGGGCGACCTCTCGTCTTATCGGGCAGACTGACGATTTTCTCAATTCCAGCGCTGTCGACGTTGTGGGCCTGCAGCACGAGTATGGAATCTTTGGCGGCAAGGCCGGGAGTCATATCTTGCACCTGTTGCAACAGCTCAATAAGCCGGTGGTGACAACTCTGCATACGGTTCTTCGTGAGCCGACTCTCGACCAACTCGTAGTCATGCAGGAGATTGCCGCATGCTCGGAACGGCTGATCGTCATGAGCGAGCACTCTGCTCGCTTTCTGCAGGATGTCTTCAAAGTCTCCGTTGAAAAGGTTCGTCTGATCCCGCACGGCATCCCGGACCTGCCCTTTGAGGAACCGGAGTCCGATAAACGTTGCTCTTCAGTCCAGGGGAGGAGGGTCTTACTCACGTTTGGTTTGTTGTCTTCAAACAAGGGGTTCGAGTACATGATTCGAGCGCTGCCGCACATTTTGGCGAGACACGGCAACGTTGTCTACATCATCGCAGGCGCTACCCACCCGCAGGTGCGGCGCCGCGAAGGCGATCGATACCGATTCCAGTTGCAGGACTTAGCGAAGGAACTGGGAGTCGAGGAGAACGTGATCTTTTATAATAGGTTTGCCAGCCCGCAGGAGATGGCTTCGCTGGTTGGTTCAGCCGACATCTACATCACACCCTATCGCAACGAGGCACAGGGTGTATCCGGAACACTTGCGTACGCCAT
>PMAM01000354.1 GCA_003152595.1 Acidobacterium sp.
TCCCGTCAAGCCGACGTAGCTCAGTTGGTAGAGCAGCCGATTCGTAATCGGCAGGTCACCGGTTCAAGTCCGGTCGTCGGCTCCACCGCCCGCAGAAGCGGCTGATTCTGCCCCGCCCGGAAATCCGCACCCGCCGTCAAAACGGCGTGAATCACCTGAATTGGGGAGAGCCCCCACACATCCTTTGCCGTAAAATCGCCTTCTTAACTACTAAATCACCCCACGGGTGTATGCCCACTTTTGAAGGAGAGCACTGTTTTGCTCAAATGGGCTGGAACCTTCGTCCTCTTGTTTCTCCCCTCCCTTGCGCTGGCTCAAAGTGCGGAGTCGGCTGTGGGTGGGAATTCCAGCCTGTGGGCTGGAACCGAATTCTCTTCCTTCAACCCGGATTACAGCTGCTCGAGCACCGGGCCTTTCGGGTGCCAGAACCAGCTCGTCGGTCCTGCTGCCTTCTTCGACTTAAATGTCTCTCCCAAATGGGGAGCCGAGGGCGAAGCGCGCTGGCTGCACTGGAACGGAGACGGCGGCCAGATCGAATCCAGCTACCTGGCTGGCGGCCGTTACAGAGTCGCTGACTATCATCGGCTCAACTTGTGGCTGAAACTCCTGATGGGTGGCGGCCTCATTACCACTCCCGGATACCCCGCGCCCGGCAGCCTCAAAGGCAGCTACTTCGCGTATGCTCCCGGTGGGACGCTTGAGTTTCCTCTCACTCACCGCATCTCGCTTCGCGGCGACTACGAGTACCAGATCTGGCCCTCATTCGCCGGACCTCCGTCCTACGACACCACGACCGGGACCGTGATCACCCATGCCCACGGCCTCACTCCCAACGGTTTCAGCCTGGGCGTGACCTACCGCTTCCTCGGCCAGTAGCCGTCGCCGTCAGCAGATCCGCGGCAGCTGTTCCCCGAACAGCACGTCCACGACGCGCGTTCCGCCCACGCCCGTCTTCATCAGCACCATTCCAGGATGCTGCTCCACCACCTCGCCGATCGCGCGGCTCTCCGCGCCCAGCGGATGCTTCCGCATCGCTCCCAGAACGCGATCCGCAATCTCCGGCGCCACCACAGCAACGAGCTTCCCTTCATTCGCCACGTAGAGCGGATCGAGCCCCAGCAGCTCGCACGCGCCGCGCACCGAATCCCGCACCGGGATCGCGCTCTCCTTGAGCACCATTCCCACCCGCGACCGCCCCGCAATCTCGTTCAGCACCGTCGCCACGCCCCCGCGCGTCGGATCCCGCATCACCCGGAATCCCTCCACCTCGCCCCCCGCCGCCTCGAGCATCGCATCCACCAGCCCGTTCAGCGCCGCGCAGTCGCTCTCCAGTGCGCTCTCAAATTCCAGGCCTTCGCGCTGCGACAGAATCGTGATTCCGTGATCCCCGATGAATCCGCTGAGCAGAATTTTGTCGCCAGGTCGTGCACGATCCGCCGACATCCGCACGCCCGTCGGCACCACGCCGATCCCCGTCGTGGTGATGAATACCTTGTCACCTTTGCCGCGATTCACGACCTTCGTATCGCCCGTGACCAGCTGCACGCCCGCACTCTGCGCGGCCGCCGCCATCGAATCGACCACCCGCTCCAGTTCCGTCGCCGGCAATCCCTCTTCCAGGATGAACGCGGCCGACAAATACAGCGGCTTCGCGCCGCCCATGGCCAGATCGTTGACCGTGCCGTTCACCGCCAGCGATCCAATGTCTCCGCCAGGGAAAAAGATCGGCGTGACGACAAACGAATCCGTCGTGAACGCCACCCGGGTGCCACCAATTTCCAGCACCGCCTGGTCGTCCATCTTCTCCAGCGTCGAATTCCGAAAGCGGCTGACAAAGACCTTCTCAATCAGCTCCGCCGAGAGCTTTCCGCCGCTTCCATGCCCCAGCACAATCTGCGGATGCTCGAAGATCGGCAGCGGGCACGACCCAAACGCCCCCAGCCCCGCCTCCGTCTCCTCCCGTTCATCCACTTTCCCCGCACTCATCGCCCGTTCCCCAGCGTCACAAGATCCGCATCCTTCAGATGCCGCCCGTACGCGTAGTACGCCGCGCACGCGCCCTCCGCCGAGACCATCGTCGCCCCCAGCGGACGCTGCGGCGTGCACTCGGTCCCAAACGCCGGGCAATCATGCGGCTTCTTGATCCCCTGCAGAATCTCCCCCGCGATGCATACCTCCGGCTCCATCGTATCGATCGCCTCAACGCTGAACCGCGCTTCCGCGTCAAGTTCCCGGAACTCCTCGCGCAGCCGGAATCCGCTCTGCGGAATCATCCCCACGCCCCGCCATTTGCGGTCGCTCACCTCAAACACCTTCGCGATCAGCTCCTGTGCCGGACGATTCCCGGCACGATCGAGCACGCGTGAATACTGGTTCTCCACCTCCGCCCGGCCCTGCTCCAGCTGCTCCACGAGCATCAGCACGCCTTCAAGAATGTCCAGCGGCTCGAAACCTGTAACAACAATCGGCACATGAAATCGCGCCGCCAGCGGCTCGTACTCCGTGTATCCCACCACCGCGCACACATGCCCCGGCCCCAGAAATCCCTGAACCCGATTCTGTGGCGAGCTCAGCACCGCCTCAATCGCCGGCGGCACCAGCACGTGCGATACCAGCAGCGACACATTCTTCAGCCCCATCTGCCGCGCCTGCCAGGCCAGCATCGCGTTCGCCGGAGCCGTCGTCTCAAACCCAATCGCGAAGAACACCACCTGCTTGTCCGGATTCGCCTTTGCAATCTTCAGGCAATCCAGCGGCGAATACACCACCCGCACATCGCCACCCTGCGACTTGATGCTGAACAGATCCCCATCCGACCCCGGCACCCGCAGCATGTCGCCGAACGAACCGAAAATCACATCCGGGCACCGCGCAATCGCATGTGCCTTGTCGATCATCTCCAGAGGGGTCACGCACACCGGGCACCCCGGCCCGTGTACCAGCTCAATCCCCTTCGGCAGCAGATGATCGATCCCGTTCTTCACGATCGAGTGCGTCTGCCCGCCGCAAACCTCCATGATCACCCACGGCCTGGTCTGGACGCGCCGGATCCGCTCCACCAGCTTCGCCGCAATGTCGCCATCGCGATACTCATCGAGGTATTTCATGCGCCGCTCCTGCGGCTCTCTTCGATTTCCGGGATTTCCAGCTCGCCCAGCTGATCCAGCTCCGCCAGCGCCTCGTAGGTGCGCCGCGCTTCTTCTTCGTCCACGCGGCTGATCGCGAACCCCACATGCACGAGGACGTAATCGCCTATCTGCGTCTCGGGCACGTAGTCCAGGCACGCATCGCGCGTCACGCCGCCAAACTGCACGCGCGCCATCTGCAGGCCTTCCTGCGAACGAATCTCAACCACTTTTCCTGGGATTGCCAGACACATGTGAAGATCTCCCACCGCCCGCGTTTGCTGGGGAGCGGGCCGCCCGGAGAACTCATGATAGTCCTCCCTCCGTACTCCGGGCTTGTGAGATACGTCACACCGCCAGGCCCTCTCCCCACCGCGCAGCAAAGCCCCGGAAACCCTCTCAGACAGATGCTGAGCGGCTCCGCAAGCGCACCGGGTCAGAACCCGAGGCCAAAAGTTGTATGGCTCTCCCGGGTCCCACCAACCATCATTTTGAATACGAGGGCGGTAGCAGTTCCATGAGATTACGGGCCCTAATCCTGGTGCCTGCGCTCGGTGCGGTCATCGCCTGCACGGCGCTATGGCAGTGGTGTGTTCCTGCCGAAGATACCTCGATTCAACGGCTTTCTCAGCTGCCGATTGGCTCCCTCATCCGCATCGAAGGAGCCGTCATCGCCATCGATCCGGGCAACACCCGCTTCTGGATCCAGGACAAAACCGGCACCCTTCCTATCCCCCTCGATCCCTCCCGCCTCGGCATTCATGTCGGTGACACCCTCGTCCTCGACGCCACCATCACACCCCGCCCTTCCCATCCCGCCAATCCGCCCGGCGAACCTGCATCTGAAAGCGTGCGCCGTTCGCATTCCTCCGCGAAGCTCGCCGCCCCCCCAGGCCAGCCTCCGGACCGCCTCTCCATGGCCAATGCTGCGCCGGATGTCGGTCTCGCTGTCTCTTCGTACCAGCGCCGCGATACTCGCTGGGTTCTCTTTCCTTCTCTCTCTCTCGCGTGGCTCTTCGTCCTCAACCGCCGCGTCCGTCTGCAGAAGGCCGATTTAAACAGGACTTCAGGCGAGTTGCAGAAGGCCTCGAAAACCGGTCATGCCCTCCGCCAGCTCTCTTCTGAAGTTCAAACCCTTACCCAGCAGGGAAACTTCAGCCGCGACGTCGTTGTGCAGGACGATGCCGAAGTCGCTCCACTCAGCGTCGCCGTCAACACCATGGTCGGCGAGATTCAGCGATGGGAACACATCAGTAAAGAAGCCGAATCCAGACTGAAGCGGATGGCCCTGATCGACGACCTCACCGGCCTGCCGAACCGCCGCCTCCTTGCCGACCGCCTCTCTCAGAGCATCACCAAGGCCCAACGCGATCTTTCCCTCGTCGCCCTCCTGCACATCGACCTCGATGCCTTCAAACTCGTCAACGACAACTTTGGCCACGACACCGGCGATCTTGTCCTTGCCAAAGTCGCCCAGCGCCTCAGAATGCGCTATCGCCAGTCCGATACCCTGGCCCGCACCGCCGGTGATGAGTTTTCTCTCATACTCGACAACATCCAGGACCGCGGCGATGCCCTCAAAGCAGCGCAGAGCGTCCTCGACTCTCTCAAGGACCCCTTTGCCGTCAATGGCCATTCAGTCCAGGTCACCGGCAGCGTCGGCATCAGCATCTTCCCGGACGCCCGCGATTATGGCCAGCTCCTCCAGCAGGCCGACTGTGCCATGTACGCCGCTAAACGCAATGGGAAAAGCCGCATCGTCCAGTACACCGACGACCTCGGCAGCGCCGCCCGCGAACGCCTCTCGATGGAGGCTGCACTCCAGCATGCCATCGCCAAAGGCGAGATCTCGCTCCAGTACCAGCCTGAATATGACCTCGCTTCCAACCGCATCGTCCGTTTTGAGGCCCTCGCCCGCTGGAATCACCCGAGCCTCGGTCAGGTCGGCCCCGTCAGCTTTATCCCTGTCGCTGAAGAGAGTGGCTTGATCGTCTCCCTCGGCGCCTACGTCATGGAGCGCGCCTGCACCGATGCCCTCGCCTGGCAGGCCATCGCCGGCCGCCCTGTTCAGGTCGCCGTCAATGTCTCCACCATTCAGTTCTCCCAGGATTCCTTCTTTGAAGAGGTCGCCGGCATCCTCCATCGCACCGGCCTCCATCCCAGCCTCCTGCAAATCGAGCTCACCGAATCCGCCACCGTCGGCGGTATCGAGCGCGCCACCGACATGATTCGCCGCTTCAACCGCATGGGCGTCAGCGTCGCTGTCGACGACTTCGGCACCGGCTATTCCTGCCTCACCTACCTGCCCAAACTCGCCTTCGATACCCTCAAGCTCGACCGCTCCTTCGTCGGCGGCCTCATGGTCCGCCGTGAAACTCGTTCCTTCGTCGAGTCCATCATCAGTCTCGCCCATAATCTCCAGATGAAGGTGATCGTCGAAGGCGTCGAAACCAAAGACCAGCTTCGCCTCATCCGTTCCCTCGGTGCCGATGAAGCCCAGGGCCATCTACTCGGGCTGCCATCCGCCAATCCCGGCGCCCTCCTTCACGAGGAAGTCGGGCGCAGAATTCTCGAAGAGGCTTATCCCCCTCCCACTGACTACCCTTCAGACAAAAGCAACAGTCTTGTAGTGGTTCGGTCCTGAAGCCCCCGGATTTCGTTCAGCTCCGCCTTCAAACCTGCGCGTCCGGCTGATTCCACCCCTTCGCCCGCTCCACCGCTGCCTTCCACCGCCGGTACCGCCGATCCATCTCCGCCCGCTCTGGCTTCGCCTCGAACAACCGCTCCGAGCGTGTCTTCGCGATCTCTTCCACACTCGTCCAGAATCCCGTCGCCAGTCCGGCCAGATACGCCGCCCCCTGCGCCGTTGACTCCAGGATTCCTGGCCGGTTCACGCGGATCCCCAGCAGGTCGGCCTGAAACTGCATCAGCAAATCGTTCGCCGCCGCCCCGCCATCCACGCGCAGTTCGGTGCACTTGATCCCCGTATCGGCATCCATCGCCTTCAGCACATCCGCCACCTGGAACGCGATGCTCTCGATCGCCGCCCGCGCAATGTGCCCAATGCCCGTGTCGCGCCCGATCCCGATGATCATTCCCGACGCGTATGGATCCCAGTGCGGCGCGCCCAGCCCTGTAAATGCCGGCACAAACACCACTCCACCCGCATCGGGCACGCCGCCCGCGATGCTCTCCACCACCGGCGCGTACGGGAAGAACCGCATCTTGTCGCGCAGCCACTGCACCACCGCGCCACCGATAAAGATGCTCCCCTCCAGCGCATATTCGAGCCTCTTCTGCGTGCTGCAGGCCAGCGTCGTCACCAGCCGCTGCTGCGAGAGCCGGAACTTCGCCCCGATATTTTCGAGAAGAAAACATCCCGTCCCGTACGTACACTTCGCATCCCCCGGCTTGGTGCACAGCTGCCCAAACAGCGCCGACTGCTGATCCCCCGCAATCCCCGCAATCGGCACATCCCAGGGTCCCAGCGCCGCCGTCACCCGCCCCACTTCTTCCGACGACCACACCACCTCCGGCATCAGGCTTGCCGGAATCCCAAAGATGCGCAGCAGATCCTTGTCCCACCGGTCTTCGACGATGTTGTACAGCAGCGTCCGCGACGCATTGGTCCGGTCCGTCACATGCCGCTTGCCCTCGGTCAGATTCCAGATCAGCCAGCTGTCCACCGTGCCGAACGCCAGCTCCCCGCGCTCCGCCCGCGCCCGCACGCCGTCGATGTTTTCGAGCATCCACGCAATCTTCGTCGCCGAAAAATAGGGATCGAGCAGCAGCCCCGTCTTCGCCCGCACCGTATCCTCGACGCCCTCGTCGCGCAGCCGCGCGCACATCGGCGCGGTCCGCCGATCCTGCCACACAATCGCGTTTGAAACCGGCTTGCCCGTCGCCCGATCCCACACGATCGCCGTCTCGCGCTGGTTCGTGATTCCCAGCGCCGCCACATCGCGCGGCGTCGCGCTCACCTTGCCCAGCACGTCCACCGCCGCGCTCAGTTGCGACGTCAGAATGTCGACGGGATTGTGCTCCGCCCAACCCGGCTGCGGAAAAATCTGCGGGAACTCATGCTGCGCTACGCCCGCGATGTTCCCCTCCTGATCGAAAAGAATCGCCCGCGAACTCGTCGTCCCCTGATCCAGCGCAAGTACATAAGCCATCGCCAATCACCCGCAACAGAATAGCGGGTGTTTGAAAATCTGGCTTTGAAGCACATCCGGTGTCGCGAAGCGGCACGACGGTAGAAGCGCCGGGTTTCATCGGGGTCCCCGGCAAGCCGGTGTTGCTTGCTGGGGTGATTTTTAACCCGGCGAAATAGAGGTCAAAAAAGATTCAGGGCTTTAGCCCCGGGTCTAAACTCGAATCCCTAAACTCTGTCTCACCCCACCAGCCCCTTCACCACATCCGCCGCACTCTTCAGCGCCGCGTCGAGCTGCGCCGCATCCTTCCCGCCGGCCTCGGCCATATCGGGACGCCCGCCGCCCGACCCGCCGACGAGCTTTGCGATCGGGGCGATGACTTTGCCGGCCTGAATTTTGCCCGTCAGGTCCTTCGTCACGCCAACGATCAGCGCGACTTTGCCCTCCTCCTGCGCGCCGCCCAGCACAACGACCCCCGACCCCAGCTTGTTCCGCA
>PMAM01000309.1 GCA_003152595.1 Acidobacterium sp.
AGATCGAGGTCCGCGCGTCTTCAAGGCTGCTGCGCACCAGCGCCTGCGCCCGTTCCAGTTGTTCTTTGGCCGCTTCCGCCGAATTCCTCATCAGCTGCGCCACCAGTTCCAGATGAACTGAAACCGCGACAAACCCCTGAGCCAGCGTATCGTGAATCTCGCGCGCGATGCGCGTCCGCTCCCCCAGCACAGCCTGAAATTCGCGCTCCACCCGCAACAGACGCCGCCGCCACGCCGCGTACACAAGCGCCCCCAGCGCTGCCAGCATCAGCAGCCTGAACCACACCGTCTGGTAGACGTGCGGCTCCACACTAAGGCCCGCGGTCGCCGCGGCTACGCTCCACACCCCATCGTTATTGCGCGCGATCACGCGAAACGTATAGTGCCCGTGGGGCAAGTTCGTGTAGTACGCCACGCGCCGCGTCCCCGCATCCACCCAGTCGCGATCGAATCCCACCAGCTGATACCGGTACTCGACCTTCTGCGGCGCGACAAAACTCAACCCCGCATAGTCGAACTCGTAATGACTGTGCCCAGGCGGCACCATCAGGCCCGTGATCGCAGATTGCGGCACATCGTCCACGCTGACCTGTTCAATAGCCACCTGCGGCGTCACGCTGTTCATCGGCATGTGCTCCGGATCGACGCGCGCGATGCCCTTCAGCGTCGCAAACCATAAGCTGCCATCGTTCAGCCGCAGCGCTGCCGGGTGCCCGCCGCTGGAGCACTCGCTGATGCGCATCCCGTCCGCCACACCAAACCGCATCGCCTGCGCCGGCGCGCCTCCGTCCGCCATCCGGTTCAGCCCGTCGCGGCTCACGCGATAAATACCGCTGTTCGAGCTGATCCACAAATTCCCGCTGCCGTCCTCGAGGATGCCAATCACCCGCGCGGGAAGCTGCGGCGATGCGACATGAACGATCTTCCCGTTCCGCCATCGGTTCAGCCCGCCATCGTTGGTCCCGATCCACAGCGTCCCATCGGCATCTTCGTGCAGAGCTGTCACTACGTTGCTGGAGAGCCCATCCTTTGTCGTCAGATTCGTAAACTTGCCCTCGCGAAAATGGCTCAGCCCGCCGAGCGTCCCAATCCACAGAGATCCGTCGCGGCTCTCGACCATCGCGCCGACCAGATCGCTGCCCAGCCCATCCAGCGCCGTCCACGTTGTGAACTGCCCGTTCTCATAACGCGAAAGCCCATGCCTCGTCCCGATCCAAAGCGCGCCGCGGCCGGCCACGTACAGCGATCGCACGAAGTCGTCGGCCAACCCGTCCGCCGTTGTGAATGCCCGTGCCATCTGCCCGTTGTGGAGCAGATCCAGCCCATCCGGCGTTCCCACCCACACGTCGCCAGTCGCGGCCGCAGCCACTGCAAACACCACATTGCTGCTTAACCCTTGCGCCGTCGTCAGCACGTGAAACTTCCCTTCGCGAAACACATTCAGCCCGCCACCTTTCGTGCCCACGCCCACATGCCCATTGGGCGCCTGCGCCAGCGCCAGCACGTATTCATCGGTCATCCCATCCTCGGCGGTCAGCGCTGAAAACTTCCGGTCCCGTAACACCCCCAGTCCGCCTGACTCGGTCCCCAGCCACAAATCGCCTTCGCGATCCTCCGCCGCACTCAGATAAACATCGTGGCCCCACCGCCATGCCTCCACACCCGATTCGCCATAGCCTGTGAACCGCACCAGTCCGTTGGGAGTACCGGCCCAAACCGCACCCTCGCGATCGCAAAACAGGAAGTTCGCGTTGTCCGTGGCCGGATATCCGTTCCACCGTTTCTGTTCGAGCGAGTTCAGAGAGAACACGCCCTGATCCGTGGCAATCCATAATCGCCCCGTTCTGTCGATGACCAGTGCATTCACCACCCCGCCAGCCGGCAATCCCGGCAACTCCACACTCCTGCAACCCGACGCCGCACACGCCTCCAGGCCGGACCGCATTCCCGCCCATGCGGTGCCCTTGCCATCCATTGCCAATGCCAGCACCTCTCCAACAGCGCCCGTTGTGCGGAAGCTCCCATCCGCACCAGCCCGTACCAACCCATCCGCCGTCCCCAGCCAGAGCGCTCCGTCGGGACCTTCGACCATCCGGCTGTTCTCCGTCAGCGCCGCGTCCAGCCCCACGCGCTCCGCGTGATCCCCCTCGATCTGAAACAATCCCGACGCCGTCAGCGCCCACACGCGTCCGCTCCTGTCCTGAAACGTCCGCCACACCTGCGTCGCCGGAATCCCCTTCTCCGGTCCGAACGCCTCAATCTTGTCCCCCTGCATCCGCGCGAGCCCGCCGGACGTGCTGATCCAGAGTCCGCCCGCTCGATCCTCCATCAGATCGTCGATCAGATCGCTCGGCAGCCCCGGCGTGTTCGCCCGCGTATAGGTCCTGAAGTCCACACCATCGAAGCGCACCAGCCCGCCTTCCGTGGCGATCCACAGAAACCCTCCGCGCCCCTGCACAATCGCGTGCACGGTGTTCTGCGGAAGCCCCGTGTCGGTTTGCCACGACTGGTAGCCGTATTGCGCCAAAGCCGTGTGCGCATCGAGCGCCTGCGCCGGAATGCCGGCAAGCGCCATCAACGCGGCACACATCGCACCCGCAACCCGCAGCGTGGACATAGCTGGAAACACTGTGAAAATGCTACATGCGCGCGGCACAGCCGGTTGAGTTTTCTTCACGACCCGCGCGTCCCCGTCAGTGCGCGTTGCGAGCAGCCTTCCCCGCGCTCCGCCTCACGCGCACCTTCTCCGC
>PMAM01000234.1 GCA_003152595.1 Acidobacterium sp.
AAAGTGGAAGAAATGAGCGCGCGAGCCATCCCCGCCTATCCAGCGTTGCTGGCGAAGCACCCGCCCAGGGTCATCCGTACCCGGGCGGAAAACGAGCACTTCACACGCCTTCTCGAGGATCTTGACCGGAGGCATACCTCCCTGACGCGCGCCGAAAAGGAACTGGCCGACCTGCTCACGCTGCTGATCGAAGACTTCGAGGAGCGCCAGTATCAACTGCCCAGAACCTCGCCCCTCGAGGCCCTTCGCTTCCTCATGGATCAGCACCATCTGCGCCAGAAGGACCTTCTCGACGTTTTCGGAACGCCAAGCGTCGCCTCAGAGGTCCTGAGTGGCAAGCGGGAACTGAGCAAGGAGCATATTCGCCGGCTCAGCGAGCGCTTCTCGGTCCCCGTCGAGCTATTCTTCTGATCTCTCGCTTACTTCTTTGGCGCGATGATCCGGAACTCCCCGCTCAGATGCATCAGGCTCATCAGGTACAGCATGCCGTCGTAATAGCGGCTCTGCCCCGACGGAATCTTCGTGTTCCACAGCGCCTCGGTAAACAGCCGCGCCCGCTCCCTGTCTGTCGCCGCGAGCCCCGCGACCGCATTCGTGCCCACCAGCCCCTCCGGATGCTTCTCATGCGTAACCCGCGGATTCGGCTTTTCAGGCTGGCCTTCGAGCGTAAACATCGGGCCATACGTATCCATCCCCTGTGACTCGGAAAATTTCTGGATGTGATCGCTGAGCGTCTGCTCCGCCGGAGCCTTGCGCCACCACGACCAGTCCACGCTCCAGTTGCTCGCCGTCCGCCATGCGTCGTACCCGAACACCGCGCGCCGCGCGAAGGGCCCCTGCATGGGACTGCCATCAAAATTCGCCATATCCGGCGCAAGACCGGTCTCGGGATTCGCCACCTTGGGAAAGAATGCGCGGCTCGCCTCGGCGGCCCGCTCCCAAAAGTCGCGATCCTCCGGCGGACCCCACCACGCCCACAATTCATAAAACGCCGGCAAGTGATACGACGGATCGGTGAACGGGTGCGGCATCTCCTCCGGCACAAACTTCACCATCGGCGGATCCTGGTTCATCTCCGCGCCCACACTGTGCGGCCCGCGCGGTCCCGGCGCCGTGATCACCTCGCGATGCACCATCGCGTGCAGCAGCTTCAGCGCCTCGGCGCGATAGTCGTAAATGCCCTTGCCACCCGGCCAGCGATTGGCCGCGAACAGCAGCGCCATCGCAAAGTATGACTCGCCGTCCGGCGCCGCACCTTCCGAGTTGTGCGTGCCGTCGGGTTTGCACGACCAGGCGAAATACTCGTAGCTCGGCGCCTTCGGATCGCTGATGTACATATAGGTCATCGCCCAGTTCCACAGCGCGTCGAACTCCGCCTTCTTGTTCAGCTCCACCGTGATCATCATCCCGTACGACATCCCCTCCGTCCGCACATCCTTGTTGTTCCAGTCGGTCAGGTACATCAGCGGGCCGTTAGCATTCGAGCCCGCGGCAAACACCACCGACTGCGTCTGCGGATCGCCATGGAAGAGTTGCTGGTACGCGGCCTCGATCTTCGCGTGAATCTCCTTCTCCGAGTGGCCGTCCTCTTTAAAAAGATTCCGATATTTCCCCGTCGCGTAAGCGCCGCTGCCATCGCTCAGCGTCTGCGCCCTCAACGCGCACGAACCCCATCCCACCATCAAAGCGGCCAGCAAAATTCCAGCAGTCTTCATCCGCAAATCTTCTCCTCCCATCCGAACCCTCCACCAGAGTAGCTTTTCCCGTCGCATCGCGGCACACTGGGAACCGATGCGCCTCACTCGTCTGCTCCCCTTCCTCCTCTGCATCGCCCTCCACGCGCAGGACGTCCACGTCCGCGTCTCGTCCGATGTCAAGACCGGCATCGAAGGCACGACCGCCTTTCCCACCATCCAGATGGCCCTCGACCATCACCCGTTCGCCGGCCCCGACGGACGAGTGTTCATCGAAATCGCGCCCGGCACCTACCACGAGCGCCTCAACATCACGCAGAACCACACGAACATCACCCTCATCGGCATGGGCCACGGTCCCGAAGACGTCGTCATTACGAACAGCCTCAACGCGAAGCAGGCCGGCGGTACCTTCTTCACCGAAACCGTCGAAGTCAACGGCGCCGGCTTCGAGGCCGACAACCTCACCTTTGAGAATTCCGCCGGCAACACAGGCCAGGCCGTAGCGATCGTCGTGCGCGCCGACCGCGCCGTCTTCAAACACTGCCGCTTCCTCGGCTATCAGGACACGCTCTTCGCCGACTACGGCCGTCAGTACTACGTCGACTCGTACATCGAGGGCGCCATCGATTTCATCTTCGGCAACGCCGCCGCCGTTTTCGATCACTCCGAGATCCACGCCAGCGGCCCCGGCTATCTCACCGCGCAGTCCAGAACCTCGCCGGATCAGCCCACCGGCTACGTGATCGTCGACAGCAAGGTGACAACCGGATCGCAGGACAACGGCGGCCCCGAAGGCAAACACACCGGCATCTTCCTCGGCCGTCCCTGGCGCCCGTTCGCGCGCGTCGTCTTCATGCGCACCGAGCTGCCCGCTGAGATTCGCCCCGAGGGCTGGAACAACTGGGGCAAAGAAGCCAACGAAAAGACCGCGTGGTTCGCCGAGTTCGCCAACACCGGCCCCGGCACAGCCACATCGGCGCGCGCAAGCTGGGCGCGCCAGCTCACAGCAAGAGAAGCCCGGCACTTCGAACCCAACGCATTCCTGGCCGGGCGCGACCACTGGAATCCCGTGGCCGCCGCAGCAAAGCTGCCCTGATCGCCCTCGCGGGATCGCCCTGAACCGCACCCAACGTCGCGCGTTGCGCGGAGACTCACGGCAACGTCGGCGCGCTCGCCCTCAGCGTCCTCGCCGTCCACTCCGCGCCCGGCAGCCCGCATGCCCCCAGTCGCTGCAGCTCCCGCTCCACGTCATACGCAACGCGACGGATCGAAGCCTCCCCGTCGTCCAACAGCAAATAGCTAGCGCGCGGATCGCCATCGTACGGTAGCCCAACGCTGCCCGTGTTCACGACGATCCGACCCGTCCCCGCCAGCCGCCGAATCGACGGCAGATGGGTGTGACCATACGCCACCACAGGCGCTCCCAGTGGTCCATAAATCTTCTCCAGTTCCGCATCCGCAGCATCCGCTGCCGGCGCGCGCCAGCAATCTCCCGGCTGCGCATGCACCAGCGCGATCCCCGGCAGCGTCACAGCAAGTGGAAGCCGTCGCATCCACTCCAGACGCTCCTCGCCCAGCGCTGCGCGCGCCGCCGAGGCAATCTCGCGGACCCGCTCCCAAAGCGCTGGCGGAGCCTTCGACTGGCTCGCGAACCTCTCCAGCGACTCAGGGCGAATCAGCATCTCGTCCGTGTTTCCCAGCACGCCGCGCCATCCAAGATCGCGCACGCAGTCGACCACCTCCACCGGACTCGATCCGCTGTCCGCCAGGTCGCCTCCGTGCAGAACCACATCCGGCGCCATCGTGCGCAAATCCCCGACCACCGCCTCAAGAGCGGTCCAGTTGCCGTGAATGTCGGAGACGACAGCGATCCGCATCGGCCTGCCATCGGAACGGCTTTCTCATCTTCTCAGTCGGCCAGAACGGCGAGAGATTTACTTCATTCCCCGAAAACCTGATTACTAATCCTAAATCCACGGATTACAAACTCGTAAATGCCTCGCAGAGCGTATCCGTCGCCACAGCGCAACAGGGCTTAATCCGAGTACAGTGTGGAACTATGGAGAGGAGCCCCGAAAAAATTCGTGCGCCCGGTGCAGGCACCTCAGCAGCGCAGCGGGCTCAAAAGGCCGATCCCGCAGTCTATTCGCAGATGCGGCGCCTCGCGCTCGAGGCTCAGCTGCCCAACGTCGCGCACGGCGGAGTGCACGTCGTCCTCATGGACTGGCACGCGGACAAAGGCACCGTCACCGTCGTCGCTGCTGCCGACGGCTCAGCCAGCCTGTACCTCAGCACCGGCGGCGGCTACTTCGGCGGCAGCGAAAAAGCCCCCGCGATCCGCGAAGCTGCCCTCCACGCCATCGCCCTGGCCACCAGCCTGCGATGCCACTTCGAACGAACCGACGCCAGCCCCCTCCCCTCCCTCGGAGACGTCACCTTCTATATCAATACCGGCGCTCGCGTCAGTTGCGCCGTGGCGGCCGAATCCAGGCTGCGCGCGGGCGCAGATCCCCTCGCCGGGCTCAGCGGCGCCATGCAGCGCATCTTGACCGAGTACCGTCTCAACCTGGGCCGCCCAGGCAACAAAGCCTGACTCATCCGCGAACCCGCTGCTCTTGCCTGCTGTTCGCGCGCACCGTCCCCGATCGGCGGCTAATGGCTCGCAGACGTATCTCGGACCGGGTCCGACGCCCCGTTCAGAAACGCCGGGTCCATCGCCTCAATATCCACCCTCATGCTCGTCGTCGCAGCCCCCGGAAAGTCGCGCGGCACCTTCTGCGTCACGCGTCCCGTCGCCGCCCACTCCGTGCCCCGCTCGAGCAGCGTCATCAGCCCCACGCAGCTCAGCGCCGCAACATCGTGCCCCATCGGCGTATGAAACACGCGCCCCTTGCCATACGACAGCACCATCGCCATCGGCTCATCGTGCCCTGTGCCCTTGTTCTTCGGATCGGAATACGCTGTCGCCAGCACCGTCATATTCTTCCCCGGTCCACGCAGCGTTCCGTACAACTCATCGGCCGCGTGCATCCACACCGGCGGCAGCCCCTTCATGATCGGATTCGCCGGCGCGCGCGTCACCACCTGGAACGGCAGCCGCGCCCCGTGATGTCCCGCCGTTCCCGGCGTCGTCGTGTCCTCGACCAGCTTGCCGCTGTCGAAATACCACAGCGGCCCCGCGCTCTCGTCGCGCCCGCGCCATCCGCCAATCCCGATCATCTCGTTGAACGCAGCCCAGTGCGGAAACGCGTTGTCCGTCGCATGAATCACCACTAAGCCGCCACCATTCCGCACGTACTCCTCAAACTGCGTCTTCAGCGCCTCGGGCCAGTCCGGCGCATCGTAGTTCAACACCACTACTTTGTACTGTGCGAACTCCGGCTTGAATGCGCTCAGATCTCCCGTCTTCGAATCCGGCGCTGTCACCACCGTCACCGCAAACAGCCCCGTCTCCTCCAGCTCCTTCTTCAGCACCGGCGTCGTCAGCCGCCAGTTGTGATACAGCCCCGCGCTCTCTCCATCGAGCAGCATCACCGGAATCGGCCTCGCCTGGCCATCCGCCCGCACTCCGCCCGCCATCATGGCTGTCCCCAGCAACAACCCCGTCACGACCTTATTCATGCAAACGCCGCCTAAACTCTAACCCCTAAACTTTAAACTCTTCAGCTCCCTATTCCCTATTCACCGGCACTTCCACAGTCCCAATCCGTCCGCTCGATGCATCACGCACCCCCAGCCGCAGCGAAACATCTTCCCCCGGCACGTCGATCTCCTGCCGCACCCGCACGCCGCTCTTCAGATCGACGGCCATCTGCGCCGCGGTCAGCGTCACTTCCAGGCCCGCATCCGTCGAGTTCACACGTTGGCCCGCCCCATCGTACAGTTCCTGCGTGATCTCCAGTTCCGCCTGCTGCCGCCCATCCGGCAAATCTTTCAGCGCGAGCTGATGCGGGTCGATGGAGTAGTCCACGAAATACCGCGTCACCGGACCCTTCAGCGGCGCGGCCGGTTTTCCCACCGCTCCCGGCGTCGGCTGCAGCCCGTGCAGTGCAGGATCCTCTGCAGGCAGCACCCGCGCCTCGAAGATCACCTGAGACAAAGGTGGAACCCCCGGCTCCATCGCTCCCGTCATCGCGTTCGGGCCCGCATTCAGCTGCCCCGCCTGGTTCGGATCCGCGGCGTAGTACCCATGCCGGTACGCCAGCTCGTACTTTCCCTCGACCAGCCGCACCAGGATCGCGTGATAAGCTCCGTTGTCCTTCGCGTCTTCCGGCGCATAGCCCAGCGTGTAGTAGTTCGCCCCGTCGGAGATCGCCTTCTCCACCGCTCGTCCCACGTCGTTCGTGTTCACAAACGCCTCGCCGCCGGTGGCCCGGGCCAGGTCCTTCATTGCGGCCTGTTCGCTCCCCCACTGCTGCGGAATCGTAATGTCGTTCTGCGCGGCCTCACCCTCCGCCGTCTGCAGATCTGCCACCATGCCCTGCTCGGTCGGTGCGGTCACATTGGCAATGTTGGTGTTCTGCAGATTCATCAGCCCGCCCGCGTCCACCGGATACACTGCCACGCGCGCCCGCGCCAGCAG
>PMAM01000257.1:0-12002 GCA_003152595.1 Acidobacterium sp.
GGCACGGTTTCACAGCTTGCGGAAAAATTGACTTACTCCGGGCTGCTCTCTCGTGGTTGCGGTTTTTCCTGCTGTCCAACTTCTGTGCCGCTGTTGTTGTTTCACCTCTGAAGGCCCATTTTGCGGCCCCCAGAGACACTTCTCCCCGGCACTACTGCGCCGGAATCAGTTTTTGCATGCGCAGCAGGTTGTGCGCGGCCGCCACCAGTTGAAACAGCCAGTCGACCCTGGCCCGGCCCCGCAGCTTCACCTGCCGTATGCGATCCTGTTTCGCCCAGCCGAACACCTTCTCCACCAGCTTCCGTTTTCTCTGGCTGATGGAAAAATCCGGATCGCTGCGCTCCTCCTCGCGCAGCCAGTTGGGCCAGTGCGGGCTCGGCTCGTGTTCGGCCACGTGCGGAGCGATCCGTCGCGCCCGCAACCCGTCGATGAACTCCTCCCGCTGATAACTTTTGTCCGCGCCCAGCGTGCTGGTGGCGCCTCGCTTCGCATGGTCCAGCAGCGCCAGCGCCGCTTCACGTTCCGCCGTCGTGCCGGACTGGGTCACGGTTGCGCCCACGATCAGACCGTTGCGGTTTTCCGTCAGCACATGACCCGGATAACTCGGCACCGCCGCCGCCGCGCCGCACTTTTTGTACAGCCGCGCTTCCGGGTCGGTGGTCGACTCGTGCGTGTCGCGCAGCAGTTTGCGTCCACGCGCGCCCGTGCCCCGGCTGGGCGGATCCTGCTTCTGGCGGAAGCTGCGCCGGCTGGCCCACGCCTGGAGCAGCGTCCCGTCCACCGTGAAGTGTTCCTCGCTCAGCAGATTCCTCGAGCGCGCCTGCTCCACCACCGCCAGCAGCAGCAACTCCGAGATTCCCCCCCCCATCAGCCGCTCCCGGTTCTTCGTGAACACGGTCACGTCCCACACCTCGTCGTCCATGTTCAGCCCCACGAACCAGCGGAACAGCAGGTTGTAGTCCAGCTGCTCCATCAGCTGCCGCTCCGAGCGCACCGAGTACAAAACCTGCAGCAACTGCGCCCGCAGCAGCTTCTCCGGCGCAATCGACGGCCGCCCGCCCCGCGCGTACAGCGCCTCGAACTCCTGGTCCAGGGTCCGCAGCGCCTCGTCCGTCATCGCCCGAATCGCACGCAGCGGATGATCCTTCGGCACCCGCTCTTCCAGTCCGATGTAGCTGAACACCGCTCCCTGCTGTTCGTCGTCGCCTCGCATGCTTCCTTCTTACCAGGTCCTGCCGTGTGCCGCCAGTCCCTTCGCGGATACTTTTTCCGCAAGCTGTTCAGCCGTGCCCCTTCAAAGCGGGAGCTAATCAGAGGTTGCCCAGCGCGGCCCGCACGCGCTCCCAGGTCACGTGGAAATCCTCGGGCAGGATCCGCGTCTCTGCCACTACCGTCAGAAAATTCGTGTCGCCAGTCCAGCGCGGCAGCGCGTGCAGATGCACGTGTCCCGCCACGCCCGCGCCCGCCGACTTGCCCAGATTCAGCCCAAAGTTAAACCCATCGGGATGATACAGCTCCGTGAGTGCCTGCTCCGAACGCTGCGCAAGGTCCATCATCTCCCGGGCGGTCGCCTGGGGCAGGCGGGCGAGCGATGCCTGGTGCTCGTAGGGCACCACCATGATGTGTCCCGAGGTATAGGGAAAGCGGTTCACGCAGATGAAATTCCGCTCGGCGCGCAGTACGATGCCCGCAGCGCGCTCCGCCTCGCGCCGAACCGTTTCGCGATCCCCGGTGCCGTGGTCCACGGCGAAATCCACCGCGGCGATCATGTTGCAGAAGATGCAGCCCAGGTCCCCGGGCCAGGCGCTCAGCTCGTCTGGAATGCCCGCGCGTTTCTTCTTATCGCCCTCGGTGACGTAGGTGTAACGCCAGGGTGTCCACAGGTAGTCCACTGGCGAAGTATATCCAGGACCGCGTCACCCCAGGATTTACCGCGTCTCCGTCACTTCGGCGCCCATCGATTGCACCTTGCTGTGCCGCACCGAGTAGCCGAAGTAGATCAGGAGCCCGACGATTAGCCAGCTGAAGAACCCGATCTTCGCCGGCGTATCCGACGAAACCATCAGCGCCAGCGAGATGATCATGCCTGCGATCGGCACAAAGGGGACCCAGGGCGTGCGGAACGGCCGCGGCACGTCGGGCTGTTTTTTCCGCATCACCCACACGCCCAGGCAGACGATGGTGAAGGCCAGCAGCGTGCCCAGGCTCACCAGCTCGCCGAGGAACGAAATATTGAAGAAGGCCGCGAGGAACGCCACGAGCACGCCGGTCGCCATGGTGACCAGCCACGGCGTGCGGAAGCGCGGATGAATGCTNNGCGCCGAGATCGATGAGAACGACACCCCAGGTGGCTCCGATGGCCGCCGCGCCGTCGGCAACCGGCGAAGCTGTGTTGAGGGTGCCGTAGGGCTTAATGCCGGTCAGCAGCGCGCTCACGATGATGTACAGCACTGTGCAGATGATCAGCGATCCGAGGATGCCGAAGGGCAGATCCTTCTGCGGATTGCGCGCCTCCTGCGCCGCCGTGGACACGGCGTCGAAGCCGATATACGCGAAGAACACCACGCTGCCGCCGCGCATGATCCCCGACCAGCCGAACTGCCCAAAGCCACCCCGATTGGGGGGAATGAAGGGATGCCAGTTGGCCATCATGTGCGACCAGTGCGTGAAGGCGAAGATTGTCGCGATGCCGATGAAGAACAGCACCACCGAGACTTTGATCATGACCGCCGCGCTGTTGAAGTTCGCCGACTCCTTGACGCCGATCACCAGGATCGTCGTGACCACGATAATGGCGCACAGCGCGAAGATGTCCACCTTCGCCGCAAACGGATGGCCGAACAGAGTCAGCGCCACCGACGGCGTTGGATTGAACGGCATGCGGATGCCGAAATATCCGAGGAGGCTGCTGACGTAGCCGCTCCAGCCCACGGCGACAGTGGCCGCGCCGAATGCGTATTCGAGGCACAGCGCCCAGCCGATGATCCACGCCGTCAGCTCGCCCAGAGTCGTGTAGCCATAGGTGTACGCGCTGCCCGCGATGGGAATCATGGAGGCAAACTCGGCGTAGCACAGCCCGGCAAAAACGCACCCGATGCCCGCAACGACAAACGACAGCACAATCGCCGGACCCGCGAACTGCGCCGCCGCCGTTCCGGTGAGCACGAAGATGCCCGCGCCGATGATCGCGCCGATGCCCAGCGTGATCAGGTTCGTCGCGCCCAGCGAACGCTTGAGCGTGTGATCGCCCTCTTCGGCGGCCTCCTGCCGGATGACGGAGAGCGACTTGGTTGCGAAAAGGTTAGCCATTCTCGGCTGTTCCTCCAGAAATAGGTTCGGGTGCGCTTTCTCGTCGGGCAGAGTTGCGGGACCAGATCAAGAAGACCGGCACGCCGAGCAGAACGATCACCAGGCCCGGCCATGTGTACTGGGGTTTGTAGCGCAATAATACGATACAAATCCAGGCCGCCATCACTATATAGATCGCCGGCAGGACCGGATACCCGATCGCGCGGTAGGGCCGCTCCGCGTTGGGTCGCTTGCGCCGCAGCACAAACAGGCATGCGATGGTGAGGATGTAGAAGATCAGCTCTGTGCAGATGATGTAGTCGAGTAGCTGGCTGTAGGAGCCGGAGATGCAGAGCACGCAGGTCCACAGCGCCTGCACGATCAGCGCCGCCACGGGGGTGTGCCACTTCGGGTGCAGGTTGCCCGCCGCTTTGAAGAACAGCCCGTCGCGGCTCATCGCATAGTAGACGCGCGCCCCGGCCAGGGTTAATCCGTTCGCACAGCCGAAGGTCGAAATCAGAATCGCGCCCGCCATCAGGTACGCGCCCGCGTGCGAGAAGATCTGCTGGAGCGCCGCCGTCGCCACGCGATCCTCCGACGCGTACTGGATGCCGCGCGCCGCAATCGTGGTCCCGTGCGGATCGCCGTGCAGCGGCAGCGCCATCAGATAGACGAAGTTCGCCAGGATATAGAGCCCGAGCACCAGCGAGGTTCCCAGCGCCAGCGACAGGGGCAGATTCCGCTTCGGATTCTTCACCTCGCCGGCCGTGTAGGTGACATTATTCCAGGCATCGGCCGAGAACAGCGAGCCCGTCTGCACGACCGCGAGCACGGTCAGCAGACCCACCATCGCGATCGGCCCGCCCACGCCTACCTGCACCGCGTGGAGATCGTGCCAGCCCGCCCAGAAATTTGAGCCAAAGTTCGCGTGCATCGCCGCGATGTTGCGGCCGAACAGCACACCCAGGACCACCAGGCCAAGAAGCGCTGCCGTCTTCGCCGTCGTAAAGATGTTCTGAATGAGAGCGCCCAGCTTCACGCCGAAGACATTCACCACCGCGAGCAGCAGGATAATCACGATGCCTGCCAGATTCGCCGTCGAGAGGCCGATGTCCATGTTGCCGAGCACCATCGGCCCGACCTTCCATGCCGGAACGCGCCCGATGTGCCAGACCCAGTTNNGCGATCGTCCCCGTCTGGATGACGAGGAAGAGCGTCCAGCCGAAGAGGAATCCCCAGATCCTGCCCAGCGCCTCGCGCAGATAGATGTACTGGCCGCCCGCGCCCGGCATCATCGCCGCCAGCTCGCCGTAGCTGAGCGCGCCGATGATGGTCATCACGGCGGTCACCAGCCATGCGCCGATCAGCAGGGCGGGCGATCCGGTGCTGCGGCTGATGTCGGCGGGAACGAGAAAGATCCCCGACCCGATCATCGATCCAACGACGATGGCCGTGGCGCTGAAGAGGCCAAGGCTCGCCACCAGNNGCTTGTCTTTCCTGAGAGGGTGCGGACGTGACGGATGGGGAACTCACGTGTCCTACAGTTCTACTTGAAAATTGTGAGAAAGTCTCTTGCCGATTGGCCTGCGTTGAGGCCGGGCGCAAAAATCGCCGCAATGACGGCGACCGCATCCGCGCCAGCTTCGATCACGGCTGCCGCCGTCTCCGCGGTAATCCCGCCGATGGCGACCAGGGGCTTGTTAGTGAGAGAGAGCGCGCGCCGCACGCCTTCCAGTCCGATCACCGGGTCGGGATTCGCCTTGCTGGCCGTCGCGAACACCGGCCCGATGGCAATGTAATCCACCGGCTCCAGGTTCGCCGCGCGCAGCTGGGTCTCGTTGTGGGTTGATAGCCCGACCCATGCTGCTGGCCCCACCAGCTTCCGCGCTTCGCGGGCCGGCAAATCCTCCTGGCCGACGTGCACACCATCCCAGCCGATACGCGCTGCCAGCGCTACGCGATCGTTCAGGATCAGCTTCATTCCGCCCGCAGCCTCGCGGATCACGCGCGCGTCTTCGGCTACGGTTTCGTCGGCATCTTGCTTGTTGCGATACTGCAGGATCTCCACGCCGGCGTCTGCCAGCTCCGCCACAACGCGCCGCAGCAAGGCCTGGCGCCTTACTCGATCGTCAACCACCTCGCGCAGCACGAGCTCCGCATCCAGAATCGGATACAGCCGCGGAAAGCGCTTCGCGCCGTGTACTTTCAAAGGAAATCTCCCGCAAGCCAACAAAGTGGCCCTGCCACGCCGTAGCGTAACAGGGCCTGTCCAGTTGAACTTCTCTTTCGGTGGGGTGAAAATCTACCGCGGAGCTACGCTCATGGTCATCTGCGATCCGGTGTAGAGGCTCACGTTGCGGTTGTGTCCGGTCACCAGGGTCGCTGTGGATGCGCCGCCGGCGGCGCTGACTCCACCGGTCCCCGCATCCGCCGCCAGGTTCACGGTGGCAAAGGTTACGCCGGAGAGATTCCCAACGGGCATCGCCGCGCCGCCGCTCACACCGCCGCCCAGTCCAGCGGCGCTGTTGAGGGCTGCGCCACCGACTCCGCGAGCACCGGTTCCCAAGGCACCGTTTTCGGACGCCGCTCCGTTCACCGTCCCATCGATGCCCGAACCGGCAGCGTGCGTCCCGCTGCCCGCAACCGCTGTCGCACTGCCAGCCAGGCCTGCCGCAGTGTGCACCCCGCCCCCAGGTCCATTGCCCGCCAGTCCACCGCCGCCCCCCGCGGCCATGCCACCGCCGGCGGCCTGAACACCGCGGCCCGCCATCAGATCATCCGATCCGCCTGGCGGAGGCGCTTCTACGGGCGCGGCAAGGGTGCGGACCCTCGCGTTCACCGGCAACTCGCGTCCATCCCTGAGCACGGCACGATCGAAGCAGAACGCCACATGCGCGTCGTGGTTCTCTTTCGATTTCGCCTGCACGTCGGTCACGCGTCCTACCAGCTTCGATCCTTTGGGGACTTTCGTCCCATCGGCCAGGCGCGCCTCGCTGGTGGTCTTCGCGAAGACCGGGTCGCCGACCTTCGCGTCCTTGCTGTCAACCTTCTTCGTCAGCTCCGCCGAGACGTTCGCCGCCTGCGCCGCTGACGGCGAGGCCCGTCCCGCCTGGGCGGCCGCGCTTCCCGATTCGGTTGCCGCTGTCGACGTCTGAGCTCCCGCCGCAACGGCGAGAGCCAGCATGGCCGCCCACGCAAATTGTGCTTTCATGTTCGAACCTCGTTCTGAAGATATTCCTGTCGATGCTCGTTGATCCCAGGGGCCCGAGGGTTTTGGGTATCTGGCGCACTTCGATGCCCGACCCCCGCCAGCGGTTGGGAGGATGCCAGCTACAACTTTGGTGGAGTGACAACAGGAACAAGGCGGAGGGGGCTCGGCTCAGGTGCAGCGGGGGTGCGCAATACCGGCGAAAAGCGGCTTGCGGGGTCCACAAAGACCGGCACAGAACTTCACTTTCGCCGTGGCCCGGGAGGGCTCGGCCATCCTAATTAAAGGGAATCGAAACTGCGGGCATCCCGACAACTGCCCTGTCGTTGCAGAGGTGTTTCGCTTCCAGCCGGATCCGTTCCGCAGGAGTCCTGTAGGCTCCGATGGTCGACATGCAAAACGGGCAGCGCAGGAAAGTCGAAACCGCGGCCAGACGCACCGGGGGGAGCTGTCTGGGGATGACGTGAGTGGTTTTGACTGAAGGGTTCATCGCTCTCTCCTCGCCAGAGTCGCGACGTGCGGGCCCTGAGGGTTGCTGGTGGATAGCTCTTTCGTCTCTCATTATGGCACGCAAACGTCACACGGGAAGCGTCATGATGCGCAAAAATTCATGTGACCAATAGTTACTAAGGTCTGTTCTTATCCCGAACTATTGAAGCTGGCATTAGTGCGGTATCCGAACTTAGTGGAAAGGCCGAGGTGCCCTGATTTCCGTCAGATACGCTCCGCTTCTGCAGCCTTCCGCTGGATGCGCCGATAGATGCGTCAGGCACGCTTACTCCGGAGTTATTGATGGCGTCGAACGCGATTACCGTCAGCACCAGTCCCATCGTCCTGCTCGGCTCGGCGAACGACCGGCTGATTGAGACTCTGGGTAGCACCCTGGAGTCCTGGCACTACCAGATTGACCTCGCCCGGTCCGGCACCGAAGTCCTTGCTCGCCTTGACAGCTCCACGCCTCCCCCCATCGCGCTGCTTGATATGGACCTGCCCGAGCCCGGGGCAGCCGAAGTTGTGTGGGAGATTCGCCGCCGGCAGGAGCAGCGCCGCACCTGGAACATCCTGCTGAGCGAACGCCGTGACGGCGACCGTGTGCGCGCGGCGCTTCAGTCCGGGGCGGACGACTTCCTGGTCTTCCCCGCCGATGCGTCCGATTCCTCGGATCTTCGCGTCCGCATCCGGGTGGCCGAACGGGTGCTGGCCCTGACCAGCCGGGTGCAGAAGCAGTCTTCAGAACTTCGCTACCATGCGACGCACGACGGCCTCACGGGGCTCTGGAACCGCGAAGCCCTCATCAGCCTTATCTTTCAGGAAACGGACCGGGTGCAGCGGATAAAGACGCCGCTCAGCCTCATGCTTCTCGACCTCGACAGTTTCTCGCGCATCAACCACGACTACGGGTATGAGACGGGAGACCGCATCCTGATTGAAGTCGCCAGCCGCTTCCGCCGCCAGTTGCGGAGCTACGACCTGATCGGCCGCTGCGGCGAAGACGAGTTCCTGATCGCGCTTCCCGGCTGTACGCTGGAAAACGCCCTCCAGCTAGCCGGCCGCATCCGGCAGCAGATCCTGGGCCGTCCCTTTTCTACGGACAACGACGCCACCACGCTGACCGCCAGCATTGGCGTTGCCGCCAGCCGCGGCCGTTCCCCCCTGGTGGTGCTGCGCGACGCGGAGCGGGCCCTTGCTGAAGCGAAGCTCTCCGGCAAAGACTGCGTCCGGGGCGACCCCCCCGAGGCCTGGCTGACCCAACCCATCCTGACCGCCCCTCCCTCCGCTGTCCCCGGCGACTGAGCCGGAGCTCAGGTTTACAGGTGACAGGTTACGGGGAACAGGAAGCTGGAAGCTGACGGGCAGGGCTCGAAGCTCGGTTCCGCAACCTGCAACCTGCAACCCGTAACCTGCTGCTGCATTTCTCTGTAAACTTGCCGCGTGAAATCCCGTCTATCTCGTCGCATGGAAGAGATCGCCGGCAACGAGCTCGCCATCGAGAAACGGGAGCAGGCCATGCTGGAGCTCGCCGACTTCGACGAAGTCGTGCGCGTGTACCGGCCGCGCATTCTGCGCTTTCTCCTCTCGTCTCTCACGGACCGGGACGCCGCTGAAGCGCTGACCCAGGAGTGTTTTCTCAAAGCCTGGAGCGCACGGCATCAGTTCCGCGGGGAATCGAGCCTGAGCACCTGGTTGACACGCATCGCGGTCAACCTGATGCGCGATCACCTGCGCAGCCGCAGTCTGCTCTTCTGGCAGAAGACCCGCGGCACGTCGCTCGATGTGATGGACATCAGCGACTGGGTTCCTGACGGCCGCAGCTCTCCGGAGAGCGTGGCTGTGGCTCGCAATCGCGTGGCCGAGGTGTGGCGCGCGCTGAAAGACCTGTCGGCGCATCAGCGAACGGTGTTCGTGCTGCGCTTTGTCGAGGAGATGGAGCTGGAAGAAATCGCAACGACGATCGGGATGAACCTGAGCACGGTGAAATCTCATTTGTATCGGGCACTTGCAGCGATTCGCGAGCGCCTCGGAGAAACGAAATGAAATTCCGCAAAGATTCTGCTTCCAACCCGGGACCGAATTCGAGCCGCGAGGATGTGCACGATCTGGCCGAGGCTCTCGAGCTGTACCGTTCCGCCATGCATCACGTGGCCGATCGCGAGGCCGCCCGCCCTTTCGTGGCTGAGCCGCGCCCCTCGCGCGCGTTCCATTTCCGGCTTCTTCTTGCGCCGGCCCTGGCCGCCGCCGTCGCCGCCGGCGTTCTTGTGCCTGCGTACAGCCATTTCCATCACCACGCCACCGGATCCTCCACCATCGCCAGCCCTACGCAGCCCAACCCCGCGGAAGCGCGCGCCAGCGTGGACGATACGGTGCTGATGAACCAGATCGACAGCGACCTTTCTGAAGATGTGCCCGACGCTCTGCGGCCTTTGGCCGACCTGAGCGATCAGGCGGCCACCACCAATTCCGTTTCGGAGAAGAAAAATGTCACGCACGAATAGCTTTCTGATGGCTGCATTGCTTTGCCTGCTCGCTCCTGGGTTTGCGTTCGCGCAAAGCTTCGATGGTCCGGCACCTGGACCCGGCGGGCCTGATCCCGCGCAGGGACCCGGAATGCAGGGACCGCCCATGGAACGCGCCTTCCACGCCGAGCACTCCGGCCGCTGGTGGGATAACCCACAGATGGCCCAGCAGCTGAACATCACCGATCAGCAGAAGAAGCAGATGGACGACATCTTTCTGCAGCATCGGCTCAAGCTGATCGATCTCCACGCCAACCTCGACAAGCAGGAAACCCTGCTGCAGCCGATGATCGAGGCCGATCAGCCCGATGAGGCGAAGATTCTGTCGCAGATCGATGCGGTGGCGCAGGCGCGCGCCGAGCTGGAGAAGGCCAACGCGCGGATGCTGTTCGATATTCGCAAGACGCTCACTCCTGACCAGTGGCAGAAGCTGAAAACGATGCGTGAGGAACACCACGACGGCAAAATGATGCGCGATGATCGTCGCGGTCCGGGCGGTCCGGGCGGTCCGGGAGGACGCGACGGCCAGATGTGGCGCAACCATCGGCAGGGGCCACCGCCGGATGGCACAGCGCCCGCACCGCCGCCGCCCGCCCAGGGTCAGCCTCAGGCTTCGCCTCCATCGGCGAACGAATAAACCGATTGCATTCCTGGAACTTATGAAGGAGCGGCCTGGTCCGCTCCTTTTTCTTTGACCAAAAGTCAACAGCTCTTTTTGCTACTTCCGTAACCAAAGTTCCGCTCACGTTGCACTTCATTTCACGCGACTTCAATTGACACGTGCATAGTGCGGCACTATAGTTTTTACAGGGGGTTTGCGCGCTCGGGATTCATTGCGCTCACCTTCGGTCGCCACTCCTGTTCCTTCCAGTCCTGCCGGCGGTTTCAGTCAGGAGATCGATGTGCGATCCCAACGCGCACCGTCTCCGATGGGTAACTCCGCGTGGATACGGATTCGACAGCCGGGACGATCCCCGAACTTCGTCGAGAACCGCGCCAGGGACCCACGCCCTCCCGCTGACGGCGAAGAAAGCTGCAGCCCGGAAATCCGGCACGCTGTTCCTGCTGGATTCCATCGCTGCGGGGCGAATTCCGGGAACCGCCGCATGAGTCCCGGAACTGTCTATGGCACACGTCCTCAATCCTGAAACGACCGAGAGCAACCCTCTGAACACCGAAATGGAAACGCCAACGCTGGAAGCTCCGCCGGAGCAGTCTGAACCGACGGCTGAAACCACCTCCAACCCCGAGACCGGCGAAGCCGGGCCGCAAATCGCGTCCGAAGCCACGCAGCCGGAACTGGCTGCCGAGGCTCCTGAGCAGCACGAAGAGCCTGACCTGAGCATGGAAGACTTCGCCGCTGCGCTGGAGTCCTTCGACCGCGAGCAGGCTGCCGAAGCCGCGGCGCAGGCCTTCGACGACAGCGCGATCGTCACCGGCACGGTCATCAAGCTGACGGACAAGCATGTGGTTGTCGACGTCGGCATGAAGTCCGAAGGTCTCATTCCCATCGAACAGGTTGTCGACCACACCGGCCAGCCGAAGCTGAAGCCTGGCGACAGTGTCGACGTCGTGATCGAGCGCGAGGAGCCGGAAGGCGGCTACCTGCTTGGCTACGAAAAAGCCCAGCGGCTGCGCGTGTGGGACACGGTGGAGAAGGCGCACAACGAAAAGACGCCGATCACCGGCACGGTGGTGGGTCGCGTGAAGGGTGGCCTCACGGTCGACATCGGCATTAAGGCGTTCCTGCCCGGCTCGCAACTGGAGCTGCGCCCGGTGCGCAATCTCGACGCCTGGATCGGTCAGCCCATTCAGGTCCGCGTTATCAAGCTGAACAAGAAGCGCGGCAACGTCGTCGTCTCGCGCAAAGAGATCCTCGAGGAAGAGCAGTCGGTCCGCCGCTCGCAGACCCTGGAGCACCTCGAAGAGGGCGTGATCCTGACGGGCACCGTGAAGAACCTCACCGACTACGGCGCTTTCGTCGACCTGGGTGGGATCGACGGCCTGCTGCACATCACCGATATGTCCTGGGGCCGACTCACGCATCCGCGCGATCTGGTCAACGTCGGCGATGAGATCCAGGTCAAGGTTCTCAAGTTCGACAAAGACAAGCAGCGCGTCTCGCTCGGCTTCAAGCAGCTCACGCCCGATCCGTGGCTCGATGCCGCCGAGCGCTATCCCATCGGCGCGCGGGTTAAAGGGCGCGTGCTCAGCGTCACCGATTACGGCGCCTTCGTCGAGCTGGAGCAGGGCATCGAGGGCCTCGTCCATGTGTCGGAGATGACGTGGTCGAAGCGGATGAAGCACCCCTCGAAGCTGGTGAAGCCCGGCGATGAGGTCGAGACCGTCATCCTGGCCGTCAATCCGGCGGACCGGCGCATCTCGCTCGGGATGAAGCAGCTGCTGGAGAATCCGTGGGAGCATCTGGCGGACAAGTATCCGACCGGGGCGACGGTCGAAGGCCGCGTGCGCAATCTCACCGACTTCGGCGC
>PMAM01000257.1:12055-14814 GCA_003152595.1 Acidobacterium sp.
CTCCAGCCCGATGTCTGGGAGACCTTCTTCGCGCAGCATCGCGTGGGCGATGTGGTGAAGGGCAAGGTGCTGAGAACGGCGCAGTTCGGCGCCTTTGTCGAAATTGCCGAAGGAGTCGAGGGCCTGTGCCACGTCTCGGAAGCGACCGATGCGCATGGCGCTCCCATCAAGCTGGAGCAGGGCAGCGAGCAAGAATTCAAAATCATCCGCATGAACCCGGAAGAGAAGAAGGTCGCGCTCAGCATCCGCGCGGTCAGCGGCGAAGAAGCCAGCCGCGCCGACGTGGAAGCCTACAAGCAGCCCGTCTCCAGTTCGACCACGACCCTCGGCGACCTGGTCCACTGGAAGCGCGAGAAGTAAGCTTTAAACTCCGCACCAACCAGAAACGCCACCCGACCCGGGTGGCGTTTTGCTGTTGGTTACTGGCTACTGGCTATTGGCTATTGGTTACTTAATCTTCAGATCGATATACACCTGCTTCCGCGTATCGAACGAGCTCAGCGTTTTTGTCGCGCTCTTCTGGCCGTGGTACGCCGCCCAGACCGTATAGTCGGTGTCGGACGAAAGCCCGGCGAAGCGGTAGTTCCCGTCCTTCTCCGAGAGATACGTCTTCACGTCGTTGTTGCGGGAGTTCTTCAGATACACGATCGCCCCGCTGATCGCAGCGTCGCTCCCGTCATAGACCTTACCCTGCAGGTTCTTCAGCCCGAAATTCTGGGCACGTCCTACTGCCGGCAGTGCAGCCAGCAACATCACCGCCGCTACGCATCCTGCCAGCATCTTCGATCGCCGCGCAGGTGCAAAAAGCCTTACCTGAAGATCGATGCGCACGGCCCGCCTCATTCCTCTTCCTCTTCGCTCAGCTCTTCTTCGTCCTCGTAGCCCTCCTCCACCTTGCTCAACTCCAGTGGATCGGTGCCCACGACTTCGTATTCGGTCCCGCACTCATCGCACACCACCACATCTCCTTCTTCGACTTCTTCTTCGTCGAAGTCGAGAGCGGTTTCGCATTCAGGGCATATTGGCATGAATCCCTCCAGCTAAAAAACCATCCAGCTTAAAAAACGAGTCCTGGTTCCATCAGAATGACGCCGCTCACAGGGAAAATGTTGTTGCCACTTCCGCAATCGTGGCCTTCCGGTCCGATTCCGCGGCGCCTTCGCTAGTTTTGAAGAGAATCGCCCCGCGCGTCAAGGGACGTGCGCCACTCTCCTGCTCTGAGGCATACTCGATAGTCATGATCGCTTTCCGCTTCTCCGCCTGGGTTCTGCTCGCTTTCGCTGTTCTCACCGCCAACGCGCAGTCGCGCGCTTCTTCACCCGATGCCGCCCGCCGCGATCTGGATGCCATCGGCGCTCCGATCCGGCCGATGCCTCCCGATCCGGCGATCGCCCACGCCATCGCTCAGGTCTCGCCCGCTCAGATTCAGCATACGATTGCCACCCTTGTCTCGTTCCACAATCGCAGCACGCTCTCCAGTCTCGACAAAGATCTCCCGCCCAACACCGGCGTGCTGCCCGCCGCCGACTGGATCGAGTCGCAGTTTAAAGCCATCTCCGCCTCGTGCAACGGCTGTCTGGAAGTCCATCGTGACTCCTTCATGCAGCCGCCGCTGACCGGCCCCAATCCGCGCGTGACCCAGCCCACGCCCCTGAACAACATTTACGCCATCCTGCGCGGCAGCGATCCCACGCAGGCCTCGCGCATGATCCTCGTCACCGGCCACTACGATTCCCGTGACAGCACCAACGAGGACACCCACGGCGAAGCGCCCGGCGCCAACGACGACGCCAGCGGCACCGCGGTCAGCCTGGAGTGCGCCCGCGTCCTCTCCAAAGTCAAACTCCCCGCCACGCTGGTCTTTGTCGCCGTCGCCGGCGAAGAACAGGACCTGCTCGGCAGCAAACACCTCGCCGACCTCGCGAAGAAGGAAGGCTGGCAGCTCGAAGCCGTCCTCAACAACGACATCGTCGGCGGCAATCGTACACCCGGGGACAAGGGTCAGGACCCGCATGCTGTCCGCATCTTCTCCGAAAATGTCCCCGCCAACGCCCCGCCCGAGGAGATTCGGCGCATCCTGGCACTTGGCTATGAGAGCGATTCGCCCTCCCGCGAGCTCTCGCGCGCGATTGCCGACGTCGGCCGTACCTACACGGTCGCGCCTGCGGCTGCGAGCCTCGATCCCGTGCTCGAGTTCCGCCGCGACCGCTTCCTCCGCGGCGGCGATCACTCCTCCTTCAACCAGGACGGCTTCGCCGCCGTCCGCTTCACCGAGTGGCGCGAGGACTTCAACCACCAGCACCAGAATGTCCGCGACGAAGACGGCGTCCAGTACGGAGACCTGATCCAGTACGACAACTTCGACTACATTGCCCGCGTCGCGCGCCTCAACGCCGCGACCATGGCCGTGCTCGCCAGCGCGCCGCCGGCGCCCGTCAGCGTGCAGTATCCGCCGCCGCCGCGCGTGTTCACCATCGCGCTCAACAACACCGAGATCGTGTGGGACCAGGCACCCGACGCACCCTCGGGCACGAAGTTTGAGATCGTGTGGCGGCCGCTCGCCGCACCCGACTGGACCCGCTCCATCCTCGCCGACAAGCTCACATCGATCCCCGATGGAAAGTTCTCAGCATCGGATGGTCACTACGCCATCACGATTCCGGTGTCGAAAGACAACGTCATTTTCGGCGTCCGCGCCGTCGACGCAAAAGGCCACCGCAGCCCCGCCGTCGTTCCCTGGCCGGCTCCGCGGCCGGCAA
>PMAM01000082.1 GCA_003152595.1 Acidobacterium sp.
TCCCCGCATCGCCGCAGCTCGCGACATCGGCCGGGTCGACGCGGCTACGCCTATCGAGGGCATCACCCTCTGGTTTCAGCCCACCGCGGCTCAGAAAGCGCAGCTCGACGCGCTCGTTCAGGCCCAGCAAACCCCGGGCTCGCCCTCGTATCACGCGTGGCTCACTCCCGCCCAGTACGCCAGCCGCTTCGGCCTNNNGCAGGCCAGGTGGAGTCTGCCTTCCAGACCGAACTGCACCGGTACCAGCTCGGCGCGGAGACTCACTTCGCGAACGCCACCGATCTCGCCATTCCGTCCGCGTTAACCGGCATCGTTCGCTCGGTGGGCAACCTCGACGACTTCCGCCCCGCCCCCCAGTTTCGCCCATCGCCCGCCACCCTCCAGCCGTCCTTCACTTCGGGTCAGACCGGCGCGCATTTCCTCAGCCCCCAGGACATCGGCACCATCTACGACATCAACGCCGCCTGGAATGCCGGCTATACCGGATCGGGCGTGACCATCGCCGTGGTCGGTCAGACGCAAGTCTCAGCCTCCGACATTGCGGCCTTTCAGTCCGCCGATGGCCTTACCTCCAAAGCTCCCAACATGATCCTGGTGCCCAACACCGGAGCCGCTGCCGTTTTCTCCGGAGATGAAGCCGAGTCGGACCTCGACCTCGAGTACGCAAACGGCATCGCGCCCGGAGCTACCCTCGACTTCATCTACGTCGGCAACAACCAGAATGACAGCGTCTTCAACGCGCTGCAGTACGCCATCGACAACAAGATCGCCCCCATCATCAACATTAGCTACGGCGTCTGCGAACCCGACCTGGACTCCTCCACCTACTCCGCCTGGGAAGGGGTCATGGAGCAGGGCGCAAGCCAGGGGCAGACCGTTGTCGCCGCCTCCGGTGACGAGGGTTCAACCGCCTGCTATTACCCCACCACGAATACCGTCCCCGCCGCGATGGAAGTGCTCGCCGTCAATTACCCGGCCAGCAGCGCTTACGCCGTGGGCGTTGGCGGAACGGAATTCCCCGCTGCCGACGTCGACTCAACCAATACCACCTACTGGAAATCCGCCAGCGGAAGCGACGTCGTTGGATCCGCGCTGTCCTATATTCCCGAGCAGGCCTGGAACGACGACAGCGCCTCGGTCGGGACGCAATACGGCGCGCAATACGCCCTCTCCGCTGACGGCGGCGGCATTAGTGCCAGCGGTTTCACTCCGCGTCCCACCTGGCAAACCGGCGTTCCCGGCATTCCCTCCGGCAACTCCCGCCTGGTTCCGGATGTCTCCCTCGCCTCCTCTCCGAACTATGCCCCCTACCTCTTCTGCACCAGCGATACAACTGCCTGGAGCAGCGGCCAAAAGGCCAGCTGTAACTCCGGCTTTCGCGATTCCAGCACGCAGGACCTGACCATCGCCGGCGGCACAAGCTTTGCCTCGCCGATCTTCGCCGCCATGCTGGCCATCGTCGCGCAAAAGGAAAGCTCCACCGGCCTCGGCGTAGCCAACGAGAACCTCTATTCGCTCGCCTCCAACTCGTCCACCTATGCATCCGCCTTCCACGACATCACCAGCGGCGGCAACCAGTGCACAGCAGGTGGCTCGTTCTGCTCGTCTTCCGGAGCCGCGCAGTATGCCGCTGGCGCCGGATACGACGAAGCCACCGGTCTCGGCTCCGTCGACTTCAACAACCTGATGACTGCCTGGACCGGCTCCTCGGGCGGCGGCGGAGGCGGTGGCACAGGCAGTGGCTCCTTCGCTCTCACTGCGGCGAATGCAAGCGTCACCAGCGGCAGTTCGACCACCTCCATCGTCAATGCTAGATCGCAGAATTCCTATGCCGGGACCGTAGCCTTCACCGTTACCTCCACCGGCTCGCTGTTGACTTACGGCTGCTACACCATCGGCAACACGACTGTGCCCGCTAGCTCAACAGGCACCGCCACGCTCGCCCTCTACACCTCGCAGAGCACATGCAGCGGTGTCTCCGGCGCGCATTCCTTCGCAGCGCATGGCAACGCAGGCGTGGCCACATCTCGCAAAGATTCGCCATTCGGGAAGACCGTTCCGATCGGCGCCGCGGCCTTCGCCGGCCTGCTCTGCGTCGGCTTCAGAAAATCGCGGAAGGCCTGGACGCTGTTCACCTGCCTGATCCTGATTGCGCTGCTGGGCTTCGCCGCCGGATGCGGCAGCAACTCCGGCAGCAGCACCACGAATTCCACCAGCTCCACCAGCACGGATGTCGCTGCCAACACCTACACGGTCACAGTTGTTGGAACGGATACAACGACCTCCAGCATCACCGCCAGCACCACATTCACCCTCACGGTGAACTAAATCCGTCGCGCTGCCCCTGAAGGGCGGTTCACTTCCGCCCTTTCAGTGCACGACTCTCCGGGTGCCCCATCCTCGATCGCCCGGTTTTGGCGATCAGGGTGGGAACGAAGAACGCCGCTTAGCCGCCCCTTCACATCAGTGCGCCGACTCCTGCAACAGCTCCGCAAGATACTGCTGCCAGATCGCCGCCCGCGTGTGCGTGCCGTGCCCGCGCGTCTCCTCGGTGATCGGAAGCAGCACGAACTTGCCCTTCGGCACCCGCTGGATCATCTTCGGCATAATGTCCAGCTCCGGCGGGTTGATGAAGTCATCCGCTGAGTTCACCGCCATCACCGGCACCTGAATCTTCTCCAGATTCGCCGAAGGATCGTAGTTCCGCGATGAGTTGAACTGATACAGAAAATCATTCGCGTCCGTCGTTTTGGAATGCGACTCGAGGAAGCTCTTCAGATAGGCATCCGCCTGTTCCTGGGTCGGATACTGCTCCTGCATCTGCAGCGGGCTCGAGCCCATGATCAGCAGCATCTCGATCGATGTCCGCATTCCCGGCGGCTGCGCAGTGTAATCTCCGTGATTCCACGCCGGATCATCCGTAATCGCATCCATCGCCATCTTCCGCATCATCCGATTGCGTCCCGCAATCTGCACCGGCAGGCACGCCAGCGGCATCAGCGCATCGGCGAACCCAGGATACGTCTCCCCCCACACCCACGAGTGCATGCACCCCATCGAGGTCCCCATCACCAGCCGCAGATGATCCACATGCAGTGCATCCGTCACGAGCAGATGCTCGGCCGCCACCATATCGTCGTAGTCGTAGTGCGGAAAATGCGCATGCATCCTGTCGCTGGGCTTCGACGATCCACCATGCCCAATATCGTCCGGCAGAACGATGTAGTATTTCGTGGCATCCAGCAGTTGTCCCGGCCTGAACAGCACCCCCGCAAAGTACGGCGCCAGGAACTGCGCGCCCGTCCCGCCCGTCCCGTGCAGGATCAGCACGGCGTTGTCCACGCGCCCCTGCGCATCGCGATGCGGCGCCCCCAGAGTTCGATAATGCAGCTTCAGCTCCGACAGCTGTTCGCCGGAGCGGAAATGAAAGTCGTGCGCCACGTAATCGCCCTGCGTCACAGCAGGCGTTTCCTGCGCACTCCCCACAAACATCCACGAGACAACTACCGCCATCGCCATCGCCCGCAGCAACGTCCTCATCGCTTCCTCCGAATAACGCCGCCCAGCATATCGCATTTAGCCGCCAGCCACCCGGCTGTCTTCCCGGCCGCAACCACCCGCAAATTTTCTGTTAACCAAATGCCCCCCATCTCCGTATTACTCAGTGCAAATGGAATTCACGAGCCCGAGGTAAGACCATGAACACCGACGTAGTCGCCCTCATCGCAGTCTTCGGCACCATCAGCTTCATCACCTGGACCATCTTCTCCTCCGTGCGCCGCCTGCGCCTGGCGCGCACCCAGGCCGATGTACAAACCATCCTTCTCTCCCGCTTCGACTCCGCGCAGAACATGGCCGCCTACGTTCAGTCTGACGCCGGCAAGCAGTTCCTCCGCGGACTCCACTTCGAACAGGAATCGCCGCTCGCTCCCATGCTGGCCTGCGTTCGCTGGGGCATCGTGATCATCTTCCTCGGCGCTGCCCTGTGCATCCTGCGCGCCATGGGCGCCGTCGATTCCGACACCATCGTTCCCGGCGTGCTGGCGCTCGCGCTCGGCATCGCCTTTGAAGTCGCGGCCTTCGTCTCCTGGTACCTGTACCGCGCACTGGGTCTGGCGGAGCCCGAGAAGAATGCCTGATCGTCGGCCCGAAGAGGGAACCAGCGGTGGCTTTACAACGTAGAAAGGTGCATGGAACGCACGCCCGGAATCGTCAGCCTCGTCTTTGGAGATGCGCCAACCAGCGCTCTCGACGAGCCGACTTTTCGGCTGCTCTACAACTCCACTGCGCCGCCGCTTCGGGCCTACCTGCTGCATGTTTGCCGGCGTCCGGATGTTGCCGACGACCTGCTCCAGGAAACGTACTGCCGCTACCTGATGCACCGGCGGACCGACATGGATGATTCCCAGACACGCTCGTATCTGTACCGCATCGCGACCAATCTGCTCCATGATCGCGTGCGCAGCCGTGTCGACCTCGCCGTCCCCGAAATCCCCGAGCAGGGTGTCGCTCCGGATCTCGCCACCCGCCTCGATGTTCGTTCCACCCTGCGCCGGCTCAAACCCCGCGAGAGCGAACTGCTCTGGCTCGCGTATGTCGAAGGCATGAACCACGAGGAGATCGCCGCGGCCACCGGCCTGCGCCCTCTCAGCATCAAAATCCTGCTCTTCCGCGCGCGCCGCAAAGCAGCTCAGTTGCTGGCTCCGGCGCAGAAGCAAACGAGGTTCGCATGAAGCCGCGACCTTCGAATCCGGGGTCCCCGGCGACGGCTCCTGGTCGCTGGGGTGGCTGCGAACACGCCTCCGATGTCTCCCGGGCGGTCCGCACCGGCTTCTGGCCCAGTGCTCTTCAGGAGCACGCGCAAACCTGCCGCGCCTGCACAGAAGCGCGCGCCGTGACCGAGGCCCTCCTCCAGGAATCCTCGCGTATGCGCGCGGCCAGCCCCGCTCCCGATGCCTCCCGCGTCTGGTTCGAAGCCCGCCGACGCGCGCGCCTCCATCTCCGTCACCGCGCTCTCTTCTGGTTCCGCGCCCTGCGCGTCCTCACGGTGATCTACGTGCCCGCCATGCTGTTCTGGGCTCTCTCCCATCGTGCTGCTCCCGTGCGCGAAGTCTGGAAGCCCTCCTTCCGCACCGACTTCGGCTCGCTTCTCACCGGACCCGCCGAGATCTTCGCCCTTTCCGGCGTTCTCCTGGCCGCGCTCTGCATCTTCATGGGTTCGTGGTACCTCCTGCGCGAAGCGCGCACGCCGCTCCACCACACCTGACAACCACAACAAAATCCCTGGGTTGGCGTCCAAACAGAGGACGCAGTTCGCATCCAGCTTCGGTTTCTGCATCTCACCCCCCGGAGATTCCAATGCTGACGAAACGCATTCCCGCTCTCTGTTTCCTCGTCACCATCGCATTCGCCGCCGCCTCCGCCCAGACTTCCATCGCCCTCAGCGGCTACGGAGCCTTCAGCGGGACCACCACCGCCAACGGCACCGAGCAGAGCCCCGCCAACCAGGCCGGCGGCATCTTTGAACTCCGCCACATTTCGAATCCGATCTTCGGCTTCGAAGGTACCTACTCCTTCAATCGCGCCAACCAGACCTACAAAAGCTCACCTGGTGGCTGCCCCGCCTTCGGCTGCAGCATTTCCACGGAAACCGTCCGGTCCAACGCCCACGAAATCACCGCCGGCTGGACTCCCTCGGTCCACATCGCCAACTTCCGCCCCTTTGGCGTTCTTGGCGTTGGCCTTCTGCTCGATGTGCCTGACAGCGGCCAGGCCACCGTCGTCACAACCCTCCCAGGCGAGCCCCCCTGTCCCACCTCAGGCTGCACCACAACCACCACCTCCAGCACCAAAACCTCTTACAAGCCGGTCTACGTCTATGGAGCCGGCCTCGACTGGGGTCTCATCCCCCATTTCGGCCTCCGCCTCCAGTACCGCGGCAATCTCTATTCCGCGCCCAATGTGACCAGCCTCTTCTCCTCGACGAACACCTTCACCCACACGGCCGAGCCGATGATCGGCATCTACTTCAGCCTCTGACACCTCCGATACTGCGGACGTGTGACTGCGGGTATTGCAGCGTCTCCCTCGCAGTACGCCGTCATCAAACTCTTTGGTTCCAAAGCCTTTCCGGACATCCTTTTTCCGCGATTTTTGGCTCTCAATGCCCCATACTAGGGGCACAAATCGGGCCCCGTACGCTGAGGTCGCGGATGAAGACATTTTTCCCAGCCCTGCTCGCTCTTTTCGCCAGCCTTGCTCTCGCCCAGTCAACCGGGCGCCCCATCTGCTCTCCGCCTCCGCCCCAGACCGCCCAACTCCTGCACGCCACTGACTTCGACAGTGTTCGCGCCGACATCCTCAACGGCAATCGCTCCCAGGCGCTTGCGGAAGCCGAAGCCATTCTCAATGCGCACCCTGGCAATGCGGAAGCCAGCTTCATGATCGGCACGCTGCTGCTCGACTACGGCAAGCCCGGCGAAGCTCTGGTGTGCTTGCGCAACTCCCAGGCCGCCTGGCCAGGCAGCACCGATGTCCATGCCGGACTGCTCGAGGCATACTCGGAAACCGGCGACCGCAAGAACCGCGACATTGAACGGGCCATCCTCCGCGGATTCCATTCCGATGGGCATCATCCCACCGCCGCACGAACCACCGGCATCGTCATCGAGCGCTTCCACGCCGGCGACAAGACCGTGGAAGGCGTTGAATACTTCGATCCGCAGGGCCCCGATCACATCTGGTACCGCTTCACCGTATCCGGCGACGAGGGCATGATCCTCGGCTCTTATTCCTTCGCCGCCGATGACGCGGACCAGGCCGCGTACTATCGGCAACACCCCGATGTTGTCGGCTCGACTCTGCATCGCTTCGCCCTCCAAAGCACGTTCGCCGGTACCGCTTCCACCCTCGGCACCATCGACGGCGCCCCCACTTACGACGACTTCCGCACCCGCATCGTCGGCATCGTCCAGGCGGAAACCGTGACGGCCAGCGCCACAGACACAGCCAAAGGAACTCCGCGCTAGCCGGAGACTTGGATCCCGACCTGCTTTGCCCATTGCGCCGCCACCTGTAACCCGTAACCTGTCACCTGTGACCTGTACCCTGCCGTTTACTGGTCCAGCGTGAACTGNNACAGACACAGCCAAAGAAACTCCCCGCTAGCCGCAGGCCGATTGTTCTGTACCCTGTCACCCGTCACCTGTACGCGTACCCTGCTCCCTCCTCCCTGCCCCCTGTACCCTGCCTCATGTACCCTGTACTCTGTCGCAATGGAAGCCAACGAAGCCCAGGAACTTCAGGAACAGCATGAAGAGGCGGCTGGGGATCGCAGGATGCATCCGGTCAGCTTCACCATGTCGGTGCTCGCCGTCTTCGTCGCAATCATCACCGTCCTCGGCCATCGCACCCACACCGAGGCTGTGCTCAGCCAGGCGCGCGCAACCGACGAATGGAACCTCTATCAGGCTCACAAAATCCGGCAGTACGATACCCAGCTGATCGGCGATCTTTTTTCCACCCTGTCGATTCGCGATCAGGCCGCCGCCGACAAGATCACTGAAGGCTACAAGAGCCATGTGCAGAAGTGGAATCAGGATCTGACCGAGACACAGGACAAGGCCCAGGAAATGCAGGCTGAAGTCGCACGCGCAGAGCGTCGCGCCGATCGGTTCGATCTTTCCGAGGCGCTGCTCGAAATCGGCCTTGTCGTCACCTCCATCACTCTCCTCGCTCGCCAGCGGGCCTACTGGTACATGGGCCTTGGCTTCGGCGTCGCCGGCATCATCACCGCCGCGCTGGCTTTCACCATCCGCTGATGTTCCTGGCCCGAAGCAAAGTCATGCTGCGCTCCTCTATCATGTCTCGGTCGGAAAATATCCTCTCCGCGGAGTCCGCTATGAAGTTTGCGCAACGTCTGCTCGCTGTCCTCGCCCTCCTTGTCGTTTCCTGCACACTTCTCCGCGCTCAAAGATCCGGCGACCTCAGGGTTTTCGTCATCGACGTCGAGGGCGGCCAGTCCACGCTCTTTGTCACACCCGACCACCACTCCCTCCTCATCGACACCGGCTGGCCCGGCAACAACGGCCGCGACGCCGACCGTATCGTCGCCGCCGCCAAAAAGGCCGGCCTCACCCGCATCGACTTCGTTCTGCTCACTCACTATCACGTCGATCACACGGGTGGCGTCCCACAGCTCGTCGACCGCATTCCCGTCGGCACCTTTATCGACCACGGCCCTCTCCGCGAGCCCGGCGACAAACCCACCCTCGACGCCTACGATGCCTACCAGAAAGTCCTCGCTACCGGGAAGTACAAGCACATTCTCGCGAAGCCTGGCATGATGCTCCCCATCCCCGGCCTCACCGCTGAGGTCCTCACTGCCGATGGCAATTTCCTCGACAAACCGCTGCCCGGCGCCGGCCAGCCTAACCCGTTCTGCCAGCAATCGGAACATCGCCCTGCCGACCAGACCGAGAACGCCCGTTCAGTCGGCACCCTTCTTACCTGGGGCAAAGTCCGCATCCTCGATCTCGGCGATCTCACCTGGGATAAGGAGATGGACTTCCTCTGCCCCAATAACCGCATTGGCCACGTCGACATCCTCATCGTCTCGCACCACGGCTGGAATCAAAGCTCCAGCCCAGCCCTGGTCGATGCCATTACGCCACGCATCGCCGTTATGGATAACGGCGCCACCAAAGGCGGATCGAAACCTACCGTCGCAACCCTCCGCAAGATTCCCGGCCTCGAAGCGCTCTGGCAACTCCACTATTCGGAGGAAGCCGGCCCCGACAACGTGCCCGAGAAGTTCATCGCCAATCTTCAAGGCCCGGACACCGGCTACGGTCTCGAACTGACCGTATCGCCAGGCGGAAGCTTCTCAGTCACCAACGCCCGCACCCAGGCCACGGCGGACTATGCGGCTCACTAGGATTCCCGACGTTGCCCCGGTTCTGCAAATCCTCGGGGCTTGCGGCTTTCGTTGCCGATGCAATTGTGGTTTTGCCGTTCTCTGCAACGTATAGGCCGCCATCCTCATCCGAGTCCCTGAGCTTGATGCCTGAGCCAGGAACCGCATCCCGGTGCTCGGTGCCCTGAGCCCTGTGCTCTGAGCCTTGCTCCTGATATCCTCTGCGCAAGGCTTTTCTCGTTCGGCTTCTTTTTCCGAGGAACTACGTGCCCGGTCAACAGGAAGTGCGATGGTCACAACTGAAAGTGGGCGTCCTGGTGATCGTCGCTCTTTGCGCTCTCATCGCGCTCATCTTCCTCATGTCCGGCAATACGGGCGGCTTCTGGTCGGGCCACCTCGTCGTGCGTTCTTACTTTGAGAATTCCGCCGGCCTCAAGGTCGGTGCGCCGGTCACGCTGGAAGGCGTAAGCGTCGGCAACGTTTCCCAAATCCACATCGTCCCCGAGCGCGCCCCCACCCCTGTTGAAGTCGAGATGGAGATCAACAAGCACTACCAGAACGCCATTCGCGAGGGTTCAAGAACCAGCCTCACCACCCAGGGCGTTCTCGGCGACACTCTCGTCGACATCGACATGAAGTTCGCCAAAGGTGGCCCGGTGCAGAATCATGGCGAGTTGCAGACCACTGAATCGCCCAACCTCCAGGATGTCATCCAGGCCAGCCAGGGCACCATCGAGCGCCTCGATACCATCCTCGATCAGGTGAATCAGATTGCGACCACGCTGAATTCAAAAAATGGCTCGGTCGGTCTCCTCATCAACGACCCCACCCTCTATAAGCGAGCCCTCACCACCGTCAATGAGCTGTCTTCCATCGTCGATCAGATCAACAACGGTCAGGGCTCCATCGGCAAGCTCATCGAAGATGACACCATGTACAACCGCCTCAACGATATGATCGCCAAAGCCGACGACATCACGACGAAGCTGGACCAGGGGCAGGGAACTGCGGGCAAACTCCTCAAGGACGACACCCTCTACAACGATCTCAAGGACACGACCCACAACCTGAATCAGATCACCGCTTCGATCAATTCAGGCCAGGGCACGCTCGGCATGCTGACCAAAGATCCGAAAACCGCCGCCAAACTGTCTGACACGATCGACAAGATGAACGCGATGCTCACCCAGATCAGCGAGGGCCAGGGCACGCTGGGCGCATTGTTCAAAGACCGCAAGCTCTACGACCATATCGACAGCCTGATGACCGACTCGAGCGATCTGGTCACCGCCATCCGCAAAGACCCCAAGAAGTACCTCAACATCCGCGTCCACGTCTTCTAAACGTCATCCCGCACGATGCAACTCGTGTCCCCGGACGCTGGCAGACGGGAATCTCTTTCTGTACCCTGTACCCTGCACCCTGTTGCTTCGAGGAGTCCCATGCGCATCGTTCGCTCTGCCTGGCGCTACGCCGTTACGTTCCTGCTCGTCAGTCCCGTCGCCCTGTCCGCTCAGCAGATGCTCTCCGCTTCGGACACCTCGCAGGCGCCCGTCGAGCCCAAAGCTCCGCACAGCTTCGACCTCGGTGCCATCGACAAGACCGTCGACCCCTGCGTTGACTTCTACCAGTACGCCTGCGGCAACTGGCGCAAGGACAACCCCATCCCCGCGGACCAGTCGCGCTGGGGCCGCTTCAACGAGCTCTCCGAGCGCAATCGCTACCTCCTCTACGTCGACCTGAAGAAGGCCGCCGACGCCCCGAAAACGCCTCTCCAGCGAAAATACGGCGACTTCTTCGCCGCCTGCATGGATACCGGCCTCGCCGACAAGCTCGGCGACAAACCCGTCCAGCCTCTCCTGGCCCGCATCGATGCCATCAAAGACAAGAAGGACATCGCCGCCGTCGTCGCTTACCTCGGCTCCAGAACTCCCACCAGCATCTTCTTCGGCTTCGGCGTCGAGCAGGACCAGAAAGATTCAACCAGGCAGATTGAGGGCATCCGCCAGGGCGGCCTCACCCTGCCCGACCGCGACTATTACCTGCAGGACGATCCGCATATGCTCGCGATTCGCGCCAAATACCACGACTACATCGCCGCCGTCCTGAAACTCACCGGTGAGTCCGAGGATCAGGCAAAGGCCGATGCGGACCACGTCCTCGAAATCGAAACTGCGTTGGCCAAAGGCGCAACACCGCGTCGCGACCTGCGCGATCCCGAGCAGCGCTACCACATCATGACCCTCGCCGCGCTCGATCAGCTCGAGCCCAACTTCGATTGGTCTGCTTACCTCGCCGGCATCGATGCACCGAAGGTCGAGGACCTCAATGTTGGGCAGCCCGACTTCTTCAAAGCGGAAAATCAGGCCCTCGCGGACCAGAGCCTCGACGCCCTCAAAGCCTATTTGAAATTCCACACCCTCAACGGCGTCGCTCCCTGGCTCTCCCAGCCCTTTCAGGATGCCAGCTTCGACTTCTTCCAGAAGACCCTGCAGGGCCAGGCCGAACAAACCGCCCGCTGGAAGCGCTGCACCGCCGTCACCGATCGCGCTCTCGGGGAGGCGGTCGGGCAGGACTGGGTCAAAGAAAATTTCCCGTCCCAGGCGAAGCAGAATATGGAGCAGCTTGTCGCCGCTCTGAAAACCGCCCTCGGCCAGGATATTCAGTCCCTGCCCTGGATGAGCGACGACACGAAAAAGCAGGCCGAACAGAAGCTCGCCGACTTCCGCCAAAAAATCGGCTACCCCGACAAATGGCGCGACTACTCGAAATTCGAGGTTACGCGCACCAATTTTGTCGAGGACCTCGACCACTCGGCGGCATTTCAGTTCGATTACGAGCTGAACAAAGTCGGCAAACCCGTCGACGAAAAAGAGTGGGGCATGACTCCGCCCACCGTCAACGCGTACTACGATCCGCCGATGAACGACATCAACTTTCCCGCCGGCATCCTCCAGCCCCCGTTTTATGACTTCAGCAAGGATCCCGCCGTCAATTTCGGCGGCATCGGCGTCGTTATCGGTCATGAGATGACGCACGGCTTCGATGACGAGGGCAGCAAGTACGACGGTCAGGGCAACGTCAAACCGTGGTGGACCGACACCGATCGCGCCGCCTTCCAGAAGCGCCTCGATTGCGAGATCGACGAATACGGCAGCTTCCAGCCTGTTCCCGGCGTTCATATCGATGGCAAACTCACCCTCGGTGAAAACACCGCCGACAATGGCGGCATCCGCATCGCCTGGCAGGCGCTGCTCGCCACGCTCGCCCAACAGGGCAAGAGCATCGACGACAAGATCGACGGCTACACCGAAGCCCAGCGCTACTTCATCGGCTTTGCGCAGGTGTGGTGTGAGAATCGCACCGAGCAAGTCTCCCGCGTCGCTGCCAAAACCGATCCGCACTCCCCCGGCATGTTTCGCGCCAACGGGACCGTCCGCAACTTCGACGAGTTCGGTAAAGCCTTCGGCTGCCATGTCGGCCAGCCCATGATGCCGGAAAACGCCTGCCGGGTTTGGTAATCAAGCCTGGTGATTTCGTCTGGTGATCTCCCCGTCGCCTTCGCGTCTAATGTCCATGAACGAACCATCGTGTCCCCCGCGCATGGCTCGGTTTCGCTGATGCGGCGCAACATGCCCGTTCCATTTACAATGGTTCGGGATTATCCCTACAGCTTTGTCCGAGCCTCCTCCCTGGCGGTTCGGCGTGAAGGAAGCGCATGAAGTTTAGGAAACTCGGCCGGATTGCCCTGGCCACGGCGGCATCCCTGTTCATCGGGTTCGGCACCCAGTCCTGCTACTACTACACTGAGGCCTACATCATCGTCACCGGTTCGCAGTACAACCAGGTGGCGTCTTACCGGGAACAGAATCAGACTGGCGTCCTGACCCAGGCGCCGCACAGTCCGCTCAGTTCCGGCGGCAACAATCCCATCCGCGCTCTCCTGCTCAACGGCGGCCGCTACGTTTACGTGCTCAACCAGGGAACCCCCAAGCTCAACGCCGATGGCTCCCTTACCTGGAGCGGCGCCAGCATTGCCGAGTTCAGCATCGGTGGCGACGGCTCTCTGTCCTTCCAGCAGAATTACTTCAGCCAGGGCCGCGGATCGCTCCGCCTCGCGCTTTCCACCACCGGCACTTATCTCTACGTCCTCGATCAGTACCAGCCCGCCGGCAGCGATCCCAACACCACGCCCGCTTCAGCCAGCCCCGGCACCTATCCCTGCTATGACTCGACGGCAGGCGTCTATCGCCCCGCTGGCGATATTACCGTGTTCAGTATCGACACCAATACCGGCCGCCTCTTTCTCGTCCAGAACCAGCAGACGCAGAACGCCTTCGGAACTCCGTTGACCTACTTCCCCGTCGGCTGTGGTGCCATCGACTTCCATCTCCTGGCCAGCTATCTCTACACCGCCGAGAACAGCGATCCGACCAACCCGAGCATCCCTGGACAGGTCATCTACGCGTACAGCGTGAACCCGTCGAACGGTCAGCTCACCCAGGTGGCTGGCGGTTCGCAGCCCGTTCCCGGCGCCACCAACATCGGCGTGCTTGGCACCAGTGCCAGCGGCACCTACCTCTATGTGCTCGATAACGGCACCAACCAAATCTTCACCTTCACCAACAATGGTGGCAATGGCCTGCTCTCGGCGATCTCCACCGGCGCTGTCACCAACGTGCCCAATACCGCCGGTATGACCGCGCTCACCACCGACAGCAGCAACAAATACCTCTACGTCACAAATACCCAGTCCACGGCCCTCGGATCGTCCGCCAGCGTCATCGCGGCATTCACCATCACATCCGGCACGGGTACGCTCACGCCGTTCGGTGTCAATCAGAACAATGCCCCGGTCTTTGGAGTGGGCTCCAATCCCGTATGCATCTTCGAGGACCCGTCCCACCAGTACGTCTACACCGCCAACGCGGGTACCAGTGACATTACCGGCGCCAAACTCTTTCCCAATACTGGAACGCTGACCACCCTCTCCAAGGGGTCGACCTTCAAAACCGTGGGAACTCCAACCTGGTGCCTCTACAGCTCCAATACAGACTGATGCAAGCAGGACTTCGACAAAAGCAGTGGAATCAAATCGGCAGGCGGCTCCTGGCCATCGCGTCGGTGACCGCCGTGTCGGCGCTCGGCCTCTCCTGTGCCGCCAGCAATACCATCGACTTTCTCTACGTCACCAGCAACATCCAGAATCCCGGCCAGATCAACGTCTACGAGGTCGATTCCGAGTCCGGCCAGCTCTTCCAGATCGCCGACTCGCCCTATCCCTCCGGCGGCCGTAATCCTGTCGACGAGGTCGCCTCGCCCAACGGCAAGAACCTCTACGTCGTCAACCACGACGACAACACCATCGTCGAGTTCGCCATCGGGACCGACGGCAAGCTGTATCCCATCGAGACGGTCAATACCCCCGGCACCGAGCCCGTTGCCCTGGCCCTCAATGCCGCCGGTACGCAGCTTTACGTGCTCGACTACTACGCGCCCTCTGCCCCTGGCCAACCATCCTATACCGACCTCAACCCGGGTCCCGGCGCACTCGTCGCCTATCCCATCACTATCGATTCCAAAAGCGGCCTCGGCAGCATCGGCTCACCGGAGGCCATCGGCCCGGCCAATTACCTCCCGGTCCAGTGTTTTCCTAACAATCTCAGCGTCACTCCCAACGGCAGCTACATCTACGTGACGAACACCAATGCCGTGGTTGTCACCACATCTCCGCCCGTCACCGGAACGGTGCCGACTCTGCCCGCTTCCTGCCCGGCCTCCGGCACCGTGTCCGCGTTCGCTGTGAGCTCCTCTTCGATCACCGAAGTTCCCGGCAGCCCCTTCACCACCGGCGCCGGCTCTGAACCCACCGGCGTCATTGCCGATCCCGGCAATTCCGCCGTCTATGTCACCGACGCCGCCCTCAATCAGCTCTATACGTTTTCCATCCAGTCCGGCGGCGCCATCTCCCTGGCGGCCACCATTGCCACCGGCAATTTGCCCATGAGCGGCACCGTCGTCAGTCCGGTCTCCGGCAAAAAGTTCCTCTACGTCACGAACTACACCGACGGATCGCTGAGCGTTTATTCCCTCGCTTCCGGCTTGCCTTCGCCCATTACCACCAGCAATGCCGGAGCCTCCGGACCCCTCTGTGTCCTCGCGGATCCCCATGTCAACCGCTTCCTCTATTCTGCCGATTACATCGGCGGCACCATCGGCGGCGCGGAACTGGATCCCTCCAGCGGGGCCCTCATCACCAACAAGAATTCCCCCTATCCCACCTCGGGGCAGCCGACCTGCGTCGCAGCCATCACCCACGCCGGCGGCAACCCGAATGGCCTCTAGGCGGCCTGCATGACACTTTTCGCCCAGAGTGTTCTCCGGCCCGGACGCCGGGATTCTAGAATGGACGTACTTCCCGCAAGGGACGAAGGACAAGCATGAAGTTGACACGAATCGGTCAGGGTTTGCTTGCTGCTGCAGCCTCGCTGGGGCTCGGCTTCGGCATCGCCTCCTGCAGCCCCAGCCAGACTATCGACTATCTCTTTGTTACCTCCAACAGCGCCGCTTCCGGATCCAACGGGGATGGGCAAATCACCTCCTATCACGTGGACTCCGACACCGGGGCCATCACCCAGGTCGCCGGCACACCCGTCGACTCCAAAGGCGCCAATCCGGTCTCCGCGGTCACTTCGCCCAACGGACAGTTCCTCTACGTTGCCAACCACGGCAGCAACAATGTCGCCGAATTCGCCATCGGTACCGATGGCCAGCTCTCTTTCGGCCACACCTATACGACCGCCGGCTCCGAACCGGTTTCCCTGGCCATCAACAACGCCGGAACTCTGCTCTTTGTGCTGGATTACTATGGCCCGGGCTTCTCTGACACCACGCCTGGTCCCGGCATCCTTACGGTCTATCCCATTAATGCCGACGGCTCCCTCGGCTCGCCCGTTGCCAGCGGAGGTCAGTCCTATACCACGCTGCAGTGCTTCCCCGGCGCCGTCGCCGTCTCGGCCAACGGCAGCTACGCCTACGTCAGCAACACCAACTCTGTCGTCGTGACTACCGCCCCGCCGTCCACGCCAACGCCACCCGCCACCCCTTCCACCTGCCCCTCCGAGGGAACCATCTCCGGCTTCACGGTCGGCTCCTCCGGAGCTCTGACCCAGATCGCGGGCAGCCCATTCCCGGCGGGAACGACGCCCACCGCCATCGCCATCGACCTCACCAGCCGCTTCGTCTACACCACCGACAGCGTGCAGAACCAGATCATCGTCTACAGCATCCTCGGCGGCGGCACGCTCGTGCCTCTTACCAACGGACCCTTCTCTACGGGAACCTTCCCGGTGGGCATTGTCATCGATCCGCGCGACGAGTACATGTACATTACGAATTACAATTCCTCCACCATCAGCGCCTACACCATCTCCCAGGCCAGCGGCCAGCCCTCGGGTCTGGCCACTTCCAGCTTCGATACCCACGGCGCCAGTCCCACCTGCATTCTGGTGGATCCGGCTTTCGGCCGCTTCGTCTATACCTCCCTGTCGCATGACAACCTTGTCGCCGCCGCCAGGCTCGACCCGAACACCGGGGAACTCACCGGCGTCCCGAACTCTCCCTATACCGTCAGCGGTACGGCAACCTGCGTCGCCGCGGTCCCGCACGGAAACCACTCCAACCAATACGTTACGGCGTTCCCCGGCCAATAAAGAGCCGCGGCCGCAAAGCAAAGGCCGCCTTCATCGGCGGCCTCCTGAGCGATCCGTCCGATAGTTAGCGCGCGCTCTCTTCGCGTGCTGAGCTCATCCAGACGCGAGTGAAGGATCTGCTTCTCCCCGGATTCGCTAAAGCCCCTTGCTCTTCCGGAATTCCCGCACCACATCTGCCGGATCGCGATGTTCCCCGTCCACCGCTTCATTCATCGCGCGCATATCCCTGGCTGTGATCTTGCCCGCCAGCGACTGGATCGCTTCGCCAATCGCCGGCCATCGCTGCAGCGCCTTGTCCTGCACCAGCGGCACCGCCTGATACGGCGGGAAATACTTCTTGTCGTCCTCGAGTACCGTCAGCCCCAGTGTTTGAATGGGCCCGTCCGTCGAGTTCCCCGCAATCATGTCCACCTGACGCGCCTCCAGCGCGCGATAGAGCAGCCCCAGATCCATCGTCCGCGGTGGCCCCAGGAACTTTAGCCCGTACGCAGCACTGAGTCCTGGCAGCCCATCCGGCCGCTGTTCGAATTCATATCCAACACCCAGGCGCCATTGCGGCGTATACTGCGCCGCCTGGCTCAGCGTTGTCAGGTGCAGACGCTGCGCATCGTCTCCCCGGATCACCATCGCGAAGGTATTCTCAAACCCCAGCGGTGGCCCCACCGTAATTTGATACTTCGACTGATACAGATTCCGCACCGTCGCCAGCACCCGCTGCGGATCCCGCTCCACCGGCTGCTTCAGGATCGCCGTCAGCGCCGTCCCCGTGTACTCCACGTACGCGTCGATCCGCCCCGCCGTCAGCGCCTGATGGCAGATGTAACTGCCGGCCAGATAAAACCGCCGCTCCACATCCACATCCGACCTGGACTCAATCTCCTGGGCCAGCAGCTCCCCCAACACCACCTGCTCGGTGAAATTCTTCGCCCCGATCACCGGATGATCCGGCCGCGGCGCCGAACATCCGGCCGCCAGCGCGCACACTACCGCCAATGCGAGCGCTATGTCCCGCCTCATGCCCGCGAACCCTGGCCCGGGACCCGGAATGACCGCTCCACCAAACCGAGCGCTGCGTCGCACCCCAGCGCCAGCAGCGCCGCCGGAATCGCCCCCGCCAGCACCAGCTCATTGTCGATCGATGCCACTCCGCGAAAGATCAGCTCGCCCAGCCCACCCGCTCCCACCGCAGCTGCTATCGTCGCAATCCCCACACACGTGACGGTCGCCGTCCGCAGCCCGGCCAGAATGAAGGATGCCGCCAGCGGCAACTGCACTTTCATGAACCGCTGCCGGTTCGTCAGCCCCATCGCCTCCGCCACCGACAGCAGCGACGGATCCACCCCTCGGATCCCCGCATACGTATTCCGCAAAATCGGCAACAGCGCATACGCCGTGAGCGCGACAATCGCCACCCGCGCCGCCCGCTCACCCAGCCACGGTAAGGGCAGCAGAAAACCGAACATCGCCAGCGACGGAATCGTCTGCAGCACATTGGCAAATCCAATCACCGGCCTCGCCCATCGCGGGTTCTGCGTCAGCCACACTCCCAGTGGCACCGCAATCGCAGTCGCAAATAACATCGCCGCAAACGTCAGCCACAGGTGTTCCAGCGTCAGCTCCACGATCTGGCCGCTGTACCGCCTCAGGAAATCCTCCAGAATGTGGCCGCCATACCGCCTCAGGATATCTCTCACGCGCCCTTCTCCGCCGCCGCGCTCATTTCCCCGCGATGAAACGCCCGCACAAATGCTTCCACTTCCGGATTCCGGGAATTCAGGAATTCTCTTGGCCCTAGGTGCGCCACCAGTTTGCCCTGGCTCAGCAGCACGATCCGGTTCCCCAGATGCAGTGCCTCGTCCAGATCGTGCGTCACCAGCAGCACCGTCTTTCTCATCCGTGCCATCAGCTCCCGCAGCATGTCCTGCATCTCGGCGCGCGTCACCGGGTCCAGCGCTCCAAACGGCTCATCCATCAGCAGCACGCTCGGCTCCGCCGCCAGCGCCCGCGCCAGCCCCACCCGCTGCCGCTGCCCGCCCGAGAGCTGGTGCGGATATCGCTTCCCGAACGTCCGCGCTTCCAGTCCCACCGCATTCAGAACATCCTGGCTCCGCATCAACTGCTCCCTGGGCTCTGCTCCCATCACTTCCAGCACCAGCCCCACGTTCCGCAGCGCGGTCATATGCGGAAACAGCCCGTTCTCCTGGATTACATACCCCATACCCCGCCGCAGCGCGATCCGATTCGGCTCCCGCACGTTCTGGCCTCGCAGCAGCACATCCCCCGACCTCGGCTCCACCATCCGGTTCACCGTCCGCAGCAGCGTCGTCTTCCCCGACCCGCTCCGTCCCAGCACAACCGTCGTGGTACCTTCTTCCACCGCGAACGAAATGTCCTCGAGCAAACGCTGCCCCCCGACAGCCGTAAAGCCAACTTTCCGGAACTCGATCGCAACGCTCATCGTCTTTGGCCTGGGAGACGCCATTATCCGATGCGGAGACGCGGATTGAAAGAAAAAAGCCCGCCTGCGCGGGCTATCTTTTCCGGCCGGTCATTCGGCCCATTGAATTGAGCTGTTATTTATTTACCTGCGACGATGACTTCAAAGCTCCCCGGCACAATCGTCGGCCTCGGACGCGGGTTCTCCGCCGTCGCCGCAGGCCTCGGCCCAAACTCGGCCGTCACCAGATAGAGATGATTTCCGTCAGGATCGATCGCCATCGTTCGCGCCCCGCGCTTCGTGTCGAGATTTTGCACCACGCTGTACTGATCGGGGCTGTCCTCGTGTACCACCGTCAGCGTACCGCTTTGCCCGTTCGAGCTGAACGCATAGCCATCGCTCGGTGAAAACGCCGCGGCGTCCGGACCCTCCCCGATCGCCGGAGTCGCCACCACTTTCCCGCTCTCAGTGTCCACAACCGCCATCTTCCCGCCGTCGCACACTGCGAACAACCGGTGATGCGCGATATCGATCGCCAGCCCCGACGGGCTGTCGCACGCCGGCCAAGTCGCCACCACGGTGTGCGCCTTCGCGTCCAGTTTTACGATCTCGCTCTTGTCCTCAATGTTGTCGTAGACAAACCCGGCCCCGTCGCTCACAGGAAATTCCGGTTTGCCGGGCAGCGCCACCGTCGCCACCACCGTGTTGCTCGCTGTATCGATCACGGTGGCATCGTGACTCCGCCCATTGAACGCCCACACTGTCTTCGTGTACGGATCGAATACCGCGCCGTCCGGACCGGTCCCCGCCGGAATCGTCTTCTCGATCGCATTCGTCTGCCGGTTGAACTCCGCTACCTGATTCGCGCCGCCATCGGTGATATACCCGTGTACCCCATCCGTCGAAAACACCACTCCGTGCGTCCCGTGCAATCCGGTAATGTCCGCCACCTGCTTGCCCGCGCTCGTGTCAATCACGATCACGTGATTGCCGCGTGTGACGTACAGCAGCTTCGACTGCGGATCCACCGCCATATAGTCCCATCCGCCATCGCCGCCAATCTTCAGCTCCTGTGCCACGTGGAACGGTCCCGCCGCTCCTCCCTGGGCCCACGCCGGCCCTGCGGCCAGCACCATGCCGCAAACAGCGGCAGTCATCCATCCTGCTGCGAAAAAACTCCTCATGGCTGGCTCTCCCCCTGCGAACAAAGCCAAGCCAGACTACTCCTGGTTCCTGAATTTTGGCTGAAGAAGAACCAGGGAGTCAGCGCAACTCCCCCGGCATAACAGAGGAGAACAGGAGTCTAATTGCCACCCTCGGCCACAAAACGTCGCAGCGCCTCCGGCAGCCGCGCCGCATTGCGCGGAAAAACCGCATCGCCGGCCAGACCGCTCGTCTGCAGATTCGCATCCGCGAGATAGCCGACAAATTGCCGGGCATTCCCCCGCTTCACCCGCAGCGCCGCTTCCACGGCAAGTTCCACAGCATGCTCGCCGGTCACCTCCAGCAGCACCAAATCGAACGCCCGCTCATGGAGCGCCAACTCCACCTGCGCATAATCTCCTGCGTATTCCACTGCAAATCCGTTCTGCTGCAGGGCCCGATGCATCGTGTTTCCGTGTCGCTCAGAATCGCTCGCCAAAAGAATGGAAGTTTCGGCGAGCCGCTCACTGGAAGGATCTTTCGTTTGGGTCATCATACTGGGCATGCATTCTCCTCTTCGTGATGGACCACTTGAGTTGTCTGCTTTCCCGCGGCTGCTTACTCCTCGTCAGGCCAGGACATCGCTTCGATTCCTGGTCTCGAAATTTCCCACGAGGATATGGCCCGGAAAGCCGGCGCAAACTCCGATCCTCGAAACTGGACCGGATCCGCGCAGGCTTGTGTAGAGCAACAGCCGTTCCAAATCCGTCGGCCTCAAGCCAACTTCCTTCCTTGCAGCGCTTGCCGATTCATTGACCCGAGGCAACCAAATCCTGCCGAGCAACTTCAGCGTGCCTGGCGGCCAAAATTGCTCGTTTGCGTCCGCTCTCCGGAGCCGCCCCGTGACCCTCGCACATCAAAGACTCGGATAACCTGAAAAAGTGCACGCCCAGCCTCAATTGATTCATCAGTTTGCCGCCATGGTTTCCCCCACGACAGCCGCCGAGGAAGCCCTCAACTCGACCTACGTCAAGTTTTCCCTCCTCGCTCTGAGTTCGATCTTTTTCCTCGTCGATCCCTTCGCCGCCATCCCGTCCTTCATCGCCATCACCGCCGACGTCGATCCGGCGCGTCGTCGCCGCATGGCCTGGAAGGCCGCCCTGACCTGCTTCATCGTGCTGCTTTCTTTCGCTTTAGCCGGTCAATACATCTTTTCCCTCTTCGGCATTAAGCTGCCGGCCTTTGAGATCGCAGGCGGCCTCATCCTCCTGCTCATCGGCATCGACATGATGGAGGCCCGCCGCTCTCCCACCCAGGAATCCCAGGGCGAGACGCAGGAAGCCGCCTCCAAAGAGGACGCCGGCATCGTCCCCCTCGGCATCCCCATGCTAGCCGGCCCCGGAGCCATCTCCAGCGTCATGGTCCTCGTCGGTCAGGCCCCCAACCACTGGCAAATGCTGGCCATCCTCGGCTCCATCACCATCACCGCCTTCGCCAGCTACCTCGTCCTCAGCGGCGCGGACCGCATTCGACGCCTGCTCGGCGAAACCGGCATCCGCATCCTCGTCCGCATCATGGGCCTGCTCCTCGTCGCTCTGGCCATGCAATTCTTCGTGAACGGCCTTACCGACCTCGGCCTCATCGCCCGCAAACATTAATCAGAAGCTAAGTGAATCGGAAAAGGAGATTCGGAGAATGCCAGCAGACGACAACGAGCTTCGCAGCACCGAGGCCTTCGCTGAGAAAGAAGCGAATGCCGAAGACGGCAGCCAGGATCGGCAAAACCAGGAGGATCGCGGGCCCGACAGGCTCACGCGCCGCGCCTTTGTCGGCACCGCCGCGATGGCGAGCGCGAGTCTCGTATCGGCCGCGAACGCCTTCAGCCAGAGCCGCAGGGATACCATGGAAGGCCGAACCGACGACTATGCCAGCGATCCGGGACCGGAAAACAAGGTGTTGCTGGATCTCAATCCCGACTCGAACCTGCCCCCGTTTACCGATAAAGGAAACCCGCCACCCTTTTGGTATTCCTTCGACCTGACGGCGAAGCGCCTGCAGGGCGGCGGGTGGACCCACCAGGTGACCGAGCGCGAGATCGCGCAATCGAAAGATTTGGCCGGCGTGAATATGCGCCTGACCTCGGGTTCCTTTCGCGAACTGCACTGGCACCTCGCGGACGAGTGGGCCATCATGCTGGCCGGCAGGGCTCGTGTCAGCGTCATGCAGCCCGACGGCAACATGTTCATCGACGATGTTGAGCGGGGCGATCTCTGGTATTTCCCCGCCGGCTACCCGCATTCCATTCAGGGCCTTGAGGGACCGGGCTGCGAATTTCTCCTCGTCTTCGATCAGGGGGACTTCTCCGAGGATGACACGTTCCTGCTTTCGGACCTGCTCGCGCACATCCCGCCGGACGTGATTCAGAAGAACATGGGCTGGACGAGGCAGGAGTGGGACCAACTCCCGCCGGAGGAGCTCTACATCTTTCCGGCAGAACTCCCCGGACCCCTCGAAGCCGACAAGCGGTTTCTGGGCTCACGGCTTGAGACCGAAAACCAATACACGTTCCATGGCGCCCTGACCCTGCCGACTCCGCATCAGACGGCCGGGGGATCGGCGCGGGTCCTCGACTCTACCAATTTCCCCGTTTCGAAGAACATCGCCAGCGCCGTCGTCGTGCTGAAACCGGGCGCCATTCGCGAGCTGCACTGGCACCCCAATGCGAGCGAGTGGCAGTACTGGATTCAGGGGAAGGGCCGGATGACCATCGTGATGACCGGCCCGAAAGCCCGCACGTCGGACTTCAACGCGGGAGACGTCGGGTACGTTCCCAATATGGCCGGGCACTACATCGAGAACACAGGAACCGAGGATGTCATCTTTCTCGAGATGTTCAGGACACACCAGTACCAGAGCATCTCGGTCAATGAATGGATTTCGCGCATGCCCGACAGGATGGCGCAGGCTCACCTCAGGCTTCCGGTGTCTACCATTCGCAGAATCCCATCGAGCCAGCTCGTTGTGCTTCCGAAGTGAACGAGTGCCGCCCTGTCCATCCTTGACGGACCCTGCAACGTACCGCGGGGCGCGAATCACTTTTCCACGGTTTCCCTGCTTTTTCCTCAACTTGCAGCGATCACCGCTCCCGGGTAAGATCAAGAAGTCGCCTTTCCCAGCCGATTTGCACAATCGCAACCAGGCATGGTAAGGTAGAGAAGATTAGTAGCAGTGGCAAGGCTTCGCTGAAGGGTGTTCTTTCCCCGGTTGTGTTGAAGGGCGAAGCGGATCTGTTCGACAGTCGTGGCGCCTCGGGCGCACGGTAAGCCAACAGAACAATCCATTGCAAGACGGGAATCCGGGCGAGTTTCGCCCTGAGAAATCCCAACTGGGCGGCCAGCCGCCCCCACGAGTTCTGCTCGCGGTCAGGTCTTTCAAAGTTTGGCGCCTTCCGGATCCTCCACACAGGAGAATGCCGGATCATGCGCGAATGTGGCGTGAGAATCAGAGAAGTTAAGCGATTTGCTTGACACATGCCATCGAGATTGGATAATCTCGAAAAGTTCGCGCAAAAACAGGGCAACAAGTTCGAGGACATGCAATACGCCTTTCGGGGCACGTTGCTGGCTTCGATCCAAAGCGGTCCGCTCAGGCGGTCAACCGTCAAGGATCTTTGACAATCAGGTAGAACATGCCAGTCGTGAGAATACGGAAAGATCTGGTTTGATCATTCTCACAATGTAGTGCTTCGCTGCGTTTTCGAGCGCATGCGAAGCTGGGTTCCTTCCGGAGACCTCCGTCGACGGTCGGAACCATCAGGTTTCAAACGAGAGTTTGATCCTGGCTCAGAATCAACGCTGGCGGCGTGCCTAACACATGCAAGTCG
>PMAM01000043.1:0-49748 GCA_003152595.1 Acidobacterium sp.
CTGGCCGGGGCGTGGCCGTGGCGAATGCGCGGCACCGATGGGCGCGAGGAGTTTCTCCAGCGGATGCAGCAGTACATGACCAAGGCGCTGAGCGAGGCCAAGGTCAACCTGAGCTGGACGAATCCCAACCCGGCGTACGTGGACGCTGTGCATGGGTTCCTGCGGGCGATCCTGATGCCGGACGCGCGGAAGCGGGAGCCGCGCTTTGTGGAGACGATGGATGAGATTCTGCCGGCGCTGCGGATCTTTGGGGCAGTGAACTCACTGGCGCAGGTGGTGCTGAAGGTGGCATCGCCCGGGGTGCCCGACTTTTATCAGGGAACGGAGATGTGGGACCTGAGCCTGGTGGACCCCGACAACCGTCGACCCGTTGACTATGAAGGGCGGCGGCAGGCGCTGGCGTGGCTGCAGGAGCAGGCAACGAGCCTGGGAGAGCTGGCGGTGTGCCACGACGTTCTCGAACGGCTGGAGGATGGGCGGGTGAAGTTGTGGACGATTCATCGGGCGCTGCAGCTGCGGAATCGGATGGCGGATACGTTCCGGCGCGGCGAATATGTGCCGGTGACAGCTACCAATGGTTTGGGCGAGCATGTGTTGGGGTTTACGCGCGGAGGACGGGTGCTGGTGGTGGTCCCGCGCTTTGCTTACACCCTGATGGGTGGGAAGGCGCGGCTGCCGCTCAACGGCGCGTGGGGGCGCGGGGACCTGCTGGTGCCGGAAATGGCCGGCGTGGCGCTGGAGAATGTTTTTACCGGAGAAGTGATGCGGGTGGAGGATGACGGGCGGCTGCCGCTGAGGGCGGTGTTTGGGGAGTTTCCAGTGTTTTTGGGTACGAGCGAATAGGGAGTGGGTGACCGCGCGGAATCAATCCCTTGTGCCTGAGGCTTGTTAGCGGCCGGGTGAGGTGTAATATTGTCGTCGATTCAAGCCGGGGCCGTTCTGCGCAGCTATGCTGGTGCGGGTTTCGCTAATGCCGGTCGGCCCTGGGCCACCACAAAATCTTTCCAAATTCTGAATGAGGAGTTTTCTATGAAACATCTCGTGATGCGTTGTTGTGCGTTTGTGTTGTTGGCGGGTACGGCTGCGGCCGGTGTTGCACAGGATGTGAACCCATGGAACGGCTCCTGGAAGGCCGAGCCCAGCTCGTTCCACTACGAGGCGGCGACCTTCTCCATCGCCACCGACGCCAAGGGATACACCGTTACCTCCGGCGGCGGCACCGCCAGCCCCGAGGTGGTGTGCGATGGCAAACCGCACACCAACGCCGCCGGCAACGACATCACCTGTGTGAAGTCCGCGACGGGCTACACGGTGAGCACCAGCAAGGACGGCAAGCCGGTCAGCACGAACCATGTGACCGTTACTGGCTCGACCATGTCGCGGAAGATGGACTTCACGCCGGCGGATGGCAGCCCGTACAGCATGAGCTTCGTCTCCAAGCGGGTCTCGGGCGGCCCGGGCGTGGCGGGCGTGTGGAAGCCGGTCAGCTTTTCGGAGTCGCAGGACACCGGCGTGCTGGGCATCGAGGTGACGGGCGACAGCGTGGCCTTCAAGGAGACCGACAGCCCCACGCCGATCAGCTGCAACCTGGACGGCACGCCGACGAAGGTTCCTGTGTTGGGTGGGACTATGGCGGTAAAGGCGATCGACCCGCACACGCTGAAGGTCTTCTATGCCGGCGACGACGGCAAGGTGCGGCGCGAAAACACGTTCGCGCTTAGCCTGGACGGCAAGACGATCAGCGAGACGGACTTCACGCCGGCTCCCGGCTCCGCGGCCATGACGCTGCTGTTCCATAAGCAGTAACGCGCGTCCGCGAGCATCTACTCCACGGTGACGCTCCTGGCGAGGTTGCGCGGCTGGTCGACCTCGCAGCCTCGCCGGACGTGGCCGTGAGGCTGAGATGGAGGATGCACAGCCGAATACTTCAGCTTGCGTGACAAAGAGCGAGAAGCAGGAACTTGTGAGTTCGCTTCTGAGGGCCGAGGCTTGGGTTCTGTCCGACAAAGGGTCGGTTGCTTCCGGTCCATGGGCTACTCGGACGCAATTTCAATGGGTTGGTAACGAGACACCCTCTTGCGGGAAGTGAAAGTCTCGTGGGGCAGGTAGCGACGCCACAGATTCAGTCGCGCTTCATGCTGTTCGCCGTTGGGCGCGTTCAGGGATGTGGAGCACGCGAAAAAAACCACATCCCGGACCCAGGCAACCATCACGATGGCGGGTCGTGCTTGTCGCGATCGGTGGTTTCGGTGAGAGCGCCGAGCTTCTGAGCGAGTTCGGGGCTGAGGGCGTTTTCGGGGCAGCGCCAGCTCCAGTTGCCGCTGGGGCGGGAGGGAATGTTCATGCGTGCCTCGCTGCCGAGTTCCAGAATGTCCTGGACGGGATAGAGCGCAAGGTCTGCGACGGACGAGGCGGTGGCGCGGATGAGCGGCCAGACGACAGATTCGTTTTCGGGGACGCCGAGGTAGACGCGGGCGGCAGCTTTCTCGGTTTCGCTGGCGCCGTGCTCCCACCAGCCGCGAGTCGTGTCGTTGTCGTGGGTGCCAGTATAAGCCACCGTGTTCGTCACGAATCGGTGAGGCAGGTGGATGTGGGCGCCGCGGTCGGAGAATCCGAACTGCAGCACCTTCATACCGGGAAGGCCAAACTGTTCACGTAACGCATCCACTTCTTTGGTGATGAGGCCCAGGTCTTCGGCGATGAAGGGGAGTTCGCCCAGACGGTCGCGGAGGGTCTGGAAGAGCGCGGTGCCCGGGGCTTTGATCCACTGGCCGTTGACGGCGGTATCTTCCTGTGCCGGGATGGCCCAGTAGGCTTCGAAGCCGCGGAAGTGGTCGAGGCGGATCACGTCGTAGAGGAACTGCGCGCGGCGGATGCGGTCGACCCACCAGGCGAAGCCGGATTGGCGGAGGACATCCCACTTGTAGAGGGGATTGCCCCAGCGCTGGCCGGTGGCGGAGAAGTAATCGGGCGGAACGCCGGCGACGCGGATCGGCGAGAGGTCAGGGTTGAGCTCGAAGAGCTCGGGGTGGGTCCAGACGTCGGCAGAATCGTAGTTGACGAAGATGGCGATGTCGCCAATGAAGCGAATGTCTCGGGCGGCACAATACTCGCGCAGGGCACTCCACTGCTCGTTAAAGGCGAATTGCAGGGCCTGGACGGTGGCGAGTTCTTCGGCGTGTTCCTGGCGCAGCCGATCGAGGGCGGCGGGATCGCGGTGCTTCACTTCGCGGGGCCAGTCGTTCCACGAAGCGTAGTTGAATTTGCGGCGGAGGACAGAATAGAGCGCCCAGTCATTGAGCCAAGTCGCGTTGGTGGCGCAGTAAGCGTTGAAGGTGGACCACTCTTCGGGTGTGTGGTTATGGAGGAAGTTGCGAGCGGCTTCTTCGAGCAGAGGCAGCTTCTTTGCGGTAACGGCTTCGTGGTCGATCGGGCCCGAACGGCCGGGCAGGCTGGCCAGACGCTCGTGCTCAATCCAGCCGCGGTCGGCGAGGAATTCAAGCGAGATGAGAAGCGGATTGCCGGCGAAGGCAGAGAGCGCGGCGTAGGGCGAGTTGCCGTAGCCGGTGGGACCGAGCGGGAGAACCTGCCAGAGGCGCTGCTTCGAGGCGGCCAGAAAATCAGCGAAGGCGTAGGCGGCGGGGCCGAGGTCGCCGATGCCACCGAACGAAGGCAAAGAGGCAATGTGCAGCAGGAGGCCCGACGAGCGTTCAAAAGGCATGCAAATCCCTGTAGGAGTAGTGTGCACCAAAGCGCGGCGTTCGACTTTGTGCCGTTCCAGCCGCCGGGGATTGCGCGCGCCACCCCATGGCCCGTTCTCTGGGAGAGATTCCCGCAGGACGGGCCATGTTGCTTCGCGCGTTCGATTCGCAGGGCGCGATGCTTTCGGGGTGCCGGCTAAGAGCCCAGGTACATCACGTGTACGTAAATGCCGAGCCGCGGATTGTAGGCGAGGTACCAGCCGGGATCGTCGGGATCGGGATAGAGGACGATGTCGTCGGAAGCCCAGTCCCAGCCGTCGCAGTACCCCACGTCAGCGGGGGCGACGGAAAAGTAGAATCCGCCGAACCCGAAGCGCGACGGACCGCCGCCACCGAGACGCCAGATCTGGCCAGCGCCGGTGGGACCAGGGAAGCGACCGTGTTCCCAGGGATGGTCGAGATGATAGGCCTGAGGGTTAGGCGTGTGGCCCACCCAGCGACCGTCACTGCTGTGGACGTGCGGCGCGGTTGGGTGGTTGGGCTGATCGGGCTGGCCGCCTTTCGGGAGCGGGGTGTGAGTTTGAGGGCCGTGCGAAGGGATGTAGCCGCCACCGACGGGCGGACGCGCGGGTCCGACCGGTTTGACGGGGGCGTGGGCACCGGCACCCGGGTGTCCGGCAGGGGCCGGATGGCCACCCTGGGGATGTTGTGCGAGAACTGGGAGGGTAAACAGCGAGAATGTGAAAGCTGTGAGAACTGCCCAGGGACCGCTGAGGTTCTTGGTCATGGATTCCTCCGGGGAAACAGGGAACAAGGGTACACGAAGCAGGGAGCAGGGAGCAGGGTTGGAGCCGGGGGATGAGGATGGACGCGGTTGCCCGAATGGGAAAGCTACTCGGAGTCGAGGAAATCCCAGGAAACCGTGATCTGCGCACCCAGGCTCCCGGCGATGCGGACCGCGGCGCTTTCTACCTGCTGCATGAGTCCGGTGAGATAGTCGCGTGAACCGGAGATGGCGGCAATGCCGAGAGTGGCAGATTGCCAGGTGATGGTGTCGTCCATTTCCGCGACGGAGATGTTGAATCCGTGGGCGAGCTTCTCTTTCAGGCTGCGGACGACCTGGCGGCGGTCCTTGAGGGAGTGGGCATGCTCGATGCGGAGTTCGAGATACATGGCGGCGACGGGCATCGGGGTTCATCTTACTAAGCACCATCTCGGTCCTGGTTGAAACGCCGAAAGTCGAGCTTTAGACGCGCAATCGCTCGCAAGAGATGCACATAAGCTTCAGGTCGGATTACGGTGAGTCGGCCATCTTCCGCCACTCGAAGAGGCATCCCAGGGACGGAGACGCAAATGTGTTCGCCATCGACAGACGAGGAGACCGCGAGATGAAGAGAGCCTGGATTTTCGGAGCAGTGCTGGCAGGTTGCGGATGCCTGTGCGCGCAGGAGCAGAACCCAACGGCGACGGAGCACTGGCCGCAGAACAGTCAGCAGCCGGCAGGCCAAACCGACGAGGGTATCCCAATCTACAAGATCAACGTAGTGGCGCGGGATATTCCCGCGATCAACTACTTTCATCGCAGCGGATCGACAAAGATCGGATTTGAAGGGACTCCGCTGCTGCCGATGGCCAAAGGCACCGCGGAGGTGAACAGCCTGAACGGGCGAACTGAGATCAAGGCGCACTTTGAGGGGCTGGGACCGGCCAATGGGTTCGGGGTGGAATATCTCACCTATGTGCTGTGGGCGATCTCGCCGGAAGGTCGTCCGGNNATGCCGAGCGATCTGGTGGTGATGCAGAACTACGTGCTCCCCGACAAGACAGCAGGCGTGCTGGAAACGGTGGACGCGCACTACACGCTGCTTCCGCGGGGGGCTTATACGGACACGGCGGGGCGGCACACGGTGCTGCACCCGATCACGCGGGATGAGCGTTCGCCGTTGGAGCTGTATGAGGCGATCAACGCAGTGCAGATCGCCGATGCGGCGGGTGCGGAGGAGTATGCGCCCGAAGTGATGGCGAATGCGAAGCAGGATTTGCAGAACGCGCAGGCGATGGACGTTCACCAGAAGGAGATGAAGCAGGAGATTACGTACGCGCGCGAGGCAGTGCAGACGGCCGAAGATGCGCGCCTTGTGACCATCCGGAAGATTAAGGCCAACGACGAGGCAGCGGCGCGGGCGAAGATCGAAGAGGGACGGCGCAAGGCGCAGGAAGATGCGGCGACGGCGCAGGCTCAGGCGCAGCAGGCTGCGGATCAGCAGGCAGCGGCCGAGGCACAGGCGGCAGCAGCCAAGGCACAGGCCGATGCGGCGCGGCAGCAGGAGGAGGCGGCGCGCGCCGAAAGCGAGAAAGCCAGGGCGCAGCAGCAGGCGGCTGAGGCGGCCGCTGCGCAGGCAGGCCAACAGGAAGCGGACATGCGAGAAAGACTGAAGCAGCAGCTGAATTCGGTGCTGCAGACCCAGGAGAGCGCACGCGGGCTGATCGTGAACATGTCCGACGTGCTGTTTGCGTTCAATAAGTACGAACTGAAGACGGATGCGCAGGTCAAGCTGGCCAAGATCTCCGGGATCCTGTTGACGTACCCGAACTTGAAAGTGCAGGTGGAAGGGTATACGGACAACATCGGGTCTGATGAGTACAACCTGAAGCTCTCGGAGGAGCGTGCCACGACGGTTCAGGCCTTCCTGATTGAGCAGGGAGTACAGCCGGGGAGTGTAACGTCGCAGGGGTACGGTAAGGCCGATCCTGTGGCTGACAACTCGACGAGCTCCGGACGCTCGGCAAACCGTCGCGTTTCCCTGGTGGTGTCAGGAGCGGCGATCGGGGTGCAGGAGCAGACTCCGGGGAACTCCACGGCAACGCCTCCCCCGGGAGCCCCGCAATCGCTTCCGGCGCAACCGGCACCGGCCACAGGCGTGTCGAATCCGCAGGATTAGCCGTCTCGGGTAAGCCCCTCTGGGGCGCACATGAATCACGGGTCTCTGGCGGAAAGTGAGCCGCCGATGACGGATAACTTTCAGGGTCGCTCTTGACGGAGCGGCCCTGTTGTTTTTGGGGCGGCTGGCCCGTTCGTTACTTTGTGGGAAATATCACTTGCAAATTGCAAGTGAGTATTGCTAACGTTTCGCGCATGGCAGGCAAGACACTCCCGAAGCACCGTTCGGGCTGCCCGGTCAATATCTCACTGGAAGTGTTTGGGGACCGGTGGTCGCTGCTGATCGTGCGCGACCTGATGGTGCGCGGCTTTACTACGTTTCAGGATTTTGTTGAGTCGGGCGAAGGCATAGCGACGAACATCCTCGCGGGCCGACTGAAGAAACTGCAGTGGTGTGGCATCGTGACTGCGGATAAAGACGTAGAGGACGGACGGCGCGTGATCTATCGGCTGACAGAGAAGGGGATCGACCTGACGCCGGTGATGCTGGAGCTGTTGATCTGGGGCGCACAGCACGAAGACACGGGCGCACCACCGGCGGTGATTGCGGAGTTAGCGAAGAACCGCAGAGCGGTGCTGGAGGAGACGAGGCGACGGTGGAGGGAGCGGGATCCAACGCCACTGCTGCCGTGGCTCAGCGGGCCCAGGACAGGCCGTCCAGGCGGAGGCGCTTCGCGCCGAGTGGCTGGCACAAAGGCGAAGGTTTGAAGCAAGTGGTGATGGAGGAGAAGTCGTTATGGACTCGATGATAAGGGCGGTCAGCGATATTTTGAGAACCAGAACTTATTCGGAGGAGAAACAGGAATGCACATTCAACCGTATTTGAATTTCAACGGACAGTGCGACGAAGCGTTTCGCCTCCACCAGCAGGCACTGGGCGGCACGATCGTCGGCCGGTTTACCTTCGGCGACAGTCCCATGGCGAAACAATATCCAGAGTGGGCCGACAAAGTGATGCACATCGGCATGCGCATCGGCGAGCAGATGCTGCTGGGAAGCGACGCGCCGCCGCCGCATTACAGCCAACCGCAGGGGCTGCGCGTGTGCCTGGAATTCCAGGACATCGATGAAGCGGAGAGGATCTATCAGGCGTTGTCGGAAGGCGGCCAGGTCGGCATGCCGTTACAGGAAACCTTCTGGGCAAAGCGCTTTGCCATGTTCTCGGATCGGTTCGGGACGCCGTGGATGATCAACGTGTCGAAGCCGATGTAAGGGGCAGGGAACCGGGAGTAGGGAAACAGGCGGCGTCTGGCGCTCCGGGTAGAGCGGCGCGCGAGGCTTTGACGAAGGCGAGAGAATCGGAACTGGAGGAGCGGGCATGAGCGCAGTGCGAGTGCTGGTAGGGACGAGGAAGGGCGCGTTCATCCTGACGGCGGACGGCAAGCGCGAGCACTGGGAGGTGAGCGGGCCGTTCTTTGCGGGCTGGGAGATCTACCACATGAAGGGATCGCCCGTGAATCCGGACCGGATTTACGTCTCACAGACGAGCAGCTGGTCGGGGCAGGTGATCCAGCGATCGGACGACGGTGGCAAGACCTGGGCGGCGCCGGGCGGCGGGGTGCAGAAGAGTCCGCAGGGCTGGCCGATGGGCGAGTCGAACCGATTCGTCTACGACACATCCGCGGAAACAGGAAAGCCGCTGACGACCCACCAGTTTTACGACGGCACGCAGCATCCCTGGGAATTCAAGCGGGTGTGGCATCTGGAGCCGTCGCTGACGAACGCGGAGGAGGTATACGCGGGCGTGGAGGATGCGGCCATCTTCCACTCAAAGGACGGCGCACATTCCTGGCGGGAGCTGCCCGGGCTGCGCGGCCACGGCACGGGTCCGAAGTGGCAACCGGGCGCGGGCGGAATGTGCCTGCACACCATTGTGCTGGACCCAAAGGATCCGAAGCGGATTTACATTGCCATCTCGGCGGCGGGGGCGTTTCGCACCGATGACGGCGGCAAGACCTGGAAGCCGATCAACAAGGGGCTGCGCTCGCAGTTCATTCCCGATCAGGATGCCGAGGTCGGCCATTGCGTGCACCACATCGCGATGAGCCCGCGGCGGCCAGGCGTGCTGTTCATGCAGAAGCACTGGGACGTGATGCGCAGCGACGATGCCGGCGACTCGTGGCGAGAGGTGAGTGGCAATCTGCCGACGGATTTCGGATTTGCCATCGACGTTCACGCGCACGAGCCGGAGACAATTTTCGTGGCGCCCATCAAGAGCGATTCCGAGCACTATCCGCTGGACGGCAAGCTCCAGGTGTGGCGCAGCAAGACGGGCGGCAATGAGTGGGAGGCGATGACAAACGGGCTTCCGCAGGAGAACTGCTATGTAAACGTCCTGCGCGATGCCATGGCCGTCGATTTGCTGGACACCTGCGGCGTGTACTTCGGCACGACGGGCGGGCAGGTGTACGTTTCGCCGGATGCGGGCGATCACTGGAAGCCGATCGTGCGCGATTTGCCGGCGGTATTGTCGGTGGAGGTGCAGACCCTGTCATGATCCGGGTGGAGTTGCCGCATCATCTGCGCGTACTGGCGCAACTGAGCGGCGAAGTGACGGTGGAGGTCACCGAGCCGGTAACTTTGCGACGGGTACTCGATGCACTGGAGGCACGATATCCGGTGCTGCGAGGGACGATTCGCGACCACGACACGAAGAAGCGCCGGCCGTTTCTGCGTTTCTTCGCGTGCCAGGAGGATTTGTCGCACGATTCGCCGGACGAACCGCTGCCGGAAGCGGTGGCGACCGGGAAGGAGCCGCTGCTGGTGATCGGAGCGATAGCCGGAGGGAGCTGGCCGGGACTGGCCGTCCAGGCGGACGCGCCTTCGGCGCCAGGAGCCGGTAGCTGGTAACTGAATTGATGGGGAGGTGTTTGTGCAGGCGATCCAGCCGTTTTTGTGGTTCGACGATAACGCCGAGGAAGCCGTGCAGTTCTACGTCTCTGTTTTTAAGAATGCAAAGGCCGGGATCGTGACTCGGTACCCGGAAGGTGGGCCGGGGAAGCCTGGTTCGGTAATGACGGCGAAGTTCACGATCGGCGATGTGGAGTTCATGGCGCTGAATGGCGGGCCTCATTTCAAGTTCAACGAATCGATTTCGTTTGTGATCCCATGCGACTCGCAGGCTGAAATTGATGAGATGTGGGATAAGTTGTCCGCCGGAGGGAGTGAGGTGCAATGCGGATGGCTCAAGGACAAATTTGGCTTGTCGTGGCAAGTGGCGCCGGCGAATATGAGCGAACTGATGCAGGGAAAGAACCGGGAAGGCGCGAAGCGCGATGCAGGCGATGCTGCAGATGAAGAAGCTGGATATTGCGACGCTGCGCCGGGCAGGTGGGCTGGAGTAACACACAAGTTGAAAGTTGATTACGTACGTTACTTGTTGCCCGGACTGTCCGGTCCGGTTGTTTTTAGATAAGACAAAACCCGTCAACAACTCAGCGGTCTTGAGCGCGATCGATTCCGGTCGCGCTTTTTCGCGTCTGGGACTCGGAATGGGGGCCGTCCTCAAAGGGCGGGCGCCAAAAGCACGGCGCGAAGAAAAGCGTGTCTGAATGTGTGAAGAATTGCTATGATGGGGACCCCTCCCAGGCAGACGCAAAGCACCGCAGGAGCAGCGCGGCGAGCCCGCTTCGGCCGGGGATTCAGGCACGGGTGAAGATGGCGGCGGCAGAAGCTGGAAGAACAGGAAAAGAACCGACACAGTGGCGGGAAACCCGCAGTGAGCGATGGGCGGGCGGCTGGAAGCCGGAGAAAAGCGATAAGCCCCCAGTAAGACCTCGAGGGCCTCAGAACCGAGGGAGTGAGCGATGAGGGTGATTGAAACTGCGACCGTGGCAGCTTTAGCGATTGCGTCCATGGCGGTGCCGGTCCAGGGGCAGAACTTTGGAATGGCAAAGACGAAGGTGAACCTGGATCGCAAGCTGCCGGCGTTGTACCACCTGCCTGGGAACACGATCCGGGTGCGCGTCACAGGCCATGCGGACCATGCGGACCAGGCGGATCTGGCCAGCGATTTGCAAACGCAGCTGGAGACGGAGTTGCTGAAGGACAATCCGGAGCTGCAGGATGACGAGAACAATCCGGAGGTGACGGTCAACTGTCAGATCACGAACTACGATCATCCGTCGCCTATTTTTGTCAAGCAGGCGGCGATTGGGAATCAACCGGCAACGGTGAACACGCGCATCACCGGTCATCTGAGCGTGTCCCTTCAGGTAAAGACGCGGGAAGGGCGAGTGCTGGGATCGGATAACGTGCCGGTGAATTACGACCAGCAGTTCGACAGCGCTGGCAATAACGTATCCCACGGGATTATGGGAGGCCTGCATAGTTCGTGGCATCGGATGAAGGGCGGCAAGGGCAACGACGACCAGGAGGATCAGGCGCCGACCCCGCCGGAGCTTCGCTCACTGATGCTGGATTCGGCGGTGCACCGGATCGCCGAGAACATTGTGAATACGAAGGAAACGATCGAGGTGTTCCTGGCGAAGAACAAGGGGCCGATCGACGAGGGAGACAAGGCAGCCGAGGCGGGTTTGTGGGAGCGAGCGCTGGAGACGTTCGAGACGGCGCAGCCAATGTCGAAACGAGATGAAGATGCCTACCGGTGGTACGACATTGGGGTGGCGAATGAGGCGCTGGGGTACGCGGCAGGCGATTCAAAGTCGGCGATGAAGTTTCTGCAGGAGGCGGCGATCGATTATGGCAAGGCAGTCGACGCGAAACCGAGCGAGAAGTATTTCCTGGGACCGCAGACGCGGATCGAGACGGCGATTATGCATTACCGGAAGCTGGAGCAGGAAAAGAATGCTCCAGCGGAGATGATGGTGGCGGAAAATCCGCCTCCCGCGCCGAAGCCGGAGTCAGCTCCGGCGACGTCCAAACCCGCGCCGGCAACGTCCAAACCTGCGTCGGCAACGTTGAAGACCACCCCGGTCGCCACTCATCACGTGTCGACGCCGCGCAGCGGTACGACCCAGTCAGGCAACACGCCTCGCGCGCTGACCAACGCGCAGGTCATCGCGATGGTGAAGGCGGGCGTTGCCGATGACACGATCACAGAGACGGTGAAGACCGCCAAGGCGGTGGACTTCGATCTCAGCTCGGATGCACGGCGGCGCCTGGAGGCGAGTGGGGTGAGCCCGACGGTGGTAAGTGCGATGAAGATTCGCTGGGCGCACGAGCTGGCGAGCGGGAATTGACGGCGATGCGGGCTCGGGTTGCGATCGCGACGGCGCTGCTGGCCACTGTCTGCTGCGCGGGCGCCCGGGGCCAGGACGAGCGCTGTGGTGCGGGGAAGGATCTTGTAGCGCAGGCGCTGGAGCGGGTGAGGCCCACCAGCGACAGCGATGCGTTCGAGGATTCGCTGGAGCTGCTGAAGCACGCGGTTGAGACCTGCACCGAGCTGGGCGATGCCTGGTATTACCGCGGCCTGGTGGAGCAGCGGCTCGGAGACGCGCGGCTGGCGCAGTATTCGCTGACCAAGGCGAAGATGTTCGGTTCCGAGGCGATGCAGGAAGGGCTGAATCCCTTTGTGCTGGCCACACCCGCGCACAGCCGTGCACTCACGGCCCGCGCTGCGCAAACGGGTGAACCGCCGCCGAGCACGCCCGCAGTGGCAGGCCCGGTGCAGAGCAAGTGGGCGCTCATAGTGGGTATCAGCCGCTTCGCGGATCGCGCGGTTCCGAGGCTGAACTATACGAACCAGGACGCCGAGGCGTTTGCGGCCGAGCTAAAGGACCCGGGTATCGGGCGCTTTCCACCCGAGAACGTACGCGTGCTGACCGACGATCAGGCGACAACGAAGAACATCAAGGAGCAACTGAACTGGATCGCACGGCGCGCGCAGCCCAACGATCTGGTGGTGATCTATGTGGCGACGCACGGATCACCTCGGACGCTGGATTCGGCGGGCGGCGCGAACTACATCGTCACGTACGATACCGAAATCAAAGATGCCAACGATCCTGACCAGGACGCGCTGTACGCGACAGCGCTGCCGATGGTGGAGCTGGCAGATGCGGTGGCTACGCGCATGAAGGCTTTGCGGACGGCGGTGATCCTGGATACCTGCTACAGCGGCGGCGCGGTAATGAACGCCTCGAAGCTGATGGGGAAGGGCGTGGCCAATGCCGCGCCAGGGGCTGAGACGCTGGATCGGATGGCCGAAGGTACGGGTCGCATCGTGATTGCGGCCGCACGGTCGGACGAGGAGTCGCTGGAGAGCGATCAGCTGCACCACGGCTACTTTACGTATTACCTGCTGCAGGCGATCAAGGCGAACCACGGCATGGACCCGATGAGCGAGATCTATGCCACGGTGGCGAAAGAAGTGTCGGACCGTGTGTCTGCGGATGCGAAATCGGATGGAGCGAATGTAGGGCAGCATCCGGTGATGAGCCGGAGCTCGGATAACTCGGACTTCGCGCTGGGAGTCACCGCGGCCGACGCAGCCGCGAAGGGCGGGCGATAGGGTCGCCGCGAGGCCATTACAAAGAGCTAATTGGGCAGCAGATCGCCGCATGCGTTTGCTGCCAAGCCGGCACGGCGGCCGTCTCGGCCGTACCGCAGCGGTGGACGAACGGTCTTCGTTGCGACCAGGCGCCGTGCGATACTTCAAGTGGCATGTATAAGAGGGTGGTTCTCAAGCTTTCGGGTGAGGCCCTGGCGGCAGGGAAGGGCTTCGGCGTCGATCCGATTCGTATCCACGAAATTGCCGGAGAATTGGCCGAAGTTCACAGGATGGGCGTGGAAATCGCCCTCGTGGTGGGCGGCGGGAATTTCTTCCGCGGCGTAGCCGAGCAGGCGCGAGAGATGGACCGCGTGTCGGCGGACAACATGGGCATGCTGGCGACGGTGATCAACGCGCTCGCGATCCAGGATGCGCTGGAGAAGCGGGACGTTTTTTGCCGAGTGATGTCGGCAATCGAGATGAATCAGGTGTGCGAGCCCTATATCCGGCGGCGGGCGATCCGGCATCTGGAAAAGGGAAGGGTCGTGATTTTTGCGGCCGGGACAGGGAATCCTTACTTTTCCACAGACACGGCGGCATCCCTGCGGGCGATGGAAATCAAAGCCGATGTGTTACTTAAGGCGACAAAAGTGGAGGGCATCTATGATGCCGACCCGGTCATCTCAAGGGACGCGGTGAAATTTGACCAGATTACCTACATGGATATCCTGCGTTTGGGGTTAAAGGTGATGGATACCACGGCAGTGAGTCTGTGCAAGGACAATAATCTGCCTATGATCATCTTCAATCTGAACCAGTCGGGCAATATCCGCCGGGTCATCTCCGGGGAGAAGGTCGGCTCATTGGTGACAGCCTGAAGCAGCTTCCTGATGGTCGACCCCTGGTGGCGCCGCATATGAGACTGCCCCAAAGCGGGGCTCAAGCTTCCGATCGAAGCCACGAACCTTAACAGGAGACTGCTTCTGAGCGCACAAGTCCAGGTCGTACCGGGTCCCACCTGGGAACCGGCTCCCCCACGACAGGCACCGACGGGCAAGCCGGAAGTGGTGAAGTCAAAAAAGGAGCGCCTTCCGGCGCTGACCGGGCTACGAGCCTTTGCNNNCTGAGCACGCGGAATTTCTGGGTCGCGCGCGTGTCGCGGCTGTATCCGATCTATCTGTTCGCGCTGGTGATTTCGACTGGCATGCTGATGCAGGAATGGCATGCGCGGAGCCACACGCAGTTTGCGTGGGGCGTAATGCTGACGCCGATGCTGCTGCAGGGCTGGAGCCCGTCGCTGTCGACCTTCTGGAACACGCCGGCCTGGACCATGTGCACCGAGGCATTCTTCTATCTGATCTTTCCACTGGTGATTTTGTGGAAGCGGCCGAAGAGGCCTGGGGCGCTGGTGGGAATCCTGTTGGGACTGTGGTGCCTGGGCATGGTGCTGCCGGGGCTCTACATGGGACTGCATCCGGATGGAGACCTGCATCCGGGGCGATACACTGACGCGTTCTGGATGCGAGCGCTGAAGTTTTCGCCACCGCCGCATGTCCCGTCCTTCCTGTTCGGGATTGTGCTGGCGGATCTGGATGCGCTGATCCCGCGGGCAGCTCGCAAGAGGCTGCTGTTCGGCGTGCTGGGGATGGCGGGCATCTACACGATGCTTTACTTCGGGGATCTGTTCCCCTATGCGATGATGCACGACGGGCTGATGATGCCGCTGTTTGCCTTGGCGCTACTGGGGCTGGCGGGAAAGAATCCGATTGCGAGCTTCTTTGGGTTCTTTCCTTTTGTCGCGGTCGGGCAGGCGAGCTATTGCCTGTATATTCTGCACTTTAGTTTATGGAATATGATCCATGACTCGAATATCCTGACCCGGTTGGGGCTGGCGAAGTTCGATCCGTGGCTGAGCTATGGATTGTTGGTTCTGGCAGCGGTGCTGGCAATGAAATGGATCGAGCGGCCGGCGCAGCGGTGGATCAAGACGTGGCTGCTTCCGCAGCCCGCAAAACTCACTTAACAGCGATAGGGATCTCTTCCGGTGACAGGCACAGGATGGTGCGGTTGCGTCCGGAGCTTTTGGCCTGGTAGAGGGCCAGGTCGGCGAGGCTGAGGATTTCCGTTTCGGAGCCGGCGCACAAGGGGGCGACGGTGGCGCCGATGCTGGCGGTGATCGAGAGGACGGACCCGGAAGCATGGAAGGGTTCGGCTGCGATGGCGGTGCGAATGCGCTCGGCTCCGGCTTCGGTTTGCTCGCGATTGCACCCTAGGAGAAGGATCAGGAACTCTTCGCCGCCGTAGCGGCCGGAGATGTCGTAGCCGCGGGTGGCGTGGGCGATGCGATGGGCAATCTCTTTGAGGACCTGGTCGCCGGCGAGGTGGCCGAAGCTATCGTTGACGGGCTTAAAGTGATCGACGTCGAGCATCAGGATGCCCATGGAGGACTGGGTACGGCAGCAGCGCTCGATTTCCTTGCCGAGAAGATCGAGAAGAGCGCGCCGGTTCCAAAGGCCGGTGAGGGCGTCGTGGGTGGCCTGATGGCGGAGCTTCTCCTGGGCATCGAGGAGGTCGCGCTGCAGGGAGAGGACGCTGGCGAGTGAATCGCTTTTCTCTTTGTGTGCGGCCTCGGCCTGGCGGCGAAGAGTGTTGACTTCTTCAAGCTGATCGCTGATCACCCGCGTCTGGGTGCGCACCCGGCGGCGGAGAACAACGTTCCAGGCGACGACCAGGGCCACTGTAGCCAGCAGAAGGGCCGCGACAATCCGAGCATTGCGTGAGGTCCACCACGGAGGCTGCGACAAAACGAGCACATCCGCAGGCGACTGCAGAAGGACTCGCATGGCCTTCGGAGTCTTGTCAGGAGTGACTTCGATCTGGCAGATGCCGGTGATGCGGAGGTGGCTCCCGGGATGAATCTCGTCGAAACGTCCGGAAGCGCCGGCGGGAATTGCGGCAGTGAACATGGTGCCGCCGTCGGTGAGCAGGAGGGTCTTTTCGGTGGCGGTGCGTGATTTGTAAAGCAGCAGACCCTCGACCATGATCGGCTCGGCGTCGTAATTCCCCTCAAGCGCTTTGGACGGGGTCAACACTGCAGGCAGAGGGACAGGCGCGTGGCCATCCTGGCGGTAGATCGAGTCTTCAAGGACTGAGGTGTATCCGCCCCAGGAAGGAAAGCCGACGACGTCCAGTACCTGGCCGACTGCCAACTGAACGGGGACGTCGGTATGGACGAATATCCCGTTCTTCGAGTCCATCAGTGAAAACTGTTGGGATCCCGAGGTGGAAGTGACAATTCCCCTCACCCGCACTCGGTGGCCGGGATCGCGCCGGTCGAGGCGCATCACCCCGGCCGTATCGGTGAGGGGAAGTCGAAATGGATCTGCGGGCGCTGGTTCTTCTACCTGAAGCGACGACAAGTCCTGCGTGAAAGCTCGAATCCCGATGAGCTGCCTGCGCTGATTGAATCGCCCTGCAGCCACTGCTTTGACCCGCACCTTTGCATCCACCAAATCCCTGCGATCGCAGTCCGGGGCGCTCACAGCCACGATCTCCACCTGATCCTGCCCCGAAGCAATGAGGACTGCGCATTCCGCAGGCACCGCATCGGAGGACTTCCTCGCCACGCCGGGAATCGGAGTCAGGGATCGGATGATCCCCTCCAGCGTGACCAGTTGCGAGTCCCAGGCCCCCATGGTCAGACGGTCCATGCTGATCGGGGGTGCGGGAGGCAGCAGCGCATGGCCGAGGATCTGGAACCGTGCCCGTTCGATGATCGGTACCAGATCTCCGGGAGCGGTCACACCGGTGACGCTCACCAGATCGCCGGCATGGAGAGTCTGAGGCAACGGCGCGGTCAGCGCGAAGATTCCGTCGGTACGATCCTGGACAAAAGCGTATCCCGCCACGGTAAACGTGATCTGCGCGCGGTCGAGATGCACCGGATATCCGAGCGCCGCCTGCTCACGGGACAGAGTATGCGCCTGGCGCGCGGTCCGAATCAGAGGGAGCGAGGGAGGCTTACTCTGAGCCTGGACGGCGAGCGAGTTGGCTAAAAAAAGCGCGAGCGCGCAGACTCTTGCGGGATTCACGATCCGGTCCCTCAGCCTGTGAATGCAACTGGCACGCGGAGAGCCGGGATCGGTGAAATCTCCCACCGCGTGCGTCAGGATTAATCATCGCGCGCACCGACAGTGCGCGCCTACATATCTGCCTGATATATCGGCAGCAGTGGCGATTAGTATAAGTCGCGGCCTGGAATCGAACGGCTGCTACTTAGGGGGCATTTACACCTCCGACCAAGGCTATGACTCTCCGGAAAGAAAAGCAGGTCCGGCCCTGAATGGCGTCTGCTTAGACGTGTTTTGAATAACCCATGCCGGCGAGAACGCCGCGCATGTAGGCGTAGCTCTTCGAGACGCCGGGCATCGGGTCGTCGGCATGGACCTCATATTCGAGATCGACGAAGCCCTGGTACTTTTGCTTGATGAGTGCCTCAAAGATGGCGCGGATGGGCATCTTGCCATCGCCGACGGCGACCTGGCTGCCCTTGTCGTGGAAGTCGGTCAGATCCTTCATGTGCATGTTGAAGAGTCTGGCGCCAACCTGATGAATGGCTTCGACAACGTCCGTGTCGGCGCGGACGGTGTGCCCTACATCGATACAGCAGCCGATGCGCGGGTCCATGCCTTTGATGTCCTTCAGAATGTCGAGGGGCGAGGGCCAGAGCTTGTCCTCGGGGCCGTGGTTGTGGATGGCCAGGCGGATGTCGTATTCCTTGACGAATTTCTCAATGCGCGGCAGGGTCTCCGGTGAGGGATCGCCGGCCACGATGACCTTAATCCCGGCGCGCTTCACGTATTCGAACTTGCTGCGAATGTCGTCCTCGGCGGCTTCGCGGAAGTAGATGGCGCCGGCGGCGTGGAGGCGGATGCCGTTCGCGGTGTAGTCGGAGACAGCCTGGGCTTCGGCGGCCGCGTCCATGGGCAGATGGTCCTTCGCGTCTTTGGCGTTCAGGTCGAAGACGCGCAGGTCCTTCATGAACCCGATCATCTGTTCGCGGGCGAAGTTGCGGAAAGTGTAGCTCGCGAGACCAAGGCGCACCGGCGAAGAGGATTCGTCGGCCGTTGCGGCGGGGTCAGCGAGGGACGAGCCCGGAACGAGGGCGGCGGCCGAGGCGATAGCGGTGGAGAGAACGAAGTTGCGGCGAGAAATACCAGGGGTCATGAAATGTACCGTCCGAGACACGATTTGAGGTTCGGTTCAGTGGGCCAGGCGCTCACAGATGCGGTTCCCATCCTTTTTCGTATTCGCGGCCCCATCCCTTCATGGCTTCGGAGTCGCCGAGGATCTTGCCGTCGCTGGGATCAAGTTTCAGCTCGCGCTGCACTTCCCAGGAAATGTTGGAGAGCTGAAGCATGGTCACGGCGACGTTCCCGATTTCAACGGGAGCATGGAGCTTCTCGCCGTGGGTGACCCCGGCGATGAAGTTGGCGAAGTGATCGTTGGTCATGGAATCGCGGCCGACCAGGTCCGCAGATGACGTGGCTTCCTTCTGAACACGGAATTCGCCGGTCTTGTGGCCATTGAGGTCGTAGACTTCGTAGCCATCGCGATCGACAAGGACGGAGCCGGTGGTGCCCATGATGGTGGAGCCACGGTCCCGTCCGTAAACGCGCATGCCGTTGCAGCTGCGGCTGTCCCACGCGATGAGTTTGTCGTCGTATTCGAAGTTCGTAACGAGGGTGTCGTAGAACTGCCAGTCGTCTTTGTATGCGTAGCGGCCGCCGGCGGCCGTGATGCGGTTGGGATAGTCGACGCCGAGAGCCCAGCGGCAGACGTCCACTTCGTGGGTGCCATTGTTGAGAGCCTCGCCGGTGCCCCAGATGCGGAACCAGTGCCAGTTGTAAGGCTGGTAATTGTCCTTGTAGGGGCGGCGCGGCGCAGGTCCCTGCCAGAGATCCCAGTTGAGGGTCGAGGGAACGGGCGCTTCTTTGCCGAAGCCGATGGACTTGCGCGTGTTCACGTACCAGGCATAGCCGTAGTAGGCGCGGCCGATCAGGCCGTCGTGGATCTTCTGGACGATCTCGATGGTGTGCGGAGAGGAGCGCTGCTGGGTACCCATCTGCACGACCTTGCCGTATTTCTTCTGGACGGCAATGAGGAGCGCGCCTTCGGCCGGGTTGTGGCTGCAGGGCTTCTCGACGTAGACGTGCTTGCCTGCTTCAACGCCGGCGATGGCCATGGGCGCATGCCAGTGGTCCGGCGTGGCGATGGAGATGGCGTCGATATCTTTGCGCTCGAGGAGTTTTCGAAAGTCGCCCTCGGGTTTCGGGGCGTATCCCAACTCCTTCTGCGCTTCAGCGCCGAACTTGTCCATGAAATTGCTCTCCACGTCGCAGATCCAGGCGATACGGGACGTCTTGCTGTTGGCGGCGAGTGCGGAGAGATGAGCATAGCCGCGGCTGTGGAGACCGATGACGGCGAAGTTGAGGCGGTCGTTGGCGCCCAGAATCTGGGCGTAGCTTTTTGCGGTGCTGCCGACGGCGAGCCCGGCGGCCCCCACTGCCATGGTGTCCAGAAATTCGCGACGAGTGATCATGCTTTCTCCGTTTGAAAAAGAACTCGATAAGTATCAGCAGGTTGCGCCGGATTCTTCCAGCGCTTTCTTCAGGTCTGCCATGCTTTTGCGAGAAGAGGCCTCGGGAGTGCCTGCACCGCGCCAGTGGGTTTCGAGGCTGACGGCGTAGCGGTAGCCGTCCGTGCGCAGGGCGCGCAACTGGCCGACCCAGTCCACGACGCCGGTGCCGACCGGCTCCCATTGATATTTGCCGCCGGGAAGGCGGGTGACATTCTTCGCGTGGCAATGCCCGATGCGATCTTTGGGCAGGAGATCGTAGGCGGTGGGGTAGGGAGCTTCGTCGGGGAAAGTGCCTGCGTTGCCGGGGTCCCAGTTGAGCATGAAGTTTTTGTTGGGAATCGCTTTCAGGACCGCGGCGGCTTCTTCGCCGGTGCCGGTGTTGCAGGACATTTCGTTTTCGAGCAGGAGAATGACATTGCTCTTCGCGCAGGTTTCGGCGGCCTTGCGCAGCTTCTCGTTCATGGCATCCCGATACGGCTTTTGATCGTCGATGCGCCAGAAGTCGAAGCAACGGATGCGGTCGGTGGAGAAGGCCCGAGTGAGCTCGATGCAGTGCGTGAGGAGCGCATCCTGCTTCGCGAAATCCTCGGCTGCGTGAAACTGATCGCGCTCCTGCGTCTGTTTACGCGGCGCGCCGGGCCAGTCGACTTTATAGAGCGGGCTGGCGATATCGGTGACACGCAGGCTGTACTTCTTCAGAATGCGATTGGCTTCTGCGATCTGGCTGGAGTCGAGGTCGGTGACGTTCTTGTTCCACATGCTGCGCAGCTCGATCCAGTGGAGGCCGAAGTCGTTGGCGGCGACCGAGCAGGCGTGGTCGAAGTCCGGGGAGATCTCGTCATTGATGACGGAGAGGCGGAAGGGACAGCTGGAAGAAACGGAAGCGAGGAGTTTTGAAGAGGGAAGAGCAGAAAGCGCGCCTGCTGCGGCGAGGCCGCCCAGGAATCGACGACGAGAAGCCAGCATCATTTCTCCTGCGACGAAACAGCAGACGCCAGTATAGTCCGCTGCGGGTGACATTTCGCGCGAAGACAAGGCGAGTGAATCTCACCATGCGGGACGAGGGAACGTTGATGAAACGGAGCGGATCGGCAGCCGAAGACAGATGCTGCCGATCCGGGATGAGGTCGAGGTTGGAGTGCTTGGCAGGCGCCACCAGTTAATCGATGGGGCGTTCCGTCAGGCCGCGCAGGACGCGCTCAACAGTATCCGTCATCGCGATGGGGATGTGCTGGAGGCGTTCTTCCTTCTGATCGCGTGCGTAGACTTCCATGCTGTTCTCGTGGAACTGAAAGGAAACGACAGGCTGCTCGGGGCGAAGCCGCGGGCGGCGGGAGCGGGAGACGATAAGCGACCAGATGGATTGACCGGCGCGAAGTTTTCTGTCATAGCCGGCGCGACGCAGTTCGGCGATGAAGGGAAGCACCATTGTGCGGGGAGGGAAGCGCGAACCTTCGTAGACGCCCTCCATCAGATTCCAGCTCTCGAGGAATTCGCCTTCGACCGGATTGCCTCTTTCGTAGAAGTCCCCCAGCAGACCGATCTCAAGCCAGGGGAATTCCCGGCGCAGAGCCGAGGGCGGCGCGTTGTCGGCGAGCCACCGCGAGAGGACTCCTCCCAACGGTGCAGGATCTTTTGCCTCAAAGCGGAACAGCTCGCACTCGTCCCAGTAGAAAACGGCTTCAGGAGACTGATAGTGGGAGACAAAGTGGATGTGAGCCGAGCGGGTATGGCCGCGAAACCAGAGATGGGAGACGCCGGAGGGTGTGACGGTCAGCTCGTTGCGGGTGACGGTTCCGAGCGGGCGGAAGGTGCGGAGAGCGTCTTCGCGGATGCCCATGAGCTTACGCTTCTCCCAGTCGACGAAGCCGAAGCGTTCGTACATCGCTGTGAGCGGAGCGCCGTCGAGCCAGGTCCAGATGGCGTCAATCGTTTCGGGCTGAGAGCCGGTGCGGCCGGTGGCGATTTTCTTGCCGTCCTCTTCAAAGAAGGTGAGGAATTCCGGGCCGCCGACTTCGAAGCACCCGACCCAGCAGGAGCGGGAACCGCGCTGTGCGGAACATCTCCATTGGACGCCGCCCCCGGTCATTGCGATTTTGGACTGTTCCGAGATCGGAGCAAAGCGGGCGATCAGCCCACCATAAAGGTCTTGCGCGTACTGTTGTTCGTTACGTTCCATGGGTGTTTTTCCACAAGGCTGTCAGTGTACCCAAAGTTATCTGTTGTCAATCACGCAAGAGTGTTATCAATGGGCATGTGTACCCACATAGTAACTGGACAAAGTGTGACTGATCGGGGATGGGCGACGCGAGAACCGGGGGGCGATCAGGCAAAACTGGCCAGGTGCCAGTTCGAAATCACACACGCGTCAGCGGCCAACAGAGGGGTTTGCTCTCTGGATCCAGCGTTCTGGCGCTGCTTGCAAAGAAACGGAGGCAAAACACGCGGAGAGAACAAGGCAGAAAGAGCGAAAGCCAGGTAGCGTGATTCCCTGATGGGGCGTCTGCTGCCGAGGCGAACTGAAGAGCTGGCCGGCTCCGGATCGTCCTCACTTCTGGCTGAATGTTGATTCACACTGTAAAGAGCGGCTGGTGACCGTGGTATCCCACTTCCCGGGAGTGAGTATCCACGATCTGGTTACCGGAGTTGTAGCTGGAAGTGGGACATGAACCTGCCAGGATCAAGCGAAAAGGGCGAGACTCCCGGAGGAATCGCGCCCTTTTCTGACCGAATTTGCGAAGACCCGGCCTCGGCTACCGGATCAGACTCTGTTCTCACGGGTACTCGGGAACCGCGGGTGTGAACCCGCCGAACCGGACACCATCGAACCCATCGCTGCGAAGCTCCCGGCACTCTGAAGGCCTCCGGTTTCCCGGAAGCGCGATGGTCGTTGCCGACGATCGTTTCAGCGGCCTGCTCTCTTCTTAAGGAAGATTTCTCTCCCCGTTGGTCAGGATTATGGCATGCGAGCCCTCGAGGTCGAGGGGAATATTTGTGTGCAAATCGAGGGATTGGTGTGGAAATGGAGGAAGGGAAAACTTGCGTTCCGCTCGCAGCCTTTCCTGGAGAGAAGAGCAGGTAAGTAAAGTCGCATTCGCGTTGCGATGAGAGTGTCCGCGGGAAATGGNNCTCTACAACTCCTGACCTCTACCGTGTCAAAGATTGCCCTGCGAATCCGTGGCTCCGGCAAACACCTTCTGCATTGCCGTGATTTGTGCGGGCAACAAGCAGGTTGGAGTCTTGGTCGACCGGCTTCCTGATCAAGCCCACTGAAGAACCGCCAGAAGAGGCCGATCAACAAGGTATGCATCCTCCGCAACGGATCGCCCGCATCCTCGTGCTCTTTGCCATCGCTCTGACGATTTCCGGCGCGATCGGTTGCGGCTCCCGCAGTTTCGCTCCGTCCCCGCCGCCTTTCCCTTTGCTCAGCGCGGAGAATCCCGTCGACTGGTGGGTTGCCTTCAAATTCAACACAGCCAATTTCCCCGGCTGCAAAGCACAAGCCATCCGCGCCTGCCAGTTCGGCGGCCAACCGCAGCCATACTATTCAGGATTCAGCCAGCAGTTCGTCTACGCCAGCAGCGAAAATGAGACTCTTCAGGAAGGCATCGACTGTCTCGGCGACACCCTCACCGATCCCGTCGGCGCCACCTTCGACCAGATCTACAACGGAGACTTCAACTTCGTCGTCTGGAACGACCAGTTCTACAACGACCCTCCGATCGCAGGCTGTACCACCTTTTGCGACACGCCCTGGGGCCACTCCAAAGGCATGCTCGCCTGGGATAACAGTGGCGACGGCCTGGTTCTGCAGGTCACCACTCCCTCCTGGCCCGCCGCCGGCAGCAAGCTCTTCCCGCGCCTGACCGACGGCAACACCCTGGGCTGTGTCAAGGACGACGATGTCCTCGTCAGCCAGCAGTTCTTCGCGCTCCGGCTCACCAAACCAGACGTCCTTATCGTCCTCAAAGCCCTCGCCAACTCGAGCGTCGTCACCGATCCTGCCAATCCGCAAATCGTCCACAATGGCGGCCCCGCAGACATTCAGCAACTCGTCGCTGCACTCGGCAAACAATCCACCAGCCGCACGGCCATCGTCGCCACCCTCTCTTCCGGCGTGCGCCTCATCTCGAAACCCTCCAGCCTCGAAGTTCCACCCTGGCAAATGGTCTCCGCCCTCCTTGGCGGACACGCCCTGCGCGCAGCCACCTGGTGGGAAGACCCGGGAGAAATTCCTTCCACCACCGCCTCGACCCCCATCGCCTGCTGGGACCCATCGCTCCCACAACCGGGAGCGGTTGAAATCGCCACCACCGGCACATGGGCGGGCAAAACCCTCGGCCTTGAGGGTGGACTCGGCACCAACTTCAACCACGCCAAGATCGGCGTCTCCATCTCCGGCACCGACACCATTTTTACCGACATGAATCAGGACGGTTCGCTGTCCGGCGAGTGCAATAGCTCACAAAACGGACGCGGCGGACTCTTCTACGTCCTCGAAGACCCGAAACTCCACGACTCCATCGCGCAGCTGATCTCCGGAGCATCGGCACCGGTAAAGGCTCCATGATCCTCCACGCAGCGACGCGGTTGGCGATCGTTCCCAGACTGCGGCCTCGCCATCTGCTTCTGCTGCTGCCACGACTATCGTTTCCCCGGGCGATGACGCTGTGGCGGCCAGATCGCGCGCCTCTGTCAGGAGGCTCACGGCCAGCCGTCCTATGTCAGGAGTTTGTCGCATAGCAGTGTTTGTACGGTGGAGCTCAAACCAAGCCCCTGGTTGATGTAATTGGCCATGGTTCCGTAGCTTGCTGTGACCTGGTTCAAAGCCGCATCGAGGTATCTCTGGTCGGCGATCCATATGGGGTAGTAGATATCGGCGAAAGCCTGGCCATCGGCGTTCGCCATCTGCTGCCAGGACGCCTGAATCGAAGCCGCGCTGTAGACATTGGTGAGCATGTAGTCCTGCACGATCACGCTCTGCGGAACGCCCAGCACGCTGAGCAGAATCGTGGTGACCCAGCCGGTGCGATCCTTGCCGCCGTTGCAATGGTAGACCTGAGAGCCGCCACTCGTGGTTGCGAGCTTCTGAAAGACTTCTGCCAGCCGGCCGCGCACACCGCTGTCGGTTACGAACTCCGTATAGGAGAACTCCATATCGGAGATCGCCTGGTCTGCGGAGGTGAGCGCCGGTGCCGGATTGTTGGAAGTACCGATGATATTGATATTCAGCCAGGTCGCGCCGGCCGGTGGGATGTCAGGCAATAACGCGATCTCTCCAGGAGTGCGAAGGTCATAGTCCGCGACGATATGCAGCGTGTTCAACGTCGCCAGATCGGTCGGCGAAGGGTCGAGAGCGTTCGAACGGTAGATCACGCCGCGTTGTAGTTTGCGGCCGCTGGAAGTGCGATACGCTCCCTCATCGTTCGCGCCGGCAACGTCGCGGAAGTTGTTTACCGACGTCAGCCGAGGAGTGGGTGGCGGCGCATAGCTGTCCTCTCCACAAGACACAAGCCAGGGCGCAGAGAGGGCAGGCAACAGGAGAGAGCACAGGGAGCCCTTCAGGAATCCGCGGCGGGTAGGCGCGCCTGGATCCTCGATTCTGAGAAACGGGTTGATCGCCGCGGAGACTTCTGTGGCGTTTCGCATGAGTAACTCCTTCTTTCGTCGTGCGTTGATTTCAAGGCTCAATACGAATTTACGGCGGCGACGATTCCCTGCTCCGACACATTGCCAACCCCGCTCCAGTACACCGGCCAGTTCAGGTTCGTAATGGTGTTGCCGGAGTTGTTGCCGGAGTAGTAGTACTGCCGGAAGAGCGCCTCCTTCGCCGGGTCCGACGCCAGCTGCGCCAACAGCTTCTGCAGCGATCCCGCCGAGTAGTCCGGCGCACCGTAGGCCTGCGTGAAGGTGTAATAGTCCTCGAACTGGGTGGGGAGCGTGGCGAGACCGAGACTGTACTTCATCGCTTCGTAATCGCCCGGCACGAATGTATTGAGATCGAGCGTAAACCGCTTGTAGGCGGGATCGTTGGCAAAGACCGGGCTGATGCCGGGCGCTATTTCCAGAGCGCAGCCGGGCATCATGATCCGATATTCGTCCATGTGGGTATGACCGGCAATCGCCATCACAACCGCGCCCGGATGGCTGGCGATCGTGCCGAGGAAAGACACCTGATAGTCGGTGTTCCACATCATCGCCGCGCTTGCAATATGTCCATTGCTGTCGACATTAGCTGCGGTTTGACCCAGAAAGCCGCCCACCGGCACGTGCATCACGATCCAGACCTTCTGGCCCGCGCCCTGCGCCGCCGCGAGTTTCGTGGCCAGCCACGCAAACTGTGCGGCGACGGCGGCCGAATTATCTCCGGGCACATAGGGGGAGCAGAGGATCGTGTTCAGGCCGATCGCCATCAGTTCTCCGCCGAAGAGCTCGACTGCATAATTGCCGGCCGTCTGGAACGTGCTCATGAAATCCACCTCGCTCGCGGCTCCGTGCAGCATCTGCGTATAGAAGCTCTCCGCGTTATGGGCCAGGAAGGTGCTGTCCGGACCATAGCCGGTGTACGAATCGCAGTTGCCGACAGCGAAGAGGACCGGGATGGTCCCCACCGCGGCTCGGATCTGCTGCATCACGAACGCCGCGGTTTTATCGGTAAAGGATGCGGCTCGCGCCTGGTCGCTGCTCCCTGAGGCCTGCTGGTATAAGCCGGCGATGTTATGTCCGAGTAAGTCGCCGGTATAGATTGCAACCTGACTCGTTCCCAGATTCTGCTGCACGCTGGCTAGGGCCAGCTTCAGGAGCGGGTAGTTGGTATCGGCTCCCCAGAGCGACGGAGCCGCGATTCCGGCCGACTCGAAGATACCCTGCCACTGGCTTGCATCGGTGGCATCGAGCTCCTGAAACACTTTCGGATCGTTGGCATAGAACGGATTGAAATGGATATCGGAGAAGGCCAGCAACGGAGCGCTGCCGGGCGCGAAGGAGTTCCCCCCCCCGCTGCAACCCGAGATCAGGGCGGCGCTGGCCAGTTCAAGAAAAGTGCGGCGAGAAACGTGTTGCATGTCGGATCTCCTTCAAAGCCTGGTGAGGCCGGCCTGAGGACGCGGTCAGAATTGAGGTGCAACTTTCGGCAGCAGGGTGGAATCGATACCTTCGCAAAGCGAGTTATTCACGGTGAGATTGCCCGTTGCATCCAGTTTTACGGTCCAGATGGAGTCGTAGTCGGCGCTGCCCCAGCCCGGCACAGGAGCTGTACTTCCGTAGCTGGCCAGAAGCTGCTGCACGATCATGGGAATGTTGCTGTGTTCCCACGCGACCAGAATGGTCTGCCCGGTAAACTCGCCGTTCTGGAAGAAGAAAGTGCTGGTTTCCTGGGGACCATTCGCATCGGTCAACAGGAAGCCGGATACAAGAGTGAAGGGCAGATTGTTGGCGATCACGTAAGGCTGAGGTGTCATGGCGAGAGTATTGTGGGACCACTCGGATTGGCCCGATGCGCTGACGGATCCACTGGTGACCTGGGCCGGATCCATTGAATAGACATGGCTGGGATTCACTTTTCCACGCAGCGCGTTCACCAGATCGAGCGTGCGCCACTGCCCTGCCGCGACATAATTGCCGTCGGAGAAGGTTGCCGAGGGATGAGCATTGGCGTGGCGGATGAAGTAGACAGTCTCATTGGTATTGGTGTTTGCCGGCGCGCCGGTGAGGGGAGCGCCATTCGCCGGGATCGAGAAGGGCGTTGCCTGACACGGTGACGGAACCAAAGGCGCGGATGGCAGAACCGGATAGGCAGCCGTGGGAGTTACATTGCTGTTATAGGTGGCGAGGGTGGCGCTGCCCGACGGCGCTATCGAAATGGCATAGATCAGGTTGGGACCCTGGTAGTCCGACGGAATGTTCAGGCCGTAACGCCTGGAGTTATTCAGCTTCTTCAGCATCGCGCTGGTCGCTTCCCACGGGGCGGAGAAGACGTAGTAGCCAGGGACATCCGCATTGACAATGCCGGTGAGAAGGGTTTCGTTGTCGCCATCCATGTCATTGAAATCGAGCCCCTGACAGGTGGGGCAGGGATATTGCAGCGACGGCGCGGCCACGCCCACCGGCACCGAGCCCGGCGCGTACGACACGTTGATGGGAAAGTTCTGGCCGGGGGTCGAAACCGTGCCCGGGCCGCCGCTGGTCGTGGTGATCTGGTTAAGCATGTCGAACTGCTGGATCGTCTCCAGCCCCGCCATATCCGGATAACCGTTGACGGTCTGCAGATGGGTCATCGGTTCCAGCGCGTAGATGGCAGTGACGTTGTTATTTCCCAACACATCCTGTTGCAGAAATGGGGCCATCAGGAGCGATCGCTGCAGCCCCTGAGGGGTCAGATTTGCAGTGTCCGGCTGCACATCGCCGGTGGCCTGGTACTCCAGATCGGGACTCACCACGAAAATAAGGTTGATGTTGCCGGCGGGGAGCGGGGCGGAAGCGGCTGGCCGGAGCATCCCCTGATTGCCGGATCCGGAGCATGCGCACAGGAGCCACAGCGATGCTGACAGGCAGAGGCTCAGCAGGCAGACGGGAGTTAGACAGCGAAATTTCATAGCTTGAACTCTTGATTTCCTCTGCTGATTTGGGCGCAACGGGCCCGCAGGGCTCCCCGCATCCTGGAGCAGGGGCAGCGAGCGTCCAGGAACGCCAACCGTGCGACAGCATTCTTCATAGCGACCTTCAACGAACCTGAAATTGGTCCGACTGAGTGCCTTATCGACATGGCGCGGTCCGCCCGTCAGTGTGCAGGCTCGCCATTCTTGCGCAGGGACAAGGACGGGAATTGGCTGCCCTCGAGGCTATCGTTCCGGCCCGTCGATTCCCGAAACGGGAATCAGTTCCGTTTCGGTTTTCTGCACACACCTGCAGAGTTAAATTCTGCGGGGCAGGCATTTAAGCGCAAGGCGCGCCATGCAATGCTGGCAGCGATAGGGCGCGCAGACTCTATCGAGCCTCGATGCCGCACAGAGTCAGCGTTACGTCCGTCATGGGAAGTCACTGCCGGTGGAGTGTTGTTAGCACATCCATCTGCAATGCTTCGACTTGGCCTCATTTCTCGTGATAACTCATGAGAAACGACGGAAGATACGCCCGCCGATAATGGCGAAACAGGAGTGTCGATGCGATCCATGCGTTTGGCTTGTCTCTTTTTGGCAGTGGGGGCTCTGGTTCTCTCGGGATGTTCAGGAAATGGCGGCGGCGGTTCCACGGCACCCACGGCGCTTAGCTATTCAGCAGCGGCCCCGGTCTTCGTCAGGGGAGTAGCCATCGCGCCGGACAATCCGGCATGCAGCGGGGCTGTAACTTCCTGGACCGTGAGCCCCGCTTTGCCCGCCGGTCTTACGCTGAATGCCGGCACGGGAATCCTGAGCGGAACACCCACGGCTGTGGCGGTCACGGCCACCTATACTGTGACGGCAGCCGGCGCGGGCGGCAGTACCACGACAACCCTGTCAATCACGGTGAACGATCAGGCGCCGGCGAAGTTCAGCTATGCCGCGGGGACCGTAACGTATACCGTCGGCGAGCCAATCACGCCGAATGGACCGTCGAACAGCGGCGCCGCGGTGATCTCTTACGGTATGAGCCCCACACTTCCCTCTGGCCTGAGCTTTAGCACGACGACGGGCGTCATTACCGGAGACCCGACTGCCGTATCGCCAGCAACCAGTTACACAGTAACCGCCACGAACTCGGGCGGCACCGCCGCCGCAACTGTGACCATCACGGTGAACCCCGCTGCGTCAGCACCTCTGGCATCTCCAGCAGGTTTGGCGTACAACCCCGGCGACGCCATCTACACCGTTGGCGTTCCCATCCCGGAAAACTATCCAACCAGCACCGGCGGGCCGCCGCTCACGTACTACAATTCAGCCGGGACAGAGGTCTACGCCTACACAGTCTCTCCTCCGCTCCCTCCGGGCCTCTATCTGAGCGGCACATCGGCCACCCTCGGTGACAATGGCACCGGTGTCATCAGTGGAATCCCGCAGCAGGCGGTTGCCAAAACCACATACACCATCACGGCTTCCAACTCGGCCGGCAGCACCACCGCGCCCCTGACCCTTACGGTCAATCCGGCAGACCAATCCCCGTCGGGCCTTGCTTATAGTTTCCCCGCGCCGGTATATGTCGCCGGCTTGCCGATTACCCCGGACGTTCCGGTAACAAACTCCACGATCGGCTCGTCGGGCACCTACAGCATCAACCCACCTCTTCCCACCGGGCTGAGCTTCGATCCAGGCAGCGGCACCATCAGTGGGACTCCCGCCGCAGTACCCTCCACGATTGTCCCTCCCCCTTACACACCCGCCGTTAGCTCTCCTCAGCCATCCACTGCGACCTATACAGTGACCGCCACCAACCCGGCGGGCAGTACAACCGCGCCCGTTACCATCACGATCTATAACTCGCCTCAGTCCGTACCGAATTTGGCCCAGTCGATTACGCCTCCGCTGGCAATCGCCGGATCCAGCTTCCAGTTTCTCGACACCGGCATGACTGTGACTGATTCGTTTAACCCCAAGGTAGCTCCCGTAGAGTGGATGGCAGGACAGGCGGTCAGCACTGCGGTAAGGCCGGATAGCTCGACCCTGCTGGTTCTAACCAGCGGATTCAACCGCGTCTTTCAGGGCCCGTTCCCGATTTTCGATCCCCTCTTCTCGACGGAGTACATTTTTGTCTTCGACATCACGGGTAAGTCGCCCGTCTTTAAGCAAGCCATCCCCGTTCCCAACGCTTATCACGGGATCGTCTGGGATCCATTGATTCAAAATCACACGTTCTATGTCTCCGGCGGCATGGGCGATGCGCCGTTCGGGACCGATCCCATACCATACACGCTCCCCAATAACGGCGACAACATCCACATCGTCACGCTGCAAGGGGATGGAACTTATCAGCCTGTCGCCGAGCTGGATCTGGGCAAGGCTGGTGCCGTGGCCACCGGACATCCCTCCGGCAACGGTCTTCCTGTCCCGAACAATCAATTCGCCTCGGTCAATAGTGCAGTGTTTGTAGCTCCTATGGCTGCAGGCCTGGCAATTTCCAAAGACGGCCAAACCCTGATCGTCGCCAATTACTACAACGACTCCATCACCATTTTCACCGGTGGCCTGAGCATCTGGATGGATCAATGGCAGACGCCCGCAGCATCGGCACAGGGTGGAGTGGGCCTACTGCCAGGAAACGAACTCGACCTTCGCCCTGGCAAGGCTGCTTCATCGCCGGCTCAAGGTACGCCGGGCGGTGAATATCCGTTTTGGGTCGCCATCGCCGGCAACACCGGCCCTGGCGCAACCGCCTATGTGTCAAGCATGCGCGACCGCGAAATCGACGTGGTGAACCTCGGGGAAGTTTGCGGCCACGGGACCACCGGGCCCAGTTGCTTCATGACCGTCAATCCTTCCGTCACGGCGCGGATTCCCGTCAAGGGCCAGCCCAACAAGATGACGCTGAACAGCACGAACACGCTCCTCTATGTCGCCGAAGATGAGTCAGACACGGTGGACGTGATCGATCTCGACCCCCAGGACAAAGGAGTCCCAGGCCAGACCGGCGCCCCCCGCTTGAACACCGTAATTGAAACCATCCCCGTCATCGCGCCCGCGTCCGACATGCAGTCCTTTGCCCTGACGCAATATACCGGAGCGAACACCAACAGCGTGACCCTTTCACCGGATGAAACACAGCTCTTCGTGACCAACGGCAATCTGAACGACATTGCTGTGGTACCGCTGAGCAAAACCAATACCGGCGACCACGTCACGGGACTCATCCCTACCGGCTGGTATCCCAACTCGGTCAGCTTCAGCACCGATGGCAGCTGGGCCTACGTCGTCAATTCGAAGTCGCCTACCGGGGCCAATCCTGACTGGTGCTACGTCTACGGACCCCAGGGTTATCCCACCTGCATGTCGGCCAATGAGTACAATCCTCAACTGACCAATGCCGGCCTGCTGAGCTTCCCGGTAGCAGGCGCCATGGCGGCGCTTCCACAACTGACGAAGCAGGTAGAGAGCAATAACCGCTTCGGCGCCACCTCCACCACCGGCCCCGTTTTGGCCGCCGTGGAGCAGGGCGTCCAGCACGTGATCTATATCCTCAAGGAGAACCGAACCTACGACCAGATTCTCGGCGACCTCGGCCGCGGCAACGGCGATCCGTCGATGGCTTTGTTCGGACAGTCGATTACGCCGAATGAGCATAACCTGGCGCAAACCTTCGTCACACTCGATAACTTCCGCGCCAGCGCTGAAACCAGCAACGACGGCTGGCCGTGGAGCACCTCCGCCCGCGCACCGGATGTCATCGAGCACCAGTTCCCGGTCAACTACGCGCAACGAGGACTCAGCCTCGACTCGGAGGGCCTCAATCGCAATGTCAACGTTGCCCTGCCCACCCTGGCCCAGCGCCAGGCTTCCGATCCACTCATGCCCGGCGGAGCTAATAGCCCCGATGCCGAGGACGGCGAGGATTTGCTTCCGGGTCAAACTGACGTTGCCGCCCCGGATGGACCTGACGATGAAGTGAACACCGGCTATCTGTGGGACAACGCGCTTCGCGCGGGACTCACCGTTCGCTCCTATGGTTTCTTCATCGATACCAACTGCTATAACGAACCCAGTTGCCAGACGTCTCTCGCCCACGATCCGTTCTCGACTAAAACCGTCGTCGCCCCGTCCTCGAATGTCGCGCTCTCGCCCTATACCGACCCTTACTTCCGCGGCTTCGATCCCGCCTTCCCGGATTATTACCGCTTCAAGGAGTGGGAACGTGACTTCGACACCAATTACGCGGCGGGCGGTCTCCCCAGTCTGACCCTGGTCCGCTTCATGCACGACCACACCGGTAACTTCGCAACCGCGATCGACGGCGTGAATACTCCCGATCGCGACGTCGCCGATAACGACTACGCCGTCGGCTTGCTGGTGCAAAAGATAGCCAACAGTCCAATCTACAAAAACAACACCCTCATCTTTGTCGTGGAAGACGACTCGCAGGACGGCGGAGACCATGTCGACTCCCACCGCACCACGGCGTTTGTGGCCGGCGCCTGGGTCAAGAATGGAGTGGTCTCGACCGCCTACAACACCATCGACTTCATTCGCACTATGGAAGAAGTCCTGGGCCTGCAGCCGATGAATCTGAACGACGCCCTGGCGACGCCCATGTCCGATGTTTTCAATACCTCCTCCGCCCCGTGGACCTTCACCGCGACTCCTGCCTCGATTCTTTACTGCACCAGCCTCCCGCTGCCTGACCCCGCGCAGTCCTGTCTGAATCCCACGCCGGACGCCGCCTACTGGGCGCGCGTCACCAGGGGGATGGACTTTAATGATGCAGACCGCGTCGACGTCGGAGTCTTCAACCGTATTCTCTGGAAGGGGCTCATGGGTAATCGACCTTATCCCGCCGCACCGACCGGATTCGACCTGAGCCGAAACCGCGACCAGTTGCTGGCGCGTTACCGGAAGTCGCTCGCACGCAAGGCGGCTCTAACTTCACCCAAACCCTCTCAGAACTGATCGGAGCCGGCCGCTCGCGAGCGGCGCCGATTACTAAAGTTTGGCGATGGATACCGAAGGGCGAGGATTGCCCTCGCCGATCAGGTTAGGCTGACTATGAGCCGGTTCGAAATGAATCGAACCGGCCGGTCGCCGGATGGCTCTGCGCGCGCATGGCAGAGATCGATCCCCCTGACACACCTTGTCCCTAACAACGGAGTTCCAGGCACTCTCCGTTTAACAAAGGCCTTAAATTTCATCCCAGGATGGGATTCTCAATGGAGAATCGTCCCGCACGCCCCATCGTTGGCTGCCTTCTTCTGTTTCTGCTCCCGCTCTGTTGCGCTGCGCAGATTGACCGCGCCGGCCTTAGCGGAACAGTTCTCGACAGTACCGGACGACGCATTCCCGGTGCCCACATCGGCGCGACCCAAATCGCAACCGGCGTCGTTCGTGAAACCGTCGCGTCCTCGAGCGGCACTTACGACATCCCCGAACTGCCGGTCGGTTTCTACCGCGTCGTGTGCTCCGCGAGCGGCTTTCAGCAGGTCACTATCGATGGACTTGAGCAAACTGTGGGACACACACGGACTCTCGACATTACTCTCCAGGTTGCGGGAGTCAGGCAGCAGGTGAATGTCTCCGCGCAGACCTCGGAGATGGATGAGACTACCGCTGCGCTCGGCGCACGCATCGAGCCGCGGCAATTCAAAGATCTGCCTCTGAACGGCAGAAACTGGTCCACCCTCACAGCCCTGGTCCCCGGCGCCGTCGATACCGGAGGCAGTAATCAGCGCAGCATCCGCTTCGCTGGCCGCGGCCTCGACGACAACAACTTCACCTACGACGGCATCGACGCCACCAACATTGTCAATCAGGCCCAGCAGCCCTTCGTCCGCCTCGCCATCCCCGTCGACGCTATCGAGGAATTTCGCATCGACACCATGCTCTTCACCGCCGAAAACGGAAGCACTCCCGGCGGCCAGGTCGCTGTCGTCTCGAAAGCCGGCTCCAACACCGTCCACGGCAACTTGTTTGAGTTCCTCCGCAACGACATCTTCGACGCACGCGAGCCCATCGACACGCTCAACCCCCACAAGCCCGCCTTCCGCCTCAACCAGTTTGGCGCCAGCCTCGGCGCCCCCATCGTCCGCGACCGCACTTTCCTCTACTCCACCTATGAGGGTCTTCGCCAAACTCTCGGGCAAACCCTGCCTGGCTTTGTCCCATCCGACGCGCTCCGGGCTCAGGTCGCCGCTGCCAGTCCAGCCCTCGTTCCCATTCTTGACGCCTACCCTGAAGAAACACTACCCGTTCCCGGCAGCACGCAGGTCGCCGAGTTCGTAGGCTCCGGCCGCCAGCTCGACCACGAAAACTCCGCCATGCTGCGCCTCGACCATCACTTCACCGGCGCCGACTCCGTCTATCTCCGCTTCAACTTCGACTCCGCCATCAGCAACGTTCCTCTCGTTCAGGGCGGCAGCTATCTGAACGACAAGCAGCAGATAGCCTCCCGTCCGGTTAATGGCGAACTCGAATCGATGCACATCTTCTCGCCCACCCTGGTCAACGAACTGAAGTTCGGCTTCAATCGCGGCAATGTCTATACGACCAACCAAAGCGCTCTCGGGCTGCCGTTTGCCGTCTCCATCTCCGGCCTTACCACGCTGTCGAACAACCAGTTCAAGCCAGGCGTTGGCAACTCCTTCTCCTGGATCGATAACCTGACCATCGTCCGCGGCAACCATATCCTCAAGCTCGGCGCCGAGGTTCGCCGCATTGAACTCAACCAGGGAAACACGCCCTCCGGCACCGTATCTTTCTCCTCTATCTCCAGCTTCGTGGCGAATCAGGTCAGCTCCGCCACTTATGCCGCGGACCTTCCGGTCAACGGACTGCGTAAGACCGAGGTCTACTCGTATGCGGAAGACGAGTGGAAGCTGCAACCCAATCTCACCCTGAACCTCGGCGTGCGCTACAGCTTCTACAACATCTTCCACGAAGTCCACGGCAAAGCCATCCCCTTCGACTTCGCAACCTGTGGTCCCCAGGGCTTTTGCGGCGCGGGCGCAAGCTTCGGCAGTCCCGATACACTCGACGTCGATCCGCGCATCTCGGTCACGTGGGCTTCCGCGGCTCTTGCCTCCAAAACTATCATTCGTGGCGGCTTCGGCCTTTATCACGGCGATGGCCAGTTAGACGATCAGAATCTTCCCATCAGCAATGAAGTAGGTCGTTACTCACTCAGCGCGAAAAGCACTCCTGGTCTGTCCTGGCCAGTTACTGCTTTCCTCAACGGTCCCGGCACCGTTTCGCCTCGCGACATGGACCGCAATCGCAAGGACATGTATGTCAGCCAGTGGGGTCTGTCGATCCAGCAAGCTCTGCCTCACGACCTTGTCGGCACAGTCTCCTACGCCGGCAGCAAAGGCACTGACCTGCTCACCACGTCGTACCTGAACCTGATCGATCCAACAGCCGGTCTGCGCCCCAACCCTAACTTCGGCCAGGTAGAGTATCGCGGCAATCGCAATAACAGTTCGTACGAAGCATTCGTAGCCAGTCTCCAGCGCGGCTTTACCCGCGGTCTGCTTCTCTCCGCCAACTACGTCTTCTCCCACGAAATCGATCAGGACTCGGCAGGCGGCGGCGATTCCGATTTTCCTCAGAATCCGGCCTGCAGGGCCTGCGAGCGCGCATCAGGGGACTTTGACGTCCGCCACGTCCTCACCGCCAACGCCATCTACGACCTTCCCTTCGGTCGTGGCAAGGCTTTCCTCTCCCAACCCACCATTGCTGGAGCCATCCTCGGCCGTTGGAGCGTCACGACGGTCGCCACCGCACGCTCCGGTCTGCCGATCAACATCACCGAAGACCGCTCCAGCACCTCGGTCGCGACAGGCTACACCACCAACCAGCGCCCCAATCGCGTGCCCAGAATCTCTCTCGCTCCTGCGGGCGGCCAGGGCATCGACAACTGGATCAATGCCGCGGCCTTCTCTTTGGTCACCGGCTCGGGCTATGGCGATTCCCCGCGCAACCTGGCCCGCGGCCCCAATCTCTGGCAAACCGATTTCGGCCTCGCCAAGCGCATCCCTATCTCAGAACGCATCGAGCTGCAGTTCAGCAGCCAGTTCTTCAACCTCTTCAACCGCGCGCAATACGGCCAGCCTCTGGCTGATTTTTCGTCAGCCACCTTCGGCCAAATCATCGGCACTGTGAATCCCGGCCCGGTCGGAACAGGAACTCCGCGTCAAATGCAGTTCGCCTTACGGCTCGAGTTCTAAGCCGTGGCGCCGAATCCTCTTGAATAGATGCAATGCTTCATAAAGAATCCGGATAGCGCGCGGGTCCACAGAATCGGGGAAGCTTTCCATGTTTCGAAATGTCAATCACTTTTAAAAAAGGATTCATGGAGCAGGTTAGTGCCAGGCGGTCAAACAACGCGGCATCGATCGCAGCACGCAATCCGTTGCCTCTGAGCTTCCTTGTTCGTCTGTTTCTCGACAGAGAATCTCTCCCCCGGACGGGGTCTGCCCGATCGTCATGCAGCTTTGGGACAAGCACCTCGCCTCGTCGTGGCACGAGAACGAAGCCGAACATGAAAGGGCGCCGTCTGAGGACGACAAAGCAGTGATTGACATGATCAATCGGGCGCAGAAGGAGTCCACACCCATACATCCGGAGCAACCACCGGACATCGACGATATTCATTTTTCCCATGTCAGCCGGCTGATCATCCCGAAGAAAGGCAAATGGGTGCGTTGCTCCGCGCGAAACAACCAAGGCTGGTTGAGCTCTGGTTTGCGTGTATTCCCGCCTTCGGTACGTGCCAGTCGTGCCGATGCGGTCGGTGACGGACAAGCGCAGCCGGCTGCAGACCGTGGCGCCGATCATCAAGAACGGCACAGTCTCTTCCCGCTGACCGAAGCAACGAGCTGCTCGGCCAGATCTTCAATCTCGGCATCGAATCGCGCGACGATCTGTGCGACGGGCTTACAACATTGCTCCAGGGGTTGGTGGATCCTCGAAGCGCTTTGGCTGGCACAATCTTCGTCACTCGCTGGCTACGTTCCTTTCGGGGGAAGTGGAGCTGACGGTGATCACGAAGATGCTTCGCCAGACGCAGGCCCAGACCACGCTGCGTTACACGCACCGCGTTCGCAGCAACATCGGGAAGCGCAGGGGCGTTTTCTCGAAGGGATCAGGATGGCCAAGCCGGGATTGGCACTCGTACNNGATCGCGGGTTGAAGGCGCGATTCCTCGGGCCTTCAAAACAGACCTAAACAATTGAAAATGAAATGGTAGGCACGAGGAGACTCGAACTCCTGACCTCTACCGTGTCAAGGTAGCGCTCTAACCAACTGAGCTACGCGCCTACGCGAGGCTGAATTGCCTTCGCCCATGATAACAAAAGTGCGGGGTGGCCTGGCGCCGCCGCCGAGACGGCCCGACTGGACTTCGTGCGCGCTTGCGTTCGTCCGTCGAGCGGATCGCAGTTCTTCCAGGCGTGGGCAATTTACAGCCTCTGCGATACTATGAATCCTTCCTCCACTGGGCCGCCGCTGCTTGAGGTGGATGCGTCGGCACGGCAAACGATGCGATGAACGATCTCCGGGCGACCCCAAATCTGTTGACCTTTCTCCGGCTGTGCATGGTGCCGTTTCTGGTTCTGGCGGTTCTTGACAGTCGCTTTGAACTGGCCTTTTTCCTGTTCGTTCTGGCCGGAATCACGGATGCGCTGGACGGGTTGCTGGCGCGATTGCTGCACCAGCGGACGCTGCTGGGGCAATACCTGGATCCCGTGGTGGACAAACTGCTGCTGAGCACGCTGTTCCTGGTGCTGCACCACGAGGCGCTCATCTCGCGACGGGTGACGGTGCTGGTATTCGCACGAGATCTCGGGATTCTGGTGGTGGCGGCGATTCTGTATGCGACGACTTCGATTCGCAACTTCAGACCGAGCCTGGTCGGGAAGGCGAACACGGTGGCTCAGATTATTGCAGTCGCTGCCGTGATGCTCGCTGAGTTTTATCAGCCGGAGTGGGTGCTGCTCCTGCGCTCGTGGGCTCTCACCGCTACAGTGATTCTGACCCTGCTCTCCGGTTTCCACTATGCGTGGCGGGTGGTTCGCCAGATCGGCTCGCCAGGTGTTGCGGGATAGCATCTCTTAAGATGCCGGACCAAATTCCTGCTTTGAGCAGCCGAGACGCTTGCTCTGGGCCGAAAGCTCGGCGGCGTCTGTGCCAGCGCGGCCCGAGAATGAGCGCTGCAGGTGGGTCAGCTCGGGGAAGTCGTAATGCGTGCAGAGGTTCATTTCCCAAACGTCGCCCGTGCGGCGGCTGATGGCATAGCGGCGGAGCGTCTCATCGGGGCCGGGCGAGGTGCTCTCGCGAATGAGGATGAAGCTGTAGAAGCCGGGGGCGAAGTCGCGGCCGAGGTCCATGCTGTTGAGCTCGATGTGCGTGTCGGAAAGATCGATGTCGTCATGGCGAGCGACAAGGACCGCGATCTGGTGTGCCTGGCGCTGGGTGATCTGATGCCCGGAGGACTGAGCTGAGGCGAGGAAAACGCCGGCGGCTGCGAGAGCGAGGATCGCAAGGACCAGAGAAAGCCTGCTGTGCATGGCTCCAGTGTGATGTTTTTTGCCAGCCGGATGCAATACCACTCGCGGTCAATCCACAGCCGCGGGCCGATAGAATGAGCGAGTGGCGAAGCAAGCGTATTTCGATGCAGAGACGCTGCGGTTTCTGCGCGGCCTGAAGCGGAATAATAAGCGCGAGTGGTTTGAGGCACGGCGCGCGGTCTACGAAGAGAAACTGAAGGCGCCGATGCTGGCGCTGATCGAGCGGCTGACCGGCGGGATGGCCGAGTATGCACCGGCGCACATGCGGCTCGCGGTAAAGTGCATGTTCCGCATTTACCGGGACACACGATTCTCCTCCGACAAATCGCCTTACAAAACGCATCTGGGCGCGTGGTGGGCTCGCAACGGTCTGGAGAAGACCTCCGGCGGAGGTTACTACATGCACGTGGGCGCGGAGGATTTTGTGATCGCGGCCGGTGTGTACATGCCGGAGAAAAACCAGCTGCTGGCGATTCGGCGAAGGCTGATGGAGCATCACGCGGAGTGGAAGAAGCTGATCGAGGACAANNCCGAAGGGATTTCCGGCGGAGCATCCGGCGATGGAGTGGATCAAGTGGAGGCAGTGGGGCGTGACCGCGCATCTGCCTGCGGAGACGGCGCTGCAGGCAGGACTGGCGGAGGAGATCGAAAAACGGTTCCGGTTGGCTGCGCCGCTGGTGGATTTTCTGAACGCTCCGCTGGTGCGAGCCGAACGGCCGCGGCCGGCGTGGGCCGGCGGACGGTTGTACGCATAGTGCGCATTGGCGCGCCTCGCGCGAAAGGAATAGACTGCACGGCAAGACAGCGTGCGAGAGATGGAGTGCCTGGGAGGCGCGTGAATCGCGATCTGGAGACGCTTCGGGTGCCCAAAACCGGGCAAAATCGGCCTTTTCCAGAGAAAAACCAGGAAAAACCGCAAAAAACCTGTGGAAACACAGGTTTTCCCATTGACAAACGTTTCTGAAAGCCGCAAGGTAAACGGCGGCAGGTTCTTTCGGAGCCGCATCAATACTGGCTTCGGCACAGGTTGGGAGCGAAGTTACTCCGGCGACCTCGAAGAAAAAACAAGGAGGAAGACTCGATGGCAGCAACAATGACCAAGACCGCGCTGGTTCGCCAATTGGCGGAGAAGCTGGAACTCACGAATAAGCAGTCGGCGGCGTTTCTGGATCTGCTGGCGGATACGGCGGTCAAGGAGACGAAAAAGAGCGGTGTCTTTGTAATTCCCGGACTGGGCCGGCTGGTGAAGGCAGAGCGGAAGGCGCGCATGGGCCGCAATCCGCAGACGGGCGAGCAGATCAAGATCAAAGCGAAGACGGTGGTGAAGTTCCGCGTCGCGAAGTCGGCGAAGGATGCGATCGCTCCGCCGAAGAAGTAGGCCCGGGTCCAACAAGTTTTCGATCGGCAGAGAGGGGGCAGAGGAGTCTGCTCCCTTTTGCTTTGGTTGTGTCGCTTTCTGCGCATTTGGCTCCACCAGGATGGCGCTGTGGCACTGCTGACGATTGACAACCTGACAATTCGGTTCGGCCAGACGCAGGCAGTGCGCGGGCTGTCGCTGGAGATTGCGCCGGGCGAGTCGCTGGGGCTGGTGGGCGAATCGGGCTCGGGGAAATCGGTCACAGCGCTCGCCATTCTGCGACTGCTGGATGCGGCAGCCACGGTTGAGGGGCGTATCGCGTTCGATGGGTGTGAGTTGTTGGCGCTCGATCCTGAAGAGATGCGCCAGCTGCGCGGCCGCGAGATTGCCATGATCTTCCAGGAGCCGATGACGGCACTGAATCCGGTGCTGCCGGTAGGCGAGCAGGTTGCCGAGGCAGTGCGCGTGCATCAGCGCGGGTTGTCGCGAATGCAGGTGCGTGAGAAGGCGCTGGAGGCGATGCTGGCGGTGGCTCTGCCGGATCCAGCTGTGCGATACAGGGACTATCCGCACCAATTTTCAGGCGGACAGCGACAACGGATTCTCATTGCGATGGCGATTGCGAACCGGCCGCGACTGCTGATTGCAGACGAACCAACGACGGCGCTGGACGTGACGGTGCAGGCCCAGATTCTGGAACTGCTGGCCGACCTGCGGGAGCGGTTCGGGCTGGCGATGCTGTTCATCTCACATGATCTGGCCGTGGTTTCTCAGGTAGCGGACCGGGTCGCGGTGATGCGGCAGGGCCTCCTGCTGGAGCAGGCTTCGCGGGCGGCGATCTTCAGCGAACCGCTGCACGAATACACGCGGAGCCTGCTGGGTGCGGTGCCCACGATGCGGACCGATCTCCAGCAACGTCTTGCGCAGCTGGCGCCCGGCAGCGCCGGAAAAGACAGCCGGGCCGCCGAAATTCCCCTGCGAGAAGCCGCTCCCGGCCATTGGGCGCGTGTGTAGGGCCCGCGAAAGCGCCTGAGAAATGTGCGCGACAAGCGCAGCCGCCATCGAATAGAGTGGTAAGCGGCCCTGTCCGCCGATGATGTCAGAAGTGGGGCATCGAATTCCCTTCGGACGGCCGCGGAATCCGCTGGGATCGTTTTATGCGCGCGCTGCTCCTTTCCGATATCCACTCCAACATGGAAGCTCTCGAAGCGGTGATGGCGGCCGCCCCCGCACACGATGTGGTGTGGAACCTGGGCGATGTGGTGGGCTATGGCGCGAATCCGAATGAAGTGATCGAAGAGACGCGGCGGCTGGGAAATGTGTTTGTCCGCGGCAACCACGACCGTGTTTGCGGCGGACTGGACGGGATCGAGGAGTTCAATCCGGTGGCGCAGCGGGCGGCGCGGTGGACCGAATGCGTGCTGACGGGTGAGCATCGCGATTGGCTGCGGCATATGGCCGTGGGCCCAATTGCGCCGGATGGGCCGTACGTACGGTGCGTACACGGATCGCCTGTCGATGAGGACGATTATGTGCTGACGGTTCGCGATGCATGGCCCGCTTTGCAGGCGACCGATGCGCGCATTACATTTTTCGGTCACACGCACGTGCAGGGCGGCTTTGCCACCAACGGCGATGAATGGTTCAGGCTGACTCCGGGGTACGAGCTCCATCGCTCGCACCAGGGAGGCCACGGAGTTCAACTCGAAGCCGACGAGTTCGAGCTGGAGCTTCGCGAGGGGGCGCGATATCTGCTCAATCCCGGATCGGTGGGGCAGCCCCGCGACGGCGACTGGCGCGCGGCCTTTGCGCTCTACGACGACGCGAGGATGCTCCTGACCTGGTACCGGGTTCCGTACAACCTGAAAGAAGCACAGGAGCGCATTGTCCGGGCGGGTCTGCCGGATCGGCTGGCTACCCGGCTGAAGGACGGACGGTAAGGGCCGCGAGCCACTCTAACTGCCTGCCAGAGCGCTGGCCTGCCAGCACAACTGAATGCCGATGGCGAGCAGCCAAAGGGAAAGAGCCAGGCGCATCGCGCGCGCGGGAATCCTCGGGGCGAGGGTGCTGCCTGCGATGGCGCCGAGCAGACCGCCGGCTACGAGGCGCATCAGGAGACCGGCGTCGAAACCTCCCGCTGCGATATGAAGTCCGCCACCGACGAGAGAGAGGCAGAGTCCAAAAGCGAGATCGGTACCGACGACCTGCGTTGTTTCAAGGCGACTGAGACCGAGCAGAGCAATGGTGCCCAGGGCGCCGGCGCCCGATGACGAGAAGCCGACCTCTGCGCCGACCGGGAGCATCGTCGCGGCGAGCCACGCCGGTCGCTGTGGACGATCCCTGCCGATCTTTGCAGGCCGGAAGTGGCGATAGATATGCCACGCGGACGAGAATGCGATCATGCCGCCGAGCGCGAGGTAGAGCCAGACCTTATCGCTCTTCAGGTTCACCGCGTGGCGAAACAAAAGCGTGCCCAGCACCACTCCCGGAATGCCGGTGAGAAGCATGAGGCCAAGGGTGCGCCAGTCCACCTGGCCGCGACTGATCTGCACCGGAACGACAAGAAGCTTGACCGCCGCGGAGTAGGCCAGTGCGGTGCCGACGGCAATGGGGACCGGCATGTGGAGGAAAAGGATCAGCACCGGGGCAGTCATCGTTCCTGCGCCCACGCCGGTAAGGGCGATCATCACTGCGATGGCGAAGCCGATCAGCATATCCATGCGCCTACGAATCCTGAAGGTGGATGCCGCATTCGAGCTTGCGTCCGGACCAGCGGCCCGAACGAGGATCGTTGGGATCGGAAGGAAGGCTGGTACAGGGCGCGCAGCCGATGCTGGTGTAGCCGAGGTCGTAGAGCGGAAGCAGCGGAATAGAGTGAGCTGCGGCGTAGTCCCACACATCGCGCGTGGACCAGTCGGCGAGTGGATTCAGTTTGCGAATCTGAGTTCCGCTGGGAAGCTTGAAGGGCTCCTCGATCTGAAGATTGGCGCGCGACTTGGATTGCTGGCGGCGGAGTCCCGTGACCCACACCTGGTAAGAGGCCAGCGCGTCGAAAAGCGGCCCCACCTTGCGCAGCGCGCAGCAGCGATCAGGAGCCGTTTGATGGAGCATGCCAAACTGTGATTCCTGTTCGGCGACGGTTTGCTGCGGGACGATGTTGATAAGGTTCAGATCCCACGCGGCGGCGATGCGGTNNACCATGTGCAGCAGGACGACGTCTTCGGCCTGGAAACTGCTGGTGACGCAGACGTCTTCGGCCTGCTCCAGGTTCTGGCGGAGAAACTGCCGAGCTTCTGCGGCGCGGCTTTCGGTGGCGGCGGTCATGCGTGTTTTCCTGAGGGAAGATGCGTTGCATTGTCGAGGACGCCGAGGATTGCGTCCGGGTCGTCGGGGATATCACTTGCGATCACTTCGCTGCCATGGCCGATGACGCTGATAGCACCGCCGTTGTCGCTTTCGTGAAGAACGGTCGCACCGGTGAGGACAAGAGGCAGCAAAGCATCGCGATTGGAAAAGCGCGTGCGGACGACGAGCGCACCTTGCTCCAGTAGGCGTTTTTCGAGATTGTGCGCGAGTGCCGAGCGATTGCCGAGCGTCACGAGCGCGCCGCTGAGAGCGGGTCGGAAACCGCCTTCGAAGGCGCGGATCATGCCCGCCCCGGCCGTTGCGTTATCGGCGGGGTCGATGAGGATGAAGCTGCCAGTGAAGCGGTTTTCGCGATAGAGATCGGCGACGAGCGGCCGGTGAGTCTCGATCAGAATTTCGCCAATGGCGTTCAGGGGCAGGCGGTCGGCGGCGAGCGATTCGAGACGCTCGATATCGATGCGGGACCGAATTTCGACCACGCGAGCCCGCACCATTTGCGTGGTGTGCTTCAGGAGAAAGGATGTGCCAGGACGGAGCGGGCTGGAGTGCATCCAGACCACGGTGGCGGAGAGACGACTGGTTCTCTGCGGCGGCGCGGAGAGACTTGCGATCATATCGCCGCGGCTGATGTCGGCCTCGTCGTCGAGAGTAAGCACGACAGACTGCGGGGCATGAGCCTCAGCGAGATCGCCATCCCAGGTGGTGATGGAGCGAACCCGGCTGCGTACTTCGGAGGGCAGCGCGACAATCTCGTCGCCGGGGCGAACGCTGCCCGAGGCGATCTGGCCGGCGAAGCCCCGGAAATCCTGATCGGGGCGGATCACACGCTGGACCGGAAGACGAAAGTTGCCTTGCGAGCGCTGGGCTGCAAGTGGGATCGTCTCGAGAAGTTCGAGAAGGCTCGGTCCGCTGTACCAGGGAGTCCTGGTGCTGCGGTGCACGACGTTGTCGCCCGCGAGGGCGCTGACGGGAATCGCGATCAGTTCCGGAATTTCAAGGACGGAGGCGAGAGTGAGCAGGTCGCGACGGTGCTGTTCGAAAACTTCTTCGGAGAAGTCGACCAGATCCATCTTGTTGATGGCGGCGATCACCGCAGGGATGCCGAGCAGCGCGGCGATGCAGGCATGCCGGCGCGTCTGATCGAGGATGCCTTTACGCGCGTCGACCAGGACGACGGCAACATCGGCCGTGGAAGCCCCGGTAGCCATATTGCGCGTGTACTGCTCGTGGCCGGGCGTGTCGGCGATGATGAATTTTCGCTTCGGCGTCGAGAAATAGCGGTAGGCGACATCGATCGTGATGCCCTGCTCGCGTTCCGCGCGGAGGCCGTCGGTAAGCTGAGCGAAGTCGATGGCGGAGCCGCGCGTGACGGATGCGACGTGGTCGTCGTAGACATTGTTGGAGTCATAGAGAAGGCGGCCGATCAGGGTCGACTTGCCATCGTCGACGCTGCCGGCGGTGCTGAAGCGCAGGAGATCCTTGCTCCGTTCGGCCGCGAGCAGTTCTTCGACCCGTACTTCTGCCCCGTCGCGCGCGGAAAGCAGCGGATCCTCTTCGATCGCCCAGGCGCTGTTGTGCAAGGCCATCAGAAGTAGCCCTCGCGCTTCTTCAGTTCCATGGAACCGTCCTGATCGTGGTCGATGACGCGATTGGCCCGCTCCGAGTTCCGCATCGCCATCAGCTCCGCGATGATTTTGGGAACGGTGTCGGCGTCGGAACGAATGGCGCCAGTGCATGGACTGCAGCCCAGGGAGCGCAGCCGGCAGCGGACCCACTGTTCTTCTCCGGGTAGACCGCGGACAAACTCTTGTTCGACGGGGATGAGGCTGTCGCCGCGCACCAGCATGCGGCGCTCTTTGGCAAAGTAGAGCGGAACGATGGGAATCTTTTCGAGGTGGATGTAGTGCCAGACGTCGAGCTCGGTCCAGTTGGAGAGCGGAAAGACGCGGATGCTTTCGCCGGGATGGATAGTGCCGTTGAAGAGGTTCCAGAGCTCCGGACGCTGGCTCTTCGGGTCCCACTGGCCGGCGCTGTCACGGAAGGAGAAGATGCGTTCCTTGGCGCGGGATTTCTCTTCATCGCGGCGAGCGCCGCCGAAAGCGGCGTCGAAACCGTGCGCGCGCAGTCCGTCGAGCAGCGCCTGAGTCTTCAGAAGTCCGCAGCAGCGGCGTGTCCCGAGGGCGACCGGATTCGCGCCGTTCGCCAGCGCCTCCTCATTGCGCCAGACGATAAGCTTCAGCCCGAGCTCGGTCGTGTAGCGGTCGCGAAACTCGAGCATCTCGCGGAATTTATAGCCGGTGTCGATGTGGAGGAGCGAGAAGGGAATCGGCGCGGGATAAAAGGCTTTCTGCGCGAGACGCAGCATTACCGACGAATCCTTGCCGATGGAGTAGAGCATTACTGGTTTCTGAAACTCGGAGGCGACCTCGCGGAGGATGTGGATGCTTTCGGCCTCGAGCTGGCGGATATGGCTCAGCGGCGAGATGGCTGAAGTCGAGGCAGGCGCGTCGATGAGTGCGGTTGCCATAAATCTCCGAAGTTTGAGGGAAAAGAGAAAGCCCGCGTCAGCAAGGCTGAAGCGCGGGCTTATGGATAGAAAGACAGTGAGGCTAGTTCATCCACAAGTCCAGCGCAGCATGCAACAACATGCACACAGGGTCGCCGAAGTGGGGCAGAACCTCATTGACGCTACTATAGGGGCAAGTTCATCGCGGGTCAACTCACGCAGGCACGCGTGAGTGACTTACGGGGAGAGAACGTGGGGGCCGTGATCCCATTATCGGATGCGTCGCGCAGGCCGCGATCGTGGCCTGGGGCGACGGTGCTGATCATCGTGGTCAACGCCTTCGTATTCTTCCAGGAACTGGTCGGCGGCAACGCCTTCGTGGCGCGGTGGGCGGCGGTTCCGGCCGTGATTTCGAGCGGTCACAGCTGGGTGACGATCTTCACGGCGATGTTCTTGCACGGCGGGTGGATGCACATCATCGGGAACATGGTCTTCCTGTGGGCCTTCGGGCCGGAGATGGAAGACGTGATGGGCCACGTGCGGTATGTGGTGTTCTACCTGCTGGGCGGGGTGATCGCAATGCTGGCGCAGGTGGCGGCTGCCCCGCTATCGACAGTGCCCTGCATCGGGGCGAGCGGCGCGATTGCAGCGGTGATGGGGGCATTCATCGTGACGTATCCGCGAGATCGGATCAAGTCGCTGCTGATCATTCTGATCTTCATTCGGATCACATTCATTCCGGCTGCGCTGCTGATCGGGATCTGGTTTCTGATTCAGCTGTTCAACGCGGGCGCGGTCGCGAATGTGCAGTCGGGCGGCGTGGCGTATCTGGCGCACGTGGGTGGGTTTGTTTTTGGCGTGGCTACAGCGCGATTGTGGCGGCGGAAACCCGCCTGGGGATGACGACAGGGAGCAGGGAATTGGCAGGAGAGAGATGACCCGGATCTCAGAATCGAGATCCGGGTCTTGTTCGCTTGTTATTCCGCAGCAGGCTTCTTGCCGGCGGGGATCGTGACGGCGGGGACGTTTTGATCGCGGACGAGCTTGTTGAAGTCGGCGATGCCGCTGGTTTCAAGTTTGTGCAGCTGGTCGAGCTGGGTTTGCAGTTGCGCTGAAAGCTGGTCGTACACCTCATACGATTGCGCGGTGGGAGCGACGTCGGTATCTTCGACCACGTTCTCAACCGCGGCGATTTTGTTATTCAGCTTGATGGGGAAGTTCAGGGCATCTTCGCCAGCCTTGAGTTTAGTCTGGTAGATGGCTTCTTCTATCGTGCTGAGCTGGTCGGTGAGGTCCTTCGCGCTCTTCTTCACTGCATCGTTGGAGCTGGTGAGATACGGTTTCAGCTGATCCTTGGCGGCGCGAATGTCGATCACACTCTGGTTCGCTTCCGAGACGCGATCACGAATTTTGAGCGCGAAGTCGAGCTGCTTCTGGAAGTCCTCGGGCGTGGTGGGCGCGCGGGGATCCTTGACGACGGTGAAGTTCTGCGACTCAGTCTTGCCGTTGACGATCAGCTCGACTTTGTACTCGCCAGGATTGGCGACCGGACCGCGGAGTGAGCCGTCCCACATCAGCAGCCCGGGAAACCCAGTCGCATCCTCGTAGCGAAGGTTCCAAACGTAGCGGTTGAGACCGGCTTTCGCGGGCGCCGGCGGCGGCTTGCGCGGGCCGAAGTCCTCGTCTTCGACCCCGGTGTCTTTCGGCGGCTTGCTGGAAATCTCGCGAACGAGTTTGCCGTCGGCGGTGAGGATACGAATCTTCAGCTCACCTTCGGGTTTGTCTTTGAGGAAGTAATAGATGACCGCGCCGCTGGCAGGATTCGCGCCTTCATCGGGCGAGGGACGGCCGAAACCGCCTCCGCCATCGATGCGGATGGCCTTCTTCACGGGGAAGACGACCACGTCGGAGGTGTGCTGGAAGTGCGCCGGGTTCAGTGCGCGGACCAGCGTCATGTCATCGAGAACGTAGAAGCCGCGCCCCTGCGTGGCCAGCACCATGTCATCCCACTCCTTCTGGAACGTGATGTCGGTGACCGGGACCGCAGCCAGGTTGAGCTGGAACGGCAGCCAGTGGTCGCCGTCGTCATACGAAATGTAGAGGTGCGACTCCGTGCCCGCGAACAGCAACCCCTTCTGGTTCGGATCCGGACGGATCGCGCGAGTGAAGTCGTCGTCGGGAATGCCGTTGACGATCTTCGTCCACGACTTGCCGTAGTCGGTGGTTTTGTAGAGGAACGGGTGGAAGTCGTCTGACAAATACATCGTTGCCGCGACGTACGCCGTACCGGGATCGAACGGCGATGCCGCAATGCCGTTGATGCGGATCCACTCGGGCATGTCCTTCGGCGTGACGTTCTTCCAGGTCTTGCCATCGTCCTGGGTGACGTTGACCAGCCCATCGTCGGATCCGACCCAGATCACCCCGGCCTTCACCGGCGATTCGTCGATGGTGAAGATGGTGTCGTAATACTCGACCGCTGTGTTGTCCTTCGTGATCGGCCCACCCGACGGTCCCTGCTTCGACTTGTCGTTGCGCGTCAGGTCCGGGCTCATGACGGTCCAGTGCTGGCCTTCGTCCGTGGTGGCCATCAGGACGTTGGCGCCCGCATACAGCCGGTGCGGATCGTGCGGCGAGAAGACCAGCGGGAAGCTCCACTGGAAGCGATACTTCATCGCCTCCACGCCGGAGCCCATGGGATTGTCAGGCCAGGCATTGATGTCGCGCTCCGAATCCGTCACGCGGTCATAGCGCGTCAGGAGCCCGTCGTACGATCCGGCATACACATACCGCGAGTTCGTCGGATCCGACACGACCCACCCGCTCTCCCCGCCGCCGACATCGTGCCAGTCGCTCATGGTGATCGATCCGGAGTTGCCGCTGCTCAGCGTCGCCACGGTGGTGTTGTCCTGCTGCGCGCCGTAAATATGATACGGAAAGTCATTGTCGACCGAGACGCGGTAGAACTGACCCGTCGGTTGATTGTCCTCGGTGCTCCAACTCTTGCCGCCATCCATGCTGATCTGCGCCCCGCCATCCGACGACTCGATAAACCGGTTCGGATCCTCCGGCGCGATCCACATGTCGTGATTGTCACCGTGCTGGTTACGAATCGTCGTGAACGTCTTGCCCCCGTCGGTCGACCGAAACAGCGACGTATTCACCGCATACACCGTGTTCGCATCCTTCGGATCGGCGAAGACCTGCGAGTAGTACCAGGCCCGCTGCTTGATCGAGTTCTCCCCGTTCTCCTTGTGCCAGGTCTTGCCAGCATCGTCCGAACGATAGATCCCGCCCTCCTGCGCCTCGATCAGCGCCCACACGCGATCTCTATTGGCCGGCGAAACCGTGAGACCGATGCGCCCCAGCACCCCTTTGGGCAGGCCCTCGTTGTGGGTGATATCGGTCCACGTATCGCCGCCGTCGGTCGATTTCCAGATGCCGTCGTCGTTGCCGCCCGAGGTGAACGTCCACGGCTTGCGCTGGAACTGCCAGATGCCGGCGTATACGACGTCGGGATCGCTCGGATCGGCAACCATCTCGCTCACGCCGCTCTGCGGTCCGACGTACAGCGTCTTGGTCCACGTGCGGCCGCCGTCGGTGGTGCGAAAG
>PMAM01000043.1:49800-49986 GCA_003152595.1 Acidobacterium sp.
CCGCCGTCGGTCGACTTGTAGATGCCGTCGCCCCACGAGACGTCGTTGCGCGGGTTCGTCTCGCCCGTGCCGACCCACACGATGCGGTGGTCCTTCGGATCGATCGCGACCGCGCCGATCGCCGAGACGCTCTGCTGATCGAACAGCGGGATCCACGTCGCGCCGCCGTTGACCGTCTTCCAGACG
>PMAM01000055.1 GCA_003152595.1 Acidobacterium sp.
CATTTTCCGCTGTTGGCGCAGGCTGCATCGTGGACTGGCGGAATTGCGAATCAGAATCGTGCGACGATTGCCGGGAACATTGCCAACGCTTCGCCGGCCGCGGATTCGCCTCCAGCGCTGCTGGCGTACGACGCGGAGCTGGAGCTCGTGTCGGCGCGGGGGAACAGGCGCCTGCCGTATCGGGAGTTTCACCTTGGATACAAGAAAACCGCGCTGCAGGCGGACGAGCTGATCCTGTCCGTTCGGCTCAAAAAGAATTTTAACGGTTACTTTTCTTATGGCCGCAAGACGGGCGCGCGCAACGCGCAGGCCATATCGAAGGTATGTGTAGCAGGCGTGGGGCGGATGCGGGACGGGCGGGTCGACGATGTCCGAATCGGTATGGGCGCCGTGGCACCAGTGCCGCTGCGGCTGAGCAGCGTCGAGGCCGTGGTGCAGGGGGCGCGGATCACGGAGGCGACCATTGCCGAGGCACGGCAGGCGCTCGATGCGGCGATAGCACCGATTGACGATATTCGTTCGGTGGCGGAGTATCGCCGGTTTGTGGCGGGAAATCTGCTGGAGGAGTTCCTGCGCGAACTGGCGGCATCGAGCGAAGAACTGAACACAGTTTTGGTGCGGTGGAATGCGCTGCCGGAGATGGAGGCTGCAGAGGAGATCCTGCCGTGCTGTGGTTCTCAACAGTGGGCGCGCGAGTTGGCGCGCCTGCGGCCATTTGGAACGGGCGCTGAGTTGGTCCAGGCGTCTGATCATGTGTGGTGGGATCTGGGTCACGAGGACTGGGAGGAGGCGTTCCGGAGCCATCCGCGCCTTGGCGAGCGCAAAGCGCCAGTGGCGGCAACCGCTCAGTCGGGAGCATGGTCGCGGCAGGAACAGGCTGGGATCCTGGCACAGGATGCAGCGGAATTGGTCGAGCTGGCGGAGCTAAACGCGGAGTATGAGGCGCGGTTTGGGCGCGTGTTTCTGGTGTGCGCGACAGACAAATCGGCCGCAGAGATGCTGGAGATTCTGAAGAAGCGGCTCGACAACGATCCTGCGACAGAATTGCGCGAGGTGGCGGAGCAGCAGGCGCAGATTACCCAACTGCGTCTGAGAAAGTGGCTGAGTGCGTGAGCGGGATCTCGACACACGTATTGGATTTGACGCGGGGAACGCCGGCGGCCGGAGTGGTGGTGCGTCTTTCGCGACTCGCCGATGGCGTCTGGACTGAGGTCGCAGCTCTGGTAACTGACGAGGACGGCCGTGTAAAGAGCCTGCCTGAGGAGCGCGCGCGGCTAACCAGGGGCCAGTATCGGTTGCATTTTGAGACAGGCGAGTATTTTCGCCGACTGGGGAGCAGCTGTTTCCATCCTTATATAGAGGTTGTATTCGAAATAGCGGATCCGGCGGAGAACCACCACGTTCCGCTCCTCCTGACGCCGTTCGGTTATTCCACGTATCGAGGAAGCTAGGATCATGATTGTGCTCGGCGAGAACCGCTACGGGAAATCGCGCGTGCGGGTGATGAAGCTGGATCGCGACGGCGAGAAACACACTGTCCATGAGTGGAATGTGGAGGTGTGGCTGAAGGGGGATTTCGCAGCGTGCTTTGAAGATGGGGATAACAGCCGGATCCTGCCGACCGACACCATGAAGAACACGGTGTATTTCCTGGCGAGGAGCTCCTCAGCCGGGACACCGGAACAATTTGCCACTGAGTTGGTTACATATTTGCTAGCGGAGAACCCGCAGGTCGATGAGGCAGGAGCCAGCATTGCGACGAATCCCTGGACGCACCTGACTACTGCCGGAACGGAGCACGCTACAGCCTTTGTCCAGATGGGCGGCGCCACCGACACGACGACGGTGATGGGCCGTCGCGGAACTGCAGTGAAGGTGGCCTCTGGTTTCAGGAACCTGGCAATTCTGAAGACGGCGAAATCTGGATTTGCGGGATATATCAGGGACAGGCTCACGACGCTGAAAGAGACGCACGATCGACTGCTGGGAACGCTGGCCTCCGGAGAGTGGAAGTACACAGGAGAGGTTGCGGATTATGCGACGGCCCGGGCGCGCATCTTCGACGCCGTGCTGCAGACCTTCGCGCTGCACGATAGCCTGTCGGTGCAGCAGACGTTGTACGCCATGGGGAAAGCAGCGCTGGAGGCCGAAGCTTCTATTTCGGAGATTTACCTGTCGATGCCGAACAAGCACTGCAACCTGGTGGATCTGGCGCCATTCGGGCTGGATAATCCCAACCGGATTTTTGTGCCGACCGATGAGCCGCACGGCTCGATTGAGGCGACGGTGAGGAGAGCCGGTTGAGTTTTACGGAGACAGCGCGGGCTGGTGCCGTGCAGGCGGCGGCCGCGCGGGTGATGGAGCGATGCGGTGCGCTGGCGAGGATTACCGAGAGGCCTGGCGAATTGCTGCGGACGTTTCTGTCGCCTGCGATGGACGACGTACATCGCACGATGCGGCCGTGGATGGAGGCCGCGAGGATGACGGTGACGGTGGACCGGGCCGGGAATCTGCACGGACTGTGGGGAGCCGGCGATGCGCCGCGGCTCGTCATCGGATCGCATCTCGACACGGTGCCCAATGCGGGTGCGTATGACGGGGTTCTGGGTGTGCTCATGGGTCTCGCCCTGGTGGAGGCAGCCGCGGAGCAGCGGCATGGGTTCTCGATTGAGGTGCTGGGGTTTTCCGATGAGGAGGGCACGCGGTTCGGCGTCCCCTTTCTTGGAAGCCGTGCACTGGTGGACGAACTGAACGAAGCGCTGCTGGCGAGCGTGGACGAAAACAATTTGTCGGTCGCAAGTGCGTTGCGAGATTTTGCGATACGACGGCCAGAGACGGCCGATGTCAGGCTATCCAGGCATTGCGCCGCGTATCTCGAATTCCACATCGAGCAGGGGCCGATCCTGGAGAACAGGAATCTNNGCCAGAGGGTGTGAAAATGCCGTCGCAACCGTGGGACGGATTGTGGCGGAGCCGGGAGGGGTCAACGTGATTCCGGCGCTGGTGCGCTGCACTCTGGACGCGCGGCATCCCTCCGATGCGATACGCTCGCAACTGGTGCGCGACATTCTCAACGATGCACAGGCAATTGGGACGAGGCGCGGACTTCAGGTCAACGTCGAGCGCTATCATGAGCAAGCGGCGGTGGGGTTCGATGCGAAACTGGTTGGGCTGGCGGAGCGGGCGGCGGTTCGCGCCGGCCACACAACGATGCGAATGACGGGTGGAGCGGGCCATGACGCCATGGTGATGGCGCCCCACGTGCCGACGGCGATGATGTTCATGCGCACTCCGGGAGGGATCAGTCATCACCCCGACGAGAGCGTAGCGGAAGAGGACGTCGCCGCGGCGATCCACACCGGACTGTATTTCCTTGAGGAGTTCGAGTCGATGGTTCGCGGGAAAGAGGGCGAGAAGCATGCATAGCGGACTGCCTCATCTGGGGCGAACGCGGAGTGTACGGCGATCGAGCTATTTGCTGCAGACGCCGGACACGTTCGTCCGCACGCAGATTCCCGGCACGATCAGGGCCACGGTGATTGTGCACGTCTCGCCGGCGATAGGAGCCGCGTTCACGCAGTACACCGTGGAGTTTGAGCCGGGCGGCGTGCTGGGCGCGGCGCTGGGGCAGCGATTCCTGTACGTCCTGGAGGGTTCGGTGGCGGTGGATGCCGGCTCGCACAAGCATGCCCTGGGTGCGGGCGGTTTCGCGTACATCCCCCGGGGGGCGGAGCAACGCGTGTCGGCGGTGGAGAAGTCTCGGGCCGCAGTGATCGAGCAGCCTTATCGCGAAGTGAAAGGCATCGTCGCCCCGGAGTTCCTGGTGGGACAGGAAGCTGACATGGCGACGGTGGCGTTGATGGGTGACAGCGATCTGCAGGTGCGTTCGCTGCTGCCGGACACGATGGCTTTCGATTTTGCCGTGAACACGATGACCTATCAGCCGGGTGCGGGCTTGAGCATGGTGGAAATTCACATGATGGAGCATGGGCTCCTGATGCTGGAGGGTGGCGGCATCTATCGGCTCGATGACGACTGGCATCCGGTGACCGCAGGGGATTTCATCTGGATGGCGCCGTATTGTCCGCAGTGGTTCGGCGCAATCGGGAAGAAACCGGCAAAGTACCTCATCTACAAAGACTGGAATCGGCATCCGCTGAGGCAGGCATGAAGGTGGATGCGGAGCGGCTGGGGCACGAGATCGACGAACTTGCGACCATCTCCGCTGCCAGGCCTCCTGCAGTCACGCGGGTGGTCTTCACAGAGGAGGATCTGCGAGCACGCGCATGGTTGAAGCAACGATGCGCGGACGCCGGCATGGCTGTTCGCGTGGACGCGGTTGGCAATACGTTTTTTCGGTGGGAAGGATCACGGCCGGATTTGCCCGCGGTGGCGACCGGATCGCACATCGATGCGATTCCAAATGCGGGGAGATTCGATGGAGTGGTCGGTGTGCTGGGAGGGCTGGAAGCGATCCGCTCGTTGCGCGAGGGCGGGTTTCAGCCGGAGCGGTCGATTGAACTGATTCAGTTCACGGCGGAAGAGCCGACGCGGTTCGGCGTTGGATGCGTGGGGAGCCGGTTGTTGGCCGGGGTCCTGAACGCCGACGCGGACGAGAAGTTGCGTGGCGGCGACGGCGAGACTCTGCGGGCAGTTCGTACAAAGGCGGGGTTCGATGGGGATCTGGCGACGGTGCGCCTGCCGTACGGATATTACGCTGCGTTCGTGGAATCGCACATCGAGCAGGGACCGATTCTGGAACGCGAAGGAATCCCCATCGGCATTGTTACAAATATCGTGGGGCCGTCGAGCTTCTTTATCACCATCGACGGAGAAGGCGGGCACGCGGGCGGTGTGCTGATGCCGGACCGGCACGACGCGTTATGTGCGGCAGCCGAGCTGATCGTCAGGATCGAAGGCACGGCGCGTCAGTCGGGATCGACGGACACGGTCGCCACGGTGGGAATCTGCGAAGTGCATCCCGGGGCGATTAACAGTATTCCCAGCCGGGTGAAGCTCGGCGTCGACCTGCGTGACACCGATGGAAAGCGGCGGGATCGCGTATTGAACGAGATTCGCAACGCGACCGAGGAGATTGCGCAACAGCGACAGTTACAAACTTCGATCCAGGTGCTGAATGCCGATGAACCGGCCACGTCGTCGCCGCAGGTTTTGGCGGCAATTGCCCGCAGCTGTCTTGAGGAAGGTCTGGAATCGCGCAGAATCGTGGCTCGTGCCTACCACGACTCATCGTTCATGGTGCATGTAGCGCCGATGGCGATGATCTTCATTCCGTGCCGCGGGGGCGTAAGCCATCGACCGGACGAACACGCGACGATGGAACACATCGTCGCCGGGGTGAAAGTCCTGGCACGAACCCTGGCCGAACTTTCCTCTGCCCATTGAGAGACCGCAAAACGAGCTACAAGATCAGGTTTCCTCGGCAGCGATTAACTCGCCAAGCCGGGCGGCGAAACGGAGCAGGCGACGGTCGTCCATGCGCGCGGCGATCAGTTGCAGACCGCATTGCGGGGAAGGAAGAACGACGGCTGGATTGCCGCCGAGGCTGGCCGGCGTGGTGAGGCGGAGGAGGCGCGCGCGCGTTTCGGTGTGGTCGGCTCCGGCGACGAGCCGGCTGAGAGGTGAGACCGGCGCCAGCAGAAAGTCAAATTGCTCAAACAGCCGCTCGTGCTGGCGACGAAAACCGGAGAGCCGTTGGTGCATGCGCTGCAGTTCGTTCGGAGCCAGCGAGGCACCCCATTCGAGGCGCGCGGCGATGACAGGATCGAACTGGTGATAGAAGCCAGCGTGAATCTGGGCCGCCTCATGGGCCTGGATCGGCGCGTATATGTCCCAGGCTTCCGACCAAAACGGGGCATCGAAAGGCTCGAGGTGGACCGAAGCACGTCGCAGGCGATCCTGCCAGGTCTGCAGAGAACGCTCGACCTCAGAGTCGCAGGCGTCGACGAGCGGGTCAGTGAGAACGCCAATGCGAAACGTTCCAGGTGAGGGGCGCTCGGGAGGTAGCTCGAAGAGGCTTTCGGCGAGCAGCGGCAGATCGCGGAGGTCGCGGCAGAGCCAGCCGATGGTGTCGAACGAGGGTGCCAGATGATAACCACCGGTCCAGTCGCCGATGCCGAGTGATGCTCGATAGCCGGTGAGTCCGCAGAGCGCTGCGGGGGCCCGAACCGAACCACCGGTGTCAGTGCCGATGGCGGCGAGCGCCGAGCCTTCCTGGATGGAAGCCGCCGCACCGCTGGAAGAGCCGCCGGTGAGGAGCGCCGGGTCAGCGGGCTGCAGGCAGTCGCGGTAATCGCGGTTTTCTCCGGTGACGCCGTAGGCGAGCTGATGAAGGTGCGCCTTGCCGATGATGACGGCGCCCGCGTCGCGCAGACGCGCAGCGGCCCAGGAGTCCGATGACGCGTTGCGATTATGGGCCGCATAGAATGCGGATCCAATGCTGGTCGGAAATCCGGTGAGGTCGAAACAGTCTTTGAGAGAGACCGGCACGCCGTACAGAGGCAGAGCGCTACCGCTGCCGGCGCGGTCGGTTTGCCGCTGTGTCTCTCTGAGGACCCAATCCTGAGCAAGCGTGATGTAGGTGTTGTGGCTGGCGTTGCCATTGGCACGCGACAGGCAGAGCCGCGTCTCGGATATGGGGCTGCATGCTCCGGATTTGTATGACGCGAGCAGTGCGGCGATAGGCGACGGTCGCGGCGGCATGGGGCCATTGTAGAAGGCGAATGTCTCTGCCGCGGGACGTGGGTGGTGGGGGTGGGATGCGCTGCAACGAGGCCCTGCATCCCGAGTTTTCCTGCAGGGGCGGAAAGGGTCGTTTAGGATAGCCCGCATGCGATCTGGACTTCTTCTGATGGGCGCTGCACTGTTCGCTACCGCATTTCCCGGGACGACACCGCAACGCGTAGCACTATCGGCGCAAAGAGGGTCACCGCAGGATCTGGAGATTTCCGGAGAGGTGCCCGGAGTTCCGCCCGGACAGAAGCGTTTCGTCCGCTATGCCGATCTGAGCAGCCTGCCGCAGGTGACGTTTACTGTAAAGGACGACGAGAACTTCGAACATCCGACGGAGCTGAGCGGGGTACCGCTGGATGCTCTGATCTCGGCGCTGGGAATCAATGGCGCAAAAGAGATGGTTGCGGCAAGTGCGGGCGATGGGTATGAAACTCACTACCCGCCGGAATATCGGGCGCGGCATCATCCGTTTCTCGTGTTGCGGATCGACGGACAGGAGCCGGCGCACTGGCCGAAGGGGCCGGACGGCGAGAATTACGGGCCGTATCTGATCTCGCATCCCGCGTTCACACCTGCGTTTCATATCCTGGCGCATAAGGATACGGCGCAGGTTCCGTTTGGAGTGATGGGACTGCGGTTTCTCGACGAGGCAGCCGTTCTGAAGGAACTGCTGCCGCCGGGCGGAGGCGCGGCAACATCCCCAGCAATGGAAGGCTATCGGATTGCACAGCAAAACTGCCTGCGCTGCCATCGGGACGGCGATATCGGTGGGACGAAGTCACCCTTCGGCTGGCCGCAGATGGCGCTGATCGCTCAGGGCAATCCGGCGGCGTTCGGGAAGTATGTGGTGCGGCCGAATTCGGTGAACCCGGAGGCGAACATGCCCGCGAATCCTGACTACGATGCAGCAACGGTCGCGGCGCTGACGGCCTATTTTCGGAGCTTTGCTGCAGCTGAGGGTAAGTGATCGCTGACGCCGTGCTGCCGTGCGCGTGACCCCGATGGAAGTTGAGGCCGGGGCTGGGTCTGTGAACTCCCGGTAAAATAGAGGTGTGATTGAAGAATTGCTGATGGAAGAGACGCCGGCGGCGCAGCCTGTGCGGCCCAGAGTGGGGTTTGTCTCGCTGGGATGCCCGAAGAATCTGGTNNCTGACGCGGAAACAGCTGACATCCTGGTGGTGAATACCTGCGCATTTATTGATAAGGCGAAGCAGGAATCGGTGGACGCGATTCTGGAAATGGCGAAGCTGAAGACGGCCGGCTCGGCGCGCCGGCTCATCGTGGCCGGTTGTCTGGTGGAACGCTATCGCGACGAGATTCGGAGGAACATTCCGGAAGTCGATGCTGTGGTGGGAACGGGCGAGCTGGAGAAGATTCTGAGTGCAGCAGGGCTGGATGTGCCTGGGCCGGCACCGGTTTCTGCGTCGCCGTTCAACATTCTTTCCGGCAACGGCCATGCCGAAGTGCGGCCGGGGCGCGAGTCTCTGGCGGGGACGCACAAAGTATCGGTCGAATCTCAGAGTTTTCGCGCAGAAGGAGATCGTCGCGAGGCGCAGGGGCGGTTCTCCCGGGCTGCGTGGGACGGTGCGGGCGCGCAACTGCCTCAGTATTTGTATGACCACACGACACCACGGCTGCGGACGACGAAGACCGCCTCGGCGTATATCAAGATTGCGGAAGGTTGCGATCATCCGTGCAGCTTCTGCGTGATTCCGAACCTGCGCGGTAAGTTTCGTTCGCGGCGATTTGAGTCGGTCGTGGCGGAAGCTGAGGCGCTGGTCGCCGAAGGTGTTCGGGAGATCACCCTGATCGGCCAGGACACAACCTGCTATGGCGAGGATCTTGGGCTAAAGGACGGGCTGGCGCTGCTGTTGGATCGACTGGCGCAAATCGAGGGGCTCACCTGGCTGCGGTTCCTGTATGCGTATCCGAACCGGATCACCGGGCAGTTGCTGGACACAATGGCGAAGCACGACAACATCTGCAAGTATCTCGATGTGCCGCTTCAGCACTCGTCGGCGCCAGTGTTGAAGGCGATGAAGCGGGGCGGCGGGGCGGAGATTTTTCTGAAGATGCTCGCCAAGGTGCGCGACGCCGTGCCGGGTATCGCCCTGCGGACGTCGTTTATCGTTGGCTTCCCTGGAGAAGCGGACGCCGACTTTGAAGCGCTCTGCGATTTCGTGGCCGAAGCAAGGTTCGACTGGCTTGGAGTCTTCGCCTATTCCGACGAGGACGGCGCAAAGGCGTTCGATCTGGGCGACAAAGTTCCGAAGCGGGTGATCGAGCAGCGGCGCCGTGCGCTCATGAAGCTGCAGAAGGGAATCAGTCGGCAAACGATCCGGGCGCGCATCGGCCAGACCATCGATGTGCTGGTGGAAGGTGAGTCCGCCGAGACGCCACTGCTGTGGGAAGGACGAACGCAGCATCACGCACCAGAGATTGATGGAACCGTCTATCTGAACGATTTCGGTCCGTTTGAAAGTCTGACGCAGGGCCACTTTTACCGCTGCGAGATTACCGAAGCGCACGACTACGACCTGGTGGCGCGCGTGATCGAGGAATCGATGTGGGAGAAAGACGAGCCGAAGGAAGCTGCGCTGGCTGGCGCTGGAGTTGAGCTGTGACGACCAAAGGCAAAATTCTTCGATGCCCGACCTGCCGGACGATCGTAACGCAGAAGGACGAGAGTTTCCCGTTCTGCAGCGATCGGTGCCGGGTGCTCGACCTGGGGAAGTGGGCGAGCGGAGCATATCGCATTTCGTCGCCGGTTCTCGATCCCGATGTTTTTGAAGGACTGGGCAGCCAGCCGCAGCTGCATGGAGAGCATGACGAGGAAGACTGAGCTGCCGCCACCGGGCGTCCGGATTTACGAAGGAGGCACGCCGGCGCCGCCGGCAAGAACCGCCTGGGCGTGGAGGGCCGGGACATTATTCGGGATTGGGCGCCTGAAGCCAGGGCCGGGCACGTGGGCCTCGCTGGTAGCCGCTGCGATTTGGTACATCGGGCTGGGCGCGACGCATCTCACGGATGGGGCGGCGTCCGTGGTGACGTTGGCCGGCGCTGCCATGGTGACGCTGATCGGGATTCGAGCGAGTACGATCGTCGAGCGGGAGAGCGGCCGCATGGATCCGGGCTTTGTGGTGATCGACGAGGTGGCGGGGCAGTGGATCACCCTGTCCTTTACGCCGTTGGATATCGGGCATGCTCTGGTGGGTTTCGCATTATTCCGGTTCTTCGATATCGTGAAACCGTGGCCGGTGCGGTGGTTTGAGAAACTCCCCGGAGGCAAAGGGATCATGTTGGATGACGTGGCCGCCGGTCTTTATGGCCTTGTTGTGATGGCGCTGCTGCACATCTGGTGGTGAGGGCGGGACTGACGATAGGACACAGGGAAGCCAATGGTACGGATTCTGAAATCGGAACTGAGCACCGCGCCGAGGATTGACGCGATCTCCCCGTCGGCTGCGCTGCCGGGGGGTGATGTAGAGGTGCAGGGCGCAAATCTCGGGGGCGTTGCGGTTGCGCAGAGCGATGCGAACCACATCGGCGGCGGAGAATGGCGGCGGCCGATCGCGATGCTGGGGGACCTGGCGGCGCCGGTGCTGTTGAGCCGCAATGCGCGGCTGACTCTGCGCGTGCCCGATGAGGCAGAGTCAGGACGGCTCCGCATTTTGCAAAATGGAGCGCAGAGCAACGCGGTGGAAGTGCGGGTGGGGAGCCTGATCGCAACCGGCGTGCACGCGGTGGCGAACCCGGTGATGGATCACTCCGGAAATATCTTCGTCACTTTCTCCGGCCAGCGGGGACAGGAGACGCCGGTGTCGGTGTTTCGCATTGAGCGCGACGGTGAGATGCGGCCCTTTGTGCGCGGCATTATGAATGCCACGGGTCTGGCGGTGGATTACGAGGAGAACCTCTACGTCTCGTCGCGGCACGAAGGCAAGGTGTACCGCGTAGCGAAGAATGGGGCGTCGGCCATGTACGCGGAAGGGATGGGAGTTGCCACCGGCATGGCATTCGATGCGGACCAGAATCTGTATGTCGGTGACCGCAGTGGCACGATTTTCAAGATTGCGCCGGACCGGCAGATCTTTGTTTTTGCAACGCTGGAGCCCAGTGTAGCGGCGTATCACCTTGCGTTTGGTCCGGATGGAACGCTGTACGTGACCGGACCGACGACGTCGAGTTACGACGCGGTCTATGCCATCAACCGGGATGGTGAGATCAATGTTCTGCACCGCGGCCTGGGGCGGCCGCAGGGTGCAGCGGTCGACATCGCGGGGAACGTTTATGTGGCGGCGTCCTTGCGCGGCCGGCGCGGCGTGGCCCTGGTCACTCCCGCGGGTGAAGCTTCGCTGGTTGTATCGGGGCCCGGCATTGTGGGGTTCAACTTCGTGCCGGGCGGCGGAGCGCTGGTTGGCACGAGCACCTCGATTTATCATGTGTCGCTGGGCGTTGAAGGCTGGCGGCTGTTTTGATGAGTGGCGCGACGAATCGCTGAAACCCTGGAGATCGATGAACGCGGAGATCATCGCAGTTGGGTCGGAGATGCTCACGCCGTTCCGCCAGGACACCAACTCCCTTTACCTCACGGAAAAACTGAACGAGTTAGGCGTGACGGTCGATTTCAAGACCATCGCCGGCGACCGGCTGAAGCAGCTGGCCGACGTGGTGCGGAATGCGTTCGGGCGCGTGGACATCGTTCTGGTGTCGGGNNCGGGATCCGGACCTGATCGCGCATCTCTATGCGCGCGCCGCCTCGCGGCGGATGACGATCACGCGCAACAACGAGAAGCAGGCGGATGTGATCGAGGGTGCGACGATCCTGCCAAACAAACTGGGGTCGGCACCTGGACAATGGCTCGACACAGTGGTGGGGAAGCACCGCAAGCTGGCGATGCTGTTGCCCGGTCCACCCCATGAGCTGAAGGGCATGTTCGAGGCGGAGTGCCTCCCGCGATTGCGAGAGATCGTGCCGACGCGTCACATCGCGACGCGGGTCCTGAAGGCNNGGCGATATCGAGCTGCGGCTCTCATGCTCGAAGCCGATTCCAGACCTGGCCCAGACGCGTGTGGATGAGCTGGCCGGCAAGCTGGAGGACGAACTGGACGAGTTCGTCTACTCGTCGCAGGGCGAAACGCTGGAGCAGATCGTGCTCTATCACCTGGAAATGCATGGTGCCAGCCTGGCGGTTGCGGAGAGCTGCACTGGCGGCATGGTGGCCGAGCGGCTGAC
>PMAM01000318.1:0-6520 GCA_003152595.1 Acidobacterium sp.
AGATGATCGTGATCATGTCGCTGGCCAGCATGTTGGCGAAAAGACGAACGGTGAGCGACAGAATGCGCGCAAAGTGCGAGATGATCTCGATGGGGAACATCAGAGGCGCGATCCACCAGACCGGTCCCATGAAGTGCTTGATGTAGCCGATCAGGCCCTGAGCACGCAGGCCGTTCCAGTGGTAATAGATAAAAGTGAACAGCGCCAGCCCGAGCGGAACCGNNGCTGACGAACTCGTGGATCATCTCGGCCAGGTGCTGCGTGTTGCCGGGCTTTTCGACATTGAGCCGGAGGCGAACCAGGACGAAGAAGAGCACCAGCCCGGCGAAGACGATCAACTGCAGGGTGAGCGAATTGTTGATCGGATGGCTGGGGTAAGCGGGGTGAATGCCGAGCTTCTCCAGCAGCGCATCGAGAGGAGCGCCGAACCAGTGGTTCAGCAGACGAGTAATGAAGTTGATCCAGGCAAGCATGCGAGCTCTTTATTGGCGAAGGAGGCGAATGGCCTCGATGGAAAGGGCAACGACGGCTAATCCGATGCCGGCTACTAAGGCGTAAACGCTACCGTTCAAACACCTTAGACTAACATACAGAATCCCTNNGGGCTGGGCGCCGGCCGGTTGTCGAGGGTGGCGGAGACGAGCCTGGAGAGGGTGCGCCACTCGCGAATGCCGGTGTATGAGATGACCGCTCCGGCCAGTTCCAGAAGCCCGGACTGCCAGCCCATGGTCAGCGTAAAGACGATGAAGAGCAGCAGGGCGAGGACGATGACGGTGCGTATGGCACGGCCGAGCAATTGCTGCAGGTCTTCGTCGGTCATCGAGCCAGCTACAGGCAGGGCGGGATCGCTTCCGGAGTTCATGCGCCGCGATCCTCCTTCTCCGATCGGTTCGAGTAGCGGATGGCGGAACGCAGAACCTCGATGAAGCCGGCGACAAAGCCGAAGAGGATGCCGGCGATGTAGATCCAGTGCTGGTGCAGCCATTTGTCGAGGCCGGCGCCGATGAGCCAGCCGATGACCAGCGCGGCGGGCATGATGAAGGCGATCTCGAGGATCCGCTCCGCGCCGGCGATCCCCTGCGTGAGGGCGGAGCGCTTCGGGGTCTCGGGTTGGTTGCCGGGTGAATCGGGCGGCATGCGGCTCTCACTTCCCGCCTTGTTATACACCAGCAGGGCGGCGATTCGCGGTGACGGGCAAGTGGTGGAGCGAGCGAAAGTTATACTCGAACGGAGAGCATGAGCTACGACGAGTTCGAGTCCGAGTTTGAACGGCGCCTGTACAGCGATCGGCAGGAGAAGCTGAACAGGATTGCTGACCTGGGCCAGCAAAAGTACCCCAACACCTTTGCTCCGCCGGCCGATCATCCGCTGACGACGATTGCGAAGATCCGCGCGCAGTATGACACCTGGATCGGCGAGCAGTTCGACGCGACGCGCGTGCCGATCGCCGTTGCCGGGCGGATCATGGCGATCCGGCAGCAGGGCAAGGCCGGGTTTGCGACGCTGCAGCAGGAAGGCGCGCGACTGCAGATCTACGTGCGCAAGGACGCGGTGGGCGATCCGGCGTTCGAGTTGTATAAGCTGCTCGACCTGGGCGATCACATCGGCGTGACGGGCTATCTGTTTCGCACGCGCACCAACGAGCTGACGATTCACGTGGAGACGATTACGTTTCTGGCCAAGGCGCTGCTGGCGCTGCCGGAGAAGTATCACGGGTTAAGCGACATTGAGCTGCGGTACCGGCAGCGGTATGTCGATCTGTTCATGAACGGCGTCCTCAACGAAACTACGGCTGCGGGCGCAGCTCCGGCCGAAGGCGCGACGGAAGGTGCGGCCGAGCCGCCGAAGGCTCAGGAGATTCGGGTGCGCGACGTGTTTGTGAAGCGCGCGGCTGTGCTGCGGGCGATGCGGCGGTTCTTCGATGCGCGCGGGTACATCGAAGTCGAGACACCGATGATGCAGCCGATTGCGGGTGGCGCGATGGCGCGGCCGTTCACGACGCATCACAACGCGCTCGATATCGACCTCTTTCTGCGCATTGCGCCCGAGCTGTATCTGAAGCGGCTGGTGGTGGGCGGCTTCGATCGCGTGTACGAGATCAATCGGAACTTTCGCAACGAGGGCATCTCGACGCAGCACAATCCTGAGTTCACGATGCTGGAGTTTTATCAGGCGTACGCGAACTACAAGGATCTGATCGAACTCACGAAAGAGTTGATCCAGTTCGTGGCGAAGGAAGTGAACGGGACTACTATTTGTCACTTCAACGGTTACGAAATCGATCTCGCGAAGTGGGAAACGCTGACCATGCGCGAGGCGATCATCAAGTGGTGGCCCAAGGAGGCTGGTCCTGCTCCGCAGTTGGGTGACCTCGCCAATCTAAACAGCTTCAAACCCTTTGTAGAAGTGCTCAGAACGCATTTTGCTCAAGAACATAAGCGGCTGGGCGCAGAACGGGAAAATATCCACAACACATTTCTTGCGCGCCCAGAAGCGACCGAAATGGATATGCCCGACGAAAGAGCAAAGATTAAAGCAATCACGGATTTGATGGTGATTGTGGATACAAACAGCTGGACTTTGAAAAGAGCTTTGGACAATTACGACGGCAAGGTATATGCGACCGTGTTTGAGATGTTGGCTGAAGAGCACCTGATCCAGCCAACCATCATTTACGAGTTTCCCCTAGCGGTTTCTCCTCTTTCCAAGCAGAAACCCGACGAGCCCGACTGGGTCGAGCGGTTCGAGTTCTACATCGGCGGGTTCGAGCTGGGGAATGCGTTCAGCGAGCTGAACGATCCCGAGGAGCAGTTCCGGCGGTTCAAGGAGCAGCTCGAACAGCACGAGCGCGGCGACGAAGAGGCGCACCAGATGGACGTCGACTACGTGCGGGCGCTGGCGTATGGGCTGCCTCCGACGGCGGGCGAGGGGATCGGGATCGACCGGCTGACGATGATCCTGACCGGGGCGCGGTCGATCCGGGATGTGATCCTGTTCCCGCTGCTGAGGCCGCAGGCGGCAACCGGTAGCCGGTAGCCTGTAGCGGGTGGCCCGCTGGTGAAGCGGCCGGCGAATGGCCATTGGGGGGTCGACTATCGGCGATCTTCCGCATGCGCTCGCGACATGGTTCGTTTCTGTCTCCATTCGAAAAATCATTTTGAGGGGGGTGGACCCCTCGGGAAGTTGTTGATTCCAGATAAAAGCCCTGGGGGTGAGACCCCCTGGGGATAACGATTCGGTTAACGGTTCAGCTGGGTATCGGCGCCCACGGTGTAACGGGTCGGCGTTCGGCGACAGGCGGTCAGCATGGAGGGTAGAAAGCTTCGGGGTCGATTCGCCTTTTGTGCGCCGTTTTGTCGAAGTTGTTGTGTTTCTGACGGGGTACAAGTTGCAAGTCCTTTGCTTTGATATTCGTGGCCATGTTTACAAATTTGACAACATTTGGAGAGCCGACGAAATGCGGTACCTAAGTCACGATTCGGCACTACGGTTGCGAGGCCGGTCGATCAGCATGGCGAGCCTTTTCCCAACAAGAATGGCTCGCCGCAGCGAGCCTTCGGGTGTTTGGAAACTGGACAGGAAGGGAAAAGCCTTCAATATCCCCCCATTTTTAGAATACCAAGTTGAGGGACAAAGTCTGCCAGATTTGCCGGGGTGTTTTGGCGTGGAAATGATTTGTTTTGTTGGGGCATTACTCAGGTAAAGAGGTGCGGGGCTTGACAGTTTTTAGCGGAAACAGGAAACAGGAGCCAACTGCAGGAACAGGGTAGAGGGTCAGGGGTCGAATCGGTGGTAAGCAAGGGGGAGAACAGGATGCTCCGGAGCGGGAACCGTGGGTGCTTCCCAAAACGGGAGAACGATTGACCGGCACAGTACTGTGGGGTTAAGTGCGGGATCAAATTCATTGACGAATCTGTTTGAAGGGATTCAGCTTCTTGCTATGGGGTGAACCTGGCCGGGGCCTTAAGGGGCGGACGGGGATCGGGAAGCGGACGGGGGATCGGGAAGCGGACGGGGATTATGGAGTGGCAAACCGGAGTGTTTCCTGCGCCGCGCCGTTGTAGCCTGGAATCTGATGGTTTAGAAATACCCAGGGAGAGAGATGGATGAATTGGCAATAGAACGGGCGGAGGAGTTGCTGGACAATCCGATCTGGAGTGCGCTGACGACCGATCATGCGGGGCTGGCGGTGAGTGGGGCGCATACGGAAAACCAGGCGCGGCGGTATCCGGAAGAGATCGGCCCGTTGAGCGGGATGCCGGCCGAGACGGAGGCGGGATGGGAGGCGCTGGCCGAGTTGGCCGGACCGGGCAGCGCGAGTGGCGGCGGTGTGGTGGTGCTGTTCTTTCGCGACGCGCCGCGGATTCCCGCGGGGTGGACGGTGGTGCGGAGCGGCAAGTTGGTACAGATGGTGGCCGAGCGCCCGACGGCTGTGGAGATTACGGCGCCGGCGGGGTTGACGCTGCGGAAGCTGACGGCTGGGGATGTGCAGGCGATGGTGGAGCTGGCGGAGCTGACCGAGCCGGGGCCGTTTCGTCTGCGGACGCTGGAGCTGGGGACGTTTTTCGGGATTCTCGACGGCGACCGGCCGCTGGCGATGGCGGGCAAGCGGATGCATGTGCCGGGGTTCGTGGAGGTGAGCGCGGTGTGCACGCATCCGGAGGCGCGGGGGCGGGGGTATGCGCGGCTGCTGATGTCGTGCGTGATGGAGGAGATCGTGGCGGCGGGGAAGACGCCGTTTCTGCATGCGCTCAAGAGCAATGCGGGGGCGATCCGGGTGTATGAGGATCTGGGGTTCAGGGTCAGGAGGGAGCTGGAGTTTGCGGCATTGGCGAGAAGCAGGGAGTAGGGAATAGCGAGCAGCGAACNNCTTCCCAATTCCTCTAGGCGCTGCGCTGGTCGAGGAACTGGAAGACTCGTTCGGCGAGGGTCGGTTCCTCTTCGTAATGCGGAGGGTCTGGAGGCGCGACGGGCCTGGGCTGCCTGATGGGAATGGGGGACCGCGTGCCGTCCGGCTCAAGCCGGTGCACAAAGACCTTGATGGAAGTCATGGAACCAACTCCAAAGCAGAAAATTGAAACAAGGCCGATCAGTTAGAACCAGGGGACGACTGCGAACCGGGGTCGCTTCAAGATGTGCCACGGGGCGATGCGAGATTGCGGCGGCACCCGGTAAGAATCGATAGTGGCACCTTCCGGATGCGCGCGCAAGACCGCGTTACTACTTAGTTTTTTGTGGGTACTGGCGTGATGCGCTTGTTGACGGGACGATTAACAGAGTGCGATCGACACGTGTTAGCCCGGGTCTCAGGAGCGAGACCCGTTCGACGCGTGCGTCCCTGTGGTTCGCACTTGCTCAGCGCGGCGGTGTTGCTGGTCGGGGGCCGGCGGCGGGGTGGGCGGGCAGGGGCGGACCTGGGCGAACCAGGCGATGAGGCCGGCGTCGATGGCGTCGGTTTTTTCGTCCCGGCCGACGCTCTGAGCGAAGCGGCGTACCTGGCGCGGGTTGAGGATGGCCACCGCCAGGCCGTGGGCCGAGAGCAGCGTGAAGGGTTGTTGCTCGTAGCCGCCGGTGGCTTCCATGGCGACCAGCTGGGTCCGATGGGTGTGGCAGAAGGCGGCCAGCTGGCCGATGCCTTCCACGGTGTTGGGGAAAACGTTCTGAGCGCCGTCCGGGCCGATGCGGGCGGCGAGGGCGCGCGAGGAAACATCCACTCCACAAACGATTCGGGTCACGGTAACCTGCCTTGTATGTGCGATCGGAGTCATGCGACTGTTCGGTCGTGCGTGACAAGGGCAAGCGGTCCCTGCAAGCTGAGCACCGGTGGCGAACACCACAGGGCAGACGGGCGCCGCTCGCCCGCGGGGGAACCGATGCCTCGGTTCCCCCACTGCAACAGTCTCTGAAAAACTGCCGCTCCTTCACAGATACAAGGGCAGGCTCCGAGTTACGCAATTCTCACCCGGCGCAGCTTAGCTCCTGATGAAGGCGAGGAGGTCCTTGTTGATCTCGTCGGCGTGGATGATGGGCATGCCGTGCGGGTAGCCTTTGTAGACCTTGAGCTGCGCGCCTTTGACGATCTTCGCGGTGAGGGCGCCGGCGTCGGGGAAGGGGACGATCTGGTCGTCGTCGCCGTGCATGACGAGGGTGGGGACGTCGATCTTCTTGAGGTCGTCGTTGAAGTCCGTCTCGGAAAATGCTTTAACGCAGTCGTACTCGCCCTTGATGCCGCCCATCATGCTCTGGAGCCAGAAGTTCTCGCGGACGCCTTCGGAGATTTTGGCGCCGGGGCGGTTGTAGCCGAAGAAGGGAAGAGAGAGGTCCTTCCAGAACTGAGAGCGGTCACCGGCGACGCCGGCGCGGATCTCGTCGAAGACGGAGAGGGGGAGGCCGCCGGGGTTCTTGTCGGACTTGAGCATGATGGGCGGGACGGAGCTGATGAAGACAGCTTTGGCGACGCGCTTCGACCCATGGCGGCCGATGTAGCGGGCGACTTCGCCGCCGCCGGTGGAGTGGCCGA
>PMAM01000318.1:6533-12892 GCA_003152595.1 Acidobacterium sp.
TGGGCGTCCCAGGCGTCGGCGGTGAGGGGCCAGCCGTGGGAGAAGGTGATGGGTTGGCCGGAGCCCCAGTCCTTGTAGTAGATCTCGGTTCCGTCTTTGGTGGTGATGGTGGGCATGGGTCGTTCTCCTTTTTGGTCGGGGGTAGACGGGGTTAAGATTCGGCGGCGAGGGTAAAGGATTTTGAAAAAACAGCGAATCGCGGTTAACGGACAGCGTTTAGCGAAAGGCGAGCAGAAAGCGAGCGGAACGGCTAGCGAAAAGCGAAGGGCCGCTGCGGCGATCTGCCGGCGGCCCTTCTGTTGAGTGGAAGCGCAGTTAGCGGCGAGACTTCTTCTTTGAAGATTTCTTCGCGGCTTTTTTTGCGCTCTTCTTCACGGCTTTCTTCGCCGTTTTCTTTGCGGCCTTTTTGGCAGCCTTCTTCGCGGGCGCTTTTTTCGCAGCCTTTTTGGCGGCTTTCTTCGCGCTCTTTTTCGCGGCCTTCTTTGCAGGGGCCTTTTTGGCCGCCTTCTTCGCAGGGGCTTTTTTGGCAGCCTTCTTCGCCGGCGCCTTCTTTGCAGGTGNNCAGGTGCCTCTTTAGCCGGCGCTTTCTTCGCAGGTGCCTCTTTAGCCGGGGTCTTCTTAGCCGCGGCTTTCTTTGCCGGGGCCTTCTTTGCCGAAGGCGGCGGCGGTTGCGCAGGCTCGGCCATGCCTTCGTCGTCGTCGTCCATTTCGTCGTCGTCGGAGGTGATGGTGGTGGAGACTACGACTTCCTCATCCTCCTCGTCGTCGCCGAAGCCATTCTCCAGGTCTTCGAGATCGTCTTCCGCTTCCGGTTCGAATTCGCCGTCCGCGTTTGCGTAAAGCTTATATTCGTCCTGCATCAGATGTGCCCTCCGGGCTCCGCTTCAGTTTGCACCGCTGTATGAGTATGCCAGAAAACCAGCAAAACTCCCGCGCGGCGGATTATAGCAACAGCATCGCCGGTTGCCAACGCAGAAGGCGAAGCGCGTGCGCGATCACATGAAAGAATGAGATGCGGTGAAGCAGCGGCCAGCAGTCAGCGGTCAGCGGCCAGAACACTCAGCGCGTGCGGTTGACAGCGGGAGACGATGCGGTTCGATCTGATCACGATCTTTCCGGAGTTCTTCGCGAGCATCCTGGGGCACGGGGTGCTGCGGCGGGCGATCGCCCAGGGGCTGGTGGGGGTGGAGGTCCACGACCTGCGGAATTTTACCCACGACCGGCACCGGACCGTGGACGACCGGCCGTTTGGGGGGGGCGAGGGAATGGTCCTGAAGCCGGAGCCGCTGACGGAGGCGGTGGAGTCGCTGGGGGTGAACGAAAAAGGGGAGCGAGATGCGGGCAGGGAGCGAGTGGTGTTGTTGTCGGCACAGGGGCGGCGGTTCACGCAGGGGGTGGCGCGGGAGCTGGCGGGGCTGGAGCGGCTGGTGCTGCTGTGTGGGCGATACGAGGGGGTGGATGAACGGGTGCATTCGCTGCTGTGCGATGAGGAACTCAGCATCGGGGACTATGTGTTGAGCGGCGGGGAGCTGGCGGCGGCGATTGTGGTGGACGCGACGGCGCGTTTGCTGCCGGGAGTGCTGGGGAATGAGGCGTCGAGCGAGTATGAGAGCTTTGGGCTAACGCCCACCCTGATCGCCAGGAGCGGGCGATCAGAATGGGGCACCCCGAGTGGCGGTGAGGACGGGCCGCCGTTGGCGGTGGTGGGGTCGGGGGGACTGCTGGATTATCCGCACTACACGCGGCCGGCGGAGTTTCGGGGGATGGCGGTGCCGGAGGTGCTGACGGGCGGGGACCATGCGGCGATCCGGCGGTGGCGGCGGGAGAAGGCGCTGGAGAAGACGTGGCGGAACCGGCCGGATCTGCTGGAGGGGGCGGAGCTGAGTGAGGCGGATCGGGAGTATCTGAGGGGGCTGGGGTGGGGCGGGTGAGAGTGCCGGGCGCCGGGCAACGGGTATAGCGGCGTTCGGTCCATTCGCGTAGCGAACGACCAAAATCGGGCGGAGCGGTTCGACGCGCATTTCACTTCGATCAGTGCTTGTTCAGGGCAGGTCATGGGAGTCCGGGGATTGCGGGGAGGTGTTTTCCCAGAACGGGTCGGCGCACGGTACTGTCGGCTGAAGCGAGGAGACAATTCCTTTGACGGATTCGTTCAAAAAGATTCCGCTTCTTGCTGTGGGGTGAACCTGGCCGTTCCAGAACCGGGGGTTCTGTTTTTCACTGCGGGGACCAGGACTACTCGCTGCGGGGACTACTCGCTGCAGGGACTACTCGCTGCGGGCGAATGCGGGGAGGCTGCGGAGGACGTCTTCCGGTTCGGGGCGGACGCGGAAGTCGGCGTGCGCCTCGGCGTAGACGACTTTGCCGTCGGGAGAGATGACGTAAGTGGCGGGCAGAGGCAGCTTCCAGCTCTCGTCGCCGTTGACGAAGGGGATGTTGAGGAGGATGCCGCGATAGTAGCGCTGGAGGTATTCGGGGACGGTCCAGACGAGGCCGAACTTGTTGGCGACGGCGCAGCCGAGGTCGGTGAGGAGCGGGAAGGGGATGGCGTGCTGGGCGGCGGTGAAGTCGGACTGGCGCTGCGTTTGGGGGGAGATGCCGATGACCATGGCTCCGCGCTCGCGGAGGCCGGGATAGAGGGCGCGCCAGGCTTCGAGCTCGGTGACGCAGTAGGGGCACCAGCGGCCGCGGAAGAAATTGACAACGAGGGGGCCGAGGGCGAGGAGGTCGGCGGAGCGAACGATTTTGCCGGAGAAGTCGGGCAAGGCGAAGGAGGGGGCCTGGGCTCCGGTGGGGAGGATGCGGTCCTCGATGCCGGTAGCGAAGAGCTCCTCGATAGAGCGTTCACCGATGGCGAGGCGCTCAGGCTGGACCAGGTTACGGGTCTGGGCGGTGATGTCGTCGAGCTGGTCCTGGAGGTGCGCCATGACCCCAGTGTAGAGGCTGCGGGGCGAATTGAAGCAGAGGAATTGTGGGGGCTGGGGTTACGATGGAGGTCGAAACGGTGACCCCAACGTGCAGGGTGGAGTTTGGTTTGGGGAGCCCGGAAAGAGGGTACGAGCATGCGGGTTCAGGGACTGAGGCGTGGAGTGTGGGTGGGGCTGGCGGTGTTGGTGTGCGGGCTGGCGGCGTGGGCGCAGGGCTACACGCCGGTGACGGTGGTGGTGACGGGTCCTGACGGGGCCGCGGTGGCGGGAGCTGAGATTCGCGTGACGCCGGGGAGTCCTGCGGGCGACAAGCTGATCGCCGATGAGCAGGGGCGAGCACAGCTGGGGATGCCGGCGGGCGAGTACAAGCTGCACGTGACGGCGCAGGGATTCGCGGACGCCGACAAGGCGCTGGTGGTGGCGGACAAACCGCAGACGCTGACGGTGGCGCTGGAGGCGGCTGCGCCATCGAGTGGCGGGACTGAAGTGACCGGTCCGGCTCCGATGTCACCGGGTGCGGTTCCGCTGGAGACGACGGAGGGTTCGGGGCACGGATCGGGGACGACTGCGCAGCCGGCGGCGGCGACGGTGCTGACGATTGTGGGAGCGAATGGCGAGCGCGGGGTGTTCACGCCGCAGACGCTGCGCGAGTATCCGCAGCAGACGGTGATGATTTTCGATCATCACACGAATAAGAAGGAGACGTATGCGGGTGTGCCGCTGGTGGATCTGCTGGGGAAGCTGGGCGTGAAGCACGGGAAGGATTTGATGGGGAAGGCGCTGGCGCAGTACGTGGTGGCGACAGGGTCGGACGGGGATGTGAGCGTGGTGGCGCTCGGGGAAGTGGATCCAGAGTTTCATCCGGGAACGGTGCTGGTGGCGGATGCGATCGATGGCAAGCCGCTGGATGCGAAGACGGGGCCGTTCCGGCTGGTGGTGAGCGAGGACAAGCGGCCGGCGCGGAGCGTGCGGAATCTGGTGCGGCTCGAAGTGAGAACAGCGGAATAGAGGACGTGAGGTCGGCGGAGTGAAGTCAGCGGTCGGAAAAGCGGCGTTCAGTTGTCAGCGTTCAGCGTTCAGAGGGGCAGCAGTCGGCAGTCAGCAGTCAAAGGTGGGAAAAGCGATCGCGCTGCGCGCGATGCCCACCCAAGCCAAAGGCGGGCTTGCATGGGGCACCCGACGTTTGGCGTTTCGTTGGGTCATTGCGGTTACCGTGGCCGCCGGTTGGGCTGGCTTGGCTACGGCGCAGATTCCTCGTGCCGAGTCGGCCGCACAGGGGATGGCTTCTGGCAAAGCACTGAGCGCGCCGGTTCCGAAGGCGCTGGCTCCTTATACGAGCTGCGTATTTCCGGATGGGTTGCGGATTGTGGGGAGCGATCCGCTGGCTCCGGGGGTGAAATCAAGGTCGGTGCAGACGGCGACGGGGATGCACAGCATCGATCTGGTGGCGGGGGAGCGGGTGATGTTCGCGTATCCGATGACTGATTTTTACGCGAATGTGAAGACGGAGCTGCTGCCGGCGGATGAGTATCCGGCGCTGAAGCAGACGCTGCTTGCGAATTTGCACTTTCTTGAGTCGGAGCGGGGCGGCCCGTCGCCGGCGGAGGCGCTGCCGGCGGGACTGCACGGGTTTGAGGTACACGGGAACGATCGTCAGAAGCTGGAGGGAGAGGTGCTGGGGATGTATCTGCTGTTCGACGACCAGGCGCGTGTGGCGACGACGATCGATTTCCTGAACCAGCATGCCTGGGAGCGGAAGTTCCAGACGATGGATGGGTACGGGCGGCTGCGGGACAATTTTCTGCGGGTGTATACGGGGTGCGTGCGGCAGAATCAGGCGCTGGAGCGGTAGCGGGTCTATTCGAAATTGTTGAGGTCGGTGTCGGGCGCGGGATGGCCGAGGAGGCGGCACATGGCGACGATCTGACCTTTGTGATGGAAGGCGTGGGTGAGGACGTGGTGGAGGACGAGGGCCGGAGTACGGACGGCTATGTCTCCGTCGGGGAAGTGCAGGGTTGTGGGTGTGTTGAGCTGCAGGTCGGTGAGGGTTGAGAGGTAATCCAGGGTTTGCTCGGTGACTTCGCTCTGGAGGGCGCGAGCGTCGGCGATGGTGGGCCAGCGGGCCGGGTCCCAGTCCCCGGAAGGGAGGTCACGCAGCCGATGGACCCAGCGGGCTTCGCATCCCAGGAGGTGGATGACCTGGTCGCGGATCGAGGGATAGCCGAAGCCGGGGATGTCCTTTGTGTAGGTGTCGGAGGGGAGCGTGTCGAGGTGATCGATGGCGCGGTTGAGGCAGAGGTGGGTCCAGCGGTGGAATTGGCGGATGCCGTCGAGGGTGAACATGGGGGTTCAGAGTAGTTGAAATGGGTTCAGGAGGGAAGTCGCGCCGGTTGTGCGCTCGTGCAGCGATCGGATGTTCTTTGAGGCTCTACGACTAAGGATCTGGGCGCTGTGGAAACAAGGCTCCGTGGGGAGTCGTGCGGTTCCAAAAGGGAACAGAAATCCGGAAAGGCGGTACTTCGGGCACGTCCGGAGGGCCGAATCTAATGGACGATTGAAACGGAAGGGGCGACGCTTCTTGCTGTGGGGTGAACCTGGCTGCGGGGCTGAAGTTGTGAGGCTGCCCGGGGTTACGAAAAGGGTGGCTTTCCCAAAACGGGCCAACGGATCTCCCGGAGTAGTACTTTTGGCTGGAGCGCGGTCTCAAATCCATTGACCAAACTGATGGAAGGGACGACGCTCCTTGCTGTGGGGTGAACCCAGGCCGTTCACCATGGTGTGAACAGCTGGTGTGGGGACAGCGCCCGGGCTCTGGCGCGAGAGACCGGGGGCGAGAGGCCGAAGGCGCGGGGGACCGGGGCGCGGAGGACCGGGCGCGCGAAGGACCGGAGGGGCGAAGGATCGGGGGCGCGGTGGCTAATCCTCCAGGCCGAAGGATTTCCAGAGGGCGTCGATGCGGGATTTTGTCGCAGTGTCCATTACGATTTCTTTCGGCCAGGGGCGGGTGAAGCCTTCGGCGGCCCACTTGCGGGTGGCGTCGATGCCCATCTTGCTGCCGTAGTTGGGCAGGCGCGAGGCGTGGTCGAGAGAGTCGATGGGGCCGAGGGTGAACTGGATGTCGCGCTCGGGGTCGATGTTGTTGGCGACGCGGAGGGTGACTTCGGCCAGGTCCTGGACATCGCAATCCTCGTCGACGACGATGATGTACTTGGTGAACATGGCCTGACCCATGGCCCAGATGCCGTTCATGACCTTGCGCGCCTGGCCTGCGTAGCTTTTGCGGATCGAGACGATCATGAGGTTGTGAAAGACGGCTTCGACCGGGAGATTGATGTCGACAATTTCCGGAAGCGTAAGGCGGAAGAGCGGGAGGAAGATGCGCTCGACGGCCTTGCCCATCCATGCGTCTTCCTGGGGCGGCTTGCCGACGAT
>PMAM01000058.1 GCA_003152595.1 Acidobacterium sp.
TACATCCAGGGGGTGTGGTCGTTGTAGTCGGCGTCGAGTTCGTTTTTGACGACGGTCCGGACGATGTCTTCGGGTGACTGGGCGTGGAGTGAGCAAGGGGCGAGAGCGGGAAGGAGAGCGGCGGCAAGCGCCGGAGCGAGCAATACGGCTTTTGTCATCAACGATTGTCCCCAACGTGGGCTGGGGAGACCCGAGGGATCCTCATGGGCAAGACTTCTTTATATCTTGGTGAAGATGGATGAGCCAAGACGAGACCTGTTCCGGCCCGAGAAATTCCGGGCCTGTGATGATTCGACGTAACGAGCGACAAGACATGGCGACTCCGGCCGGCGGCAACATCGTGGAGCCGGGATGGCATGCCTTGTACAATACTCGGAGAGATGCCGACGATGCCGCATATGGTTTTTTGCGCCCGATACAAACAGGAAATGGAAGGACTGGATGAGCCGCCCTTCGACAGCGACTTTGGCAACAAGGTCTACAACAACGTTTCGAAGAAGGCGTGGCAGGAGTGGGCAGAACGCCAGAAGATGCTGCTGAACGAGTATCGCCTGCAACCATGGACTCCTCAGGCGCAGGAGTTTCTGGTGGAGCAGATGGATCAGTTTTTCTTTGGTGAGGGCGCTGCGCTGCCGAAGGAATACGTTCCGCCGTCGCACTGAGGGGCCTCACGGTTTTGCTCCGGCGTGCGCTCGTCCTTCGACCGGTGGCGTCGGTTCGATCCTGATCAATTTGCCGTTCCTCAGAACGAAGCGTTCGTCGCGCCAAACAATCACATCCGACGCGTAGCTCCATGCCCAGACGCCGAGTGCGAGCAGGTCGCGCAGCGGCAGAAGCCAAAGATCGCGCAGGACCTGGCGGTCGCCGAGAATGCCGACGCCGACACCGAGTGCCAGCGAGACGCGGAACATGAGCGCGAGACTGAAGAGCGCGAAGGCGGGCAGGCTGAGCCCCGAGGCGACGAGGTTCAGGATGGACCAGGCGAGTCCGTAGGAGAAGAGCAGGCCGGCATAGCCCCCGCGCCGCGAGTCGCGCATGCCGCGCGCCCAGCGCAGCTGATGATGCAGGTAGCCGGAGAAGGTCCACTCGGGGACGTGGGTTTCGACGATTTCGTTGGCGAGCTCGACACCGAAGCCGGCGCGGGCGATGCGGGCGCCGAGTTCATAGTCGTCGGCGAGATATTCGGCGAAGGGCGCGAGGCCGCCGACGGCTTCGAGCGCGCGACGCGAGACGGCAAGGGTTGAGCCGAGTCCGAAATGAATGCCGCGTTCGAGGAAGCGCGACGTCAGCACGCCGGGAGCGAAATCCGTCGAGATGCCGAGGGTTTCGAGTTTCGAGCCCAGAGTGCAGTGCGCGCGGCCGCGATAGAGCGCGGTGACCAGACCGATTGGATTGCGGTCTTCGCGCGCAGTGAAGGGCGCCATGACGTGCCCCAGGTAATTCGGTCCAACGCGAATGTCGCTGTCGTTGAAGATGAGGTAGTCGAAGCGAGCGTGCGGCACGAGTTGGGCGAGGTTGCTGACCTTTCCATTAGGTCCCAGGACTTTGGGGGTTTGGATGAGGCGGATTGCGCGTTCCGGGAAATCCGTCTGGAGTTGCTGGACAATCGCGACGGCCGGATCGTCGAGGCGCGAGACGCCGAAGAGCAGTTCGTATTCGCCGGAGTAATTCTGGTGGCAGTGGCTGGCGAAGGCTTCGAGCATGCCGGGGTCGAGGCCGTACAGGGGCTTGAGGATGCTGATCGGTGGCGCGAATCCGGCAGGGAAGCGCGAGCGGCGCAGATAGCTGCGAGCGCTCCAGAGCGCGATGAGGTAGTAGCTGAGCCCGGCGATGGTGAGCAGCGTGGTGGCGCTGGCGACGATGGTGGCGAACATCGGGCTGTTCATTCGCCGAGGATGGGCATGTCGAGCGGGGGCTGGGCGAGCCAGGCCGCGTTGCTGATGCGGTCGAGGGCGCGACGCAGGGCTGAGGCCGCGCAGGGCTCTACCGTAACGACGAACGGCAGGTTGCCCTTCTGGTAGCCGGTGCGCTGGAAGAGCGCGTCGATGTTGATCNNGAGGTCGGAGACAACGGCGACGGCGGTGGGATTGCCGCCGGCGCCGTGACCGGAGAAGACGACGTCGCCGCCGTACTGACCGGAGACGAGAACCATGTTCTCGGTGCTGCGCGACCAGGCGAAGGGCGAGCGCAGCGGCACGAGCATGGGGCCGACCGCTGCGGAGACGCTATCGGCGCGTAACTCGGCTTTGGAGATCTGGCGGATCGTGCAGTTGAGATCGCGCGCGTAGACCAGGTCGACGGCGTCGACTTCGGTGATGGAGCGGCAGGCGACGGACTCCACTTCAACCGCGGCGCGCAGGGCGATGCGAGAAAGGATGACAAGCTTGGCACGCGCGTCGTAGCCGTCGACGTCTTCGCTGGGGTCAGTTTCGGCGTAGCCTAGCTTCTGAGAGTCAAGTAACACGTCGGCGAAGGCGTCGCCGGCTTCCATGCGGCTAAGGATGTAGTTGCAGGTGCCGTTGAGGATGGCTTCGATGCGGGTGATGCGATCGCCGGC
>PMAM01000361.1:0-8597 GCA_003152595.1 Acidobacterium sp.
CCGACGCCATGCGCAGCATGTACGACATGGGCGACGCCCCCAGCTGCCACACCTGCGGAGCCATCATGGTAAGAAACGGAAGCTGCTACCGCTGCATGTCCTGCGGCAGCACGTCAGGCTGCTCTTAGCTAGAAGAAAATGGCACTCAAAGCACAGGAAGTTTTCGTCCCCGGGGCGTTCCCACAATACACCTATGTGGAGCGAAATGAGGATCGCTTCGAAAGCTCGCTCCGCGATGCCCTCGACACTCCAGGGCAAGTCGTATCGTTGACGGGACCATCCAAATCGGGAAAGACGGTCCTGGTCGAGAAAGTCGTTGGTCGCGATCTTCTAATTCCGATTTCCGGGACATCGATTCGCAGCCCGCAAGAGGTTTGGGAGCGAGTGCTCGACTGGATGGATGTGCCGAATAGTACATCGCGCAAAAGCTCGATGGGCGGAGCCGCGGGCGCCGAAGTTGGTGGAAAGGGTGGCGTCGGAATCCCGTTCATTGCCCAAGGCGAGCTCAACGCCTCGGGGCATGGCGAGGTTACAGCCGAGTTGGGGCAGGAGGCGATCCGAGGGCGTAGAGGGCTGGTTCAGATCGTCGATGAGATTGGCGACAGCGACTTCGTTATCCTCATTGACGACTTCCATTACATGGACCGTGAGGTTCAGGTGGAAGTCGCGAAATCATTAAAGGAAGCCGTTCGGCTCGGCGTAAAGATCGCGACTGCGGCAGTGAGCTATCGCGGTGACGATGTCGTACGTGCCAACCCGGAACTTCGCGGTCGCGTCAGGGCAATCGATCTACGGTATTGGAAGCCGGACGAGCTGAAGCAAATCGCAACAAACGGCATGAACGCCCTCAACGCCGAACTTTCGCTTAACGTCATTAAGGATTTCATCGAGGAGTCCGCAGGGTCACCTCAGCTAATGCAACTCTTGTGCCTCCAAGCTTGCTTCGTACTCAACCTTCGTGAAGGCTCAGAGGGCCTGTTCCCGCGAGTCCTCAACGTCGATGATCAGACCCTGAAAACCATCCTCGAGCAAACGAGCGCCAGCACGGATTTCCGGTCGCTCGTCGACGTGTTGGACGCGGGACCACGTACCCGAGGTACTGAACGGAAAACGTATAAGTTTCCCGACGGCAAGGATGGTGACGTTTACCGCGTCGTTCTCCGTGCAGTGGCTGACAACCCACCGCGGCTTTCGTATCCATACGAGGATCTCCTCAGCCGAACCGCTAAGGTCTGCGTTGGAGAGTCGCCGGTGGGATCGAGCGTCACAGGTACCTGCCTGCACATGTCGAAGCTCGCTAGGGAAAAGTTCCCAAACGAACGCGCGGTCGACTGGGATGAGCAAAAGCAAGTGTTCGACATCCCCGATCCGTACCTGCTGTTCTACCTGCGATGGTCCAATCGCCTACACGAGGATTGATTCGCTCGGGTCAACGCGCTACGGCCGGACACAAATCGCCATGAGCAAGCACTAAACGATGCCAAGGCGCACCGACCACTGCGCCACAGCTCCCACCCAAAAACCAAACTCTCTCATCCTGAGCGAGCCTTCCGAATTCGTTGCGCGCGCTTTTGCGCACAATCAATCAATGCAGACCCGAGTCGAATGGACCTGCATTTTCCCCTGCTCTTCGAAAGGTAAGGGACACCAGTGCAGCGTGCCATCTGGCGAGTTCCGCAGAAAGTGTAGGGATAAGGGAATACGCTTCAGAAAATACCCACTAAGCTACTTTCAAATCGGCTGGGGACCTGATAAGACGAGTCGATGACAGACATGGAGTTCTGTCAAAGCAGCATTCCACCCTTGCCTCAAAGGAAGCGAGACCTTGAAAAAGCCAAATCCGACCGCCCCAGTCATCAGCGAGGGCGCGGTCAAGGACCTCGCTGATACGGTGCGTTCGATGCTGTATCACGAATCTGACGCAATCCATCAGAGAATGGGGTGGCTAGGGACGTTTCAGGGGTTGCTGCTCGCCGGAACCTGCGTGATGTGGGATAAGGGCAAATGGCCTGTTTTTGCCCTTTGCTGTCTGGGCATTGCGGTCTCCGCACTCATCGCAGCGTCACTGCGAACTGCTTCAATAGCGACAGGTAAATTGCTCGATTGGTGGGACGACAATAAGCCGCTGAACTACCGCGGACCGGGCGTCATCGGATTTTTCGCACCCCCCGCCATGAGATGGGTCAGGATCATTGCGCCATGGTTCCTGCTGCCATTCTTGTTTCTTGCTACGTGGGTCGGCTTGTTGGGTTTGGACTTGTGGCGCGCCACGCCGTCGATCACAGCACAAACGCCCACACAAATAAGCGTGACGCGTACTTCACCAATACAGCTTCAACCGACGCCTGGTCCATCTGCAACAGCGCCACTCAGCCACCCAAAGAAAGATCAGTTAGGTCCGGCTAAGCGGTAGCGCGAAGCGCCTTCCTTGCTGCCGCAGGCCGTCCGCGGAGCCCCGCAGGAGGCGCAGCGGACTCTTCCCAAAACGGGAAACCCCACTTCCTCCGAATCCCACCGCCCACCCGTCGCGGGCGTCGCGTCGTCCACCCCAAAAGAGCTATCCTCTCCTCCGATGTCCAGCAACTGTCCAGATGCGGCGGAAGCGGAACGGTCACCTGTCCGCGTTGCGATGGCAGCGGCACCGAAATCACGCTGGCCGTGATCGCAACCAACTGCCCCCATTGCCACGGCCGTGGCGAGATCAAATGCCCACGCTGCAATGGCACCGGAAACCGGTAGACATCCCGCCGCCGTGTCTCCTGAGCGCTGAACGCTGAGCACTGAACGCCGTCCTTCGGTACCTCCGTACCGTCCACCCCACCGATTTCCCTTGCCTCAACCCCGCAAAAAACCTACCCTGAGATCACGGGAAAGCTCTGTCCGCCACATTCGGCGCACAGAGCTTTTCCATTTTCGGAGTGCCATCTCGCGAGTGGCCAGTCTCATCGACTGTCTCTCGCCTCAACTCTCGGGAAGGGGCTCGTCATCGGATTGCTCACGAAAACGAAAGCGAGAACGATCTGCACGATGCAATGGGTCACCCAAAACAGACACAACCTGGATCCCGCATCTCGGGATCAGGACCATCCCCGGGCCTGTTGTCAACGGAGTCAATACATCGTAACTCCCGCCGAATCAATCAGACTCCCGCACGACGGGGAGGGGGGAGGGGAGGGGCGTGTCGCTATCCGGTACCGTGTCTGGACTCCGCCAGCCTCATAATGGCTCGCGAGAACTGGGATCGCCCGCCGCAAGACCCGTTCGGTTCCGGACGAAACCACCCCACCCCTAACTCCCACCCCCCACCCTCCGTCTATTCCCCATGCACCCCCACCCCATCCTGCGCCGCATTTCGCTATTAATCGCCCTCGCGGCCGGCCCCTCGCTCAACGCCCAAGCCACCCCGCCGCCCGCGCCAACCCCCGCCACCCCCACCCTCACCGTCAACGCCCAGCTCGTCAACCTCCCCGTCATCGTCCGCGACAAGAATGGCGCCCTCATCACCACCCTCACCCAATCCGACTTCGCCCTCGCCGTCGACGGCCACCCGCAGCCCATCCGCTACTTCGACCGCGACAACAATCTCCCCCTCACCCTCGGCCTCCTCGTCGACACCAGCGGCTCGGTCCGCAGCGCCCTCGAGGACGAGCGAACCGCCAGTGAAGCCTTTCTCGACCAGATGATGACTGCACCCGCCGGCCGCTTGCCCGACCAGGCCTTCCTCATCCAGTTCGCCCACGAGGCCGACCTGCTCCAGAGCCTCACCCCCTCCGTGCCTAAACTCCGCGCCGCGCTCAGCCAGGTCGGCGTCGAGGACGGCGACGATTCCCAAAGCTCCGGCAACTCCGGCGGCTACGGTGGACACGGCCGCCACGGCGGTTTCCATGGCGGCGGCACCACCCTCTACGACGCCATCTACCTCGCCTCCTCCGACCTCATGCAGAAGCAGCAGGGCCGCAAAGCCGTCATCGTCCTCACCGATGGCGAAGACCGCGGCAGCATGGAAACCATGGCCAGCGCCATCGCCGCCGCGCAGCGCGCCGAAACCGTGGTCTACGCGATCTATTTCAAAGGCGAGCAGCACCCTTCCGGCGGATACGGCCACGGCGGCTTCGGCGGACGCGGCGGCTTCCCTGGCGGTGGCGGCTATCCCGGCGGTGGGGGCGGACGGCGCGAAGAGCAACACGTTGACGGCCGCAAGGTTCTCGCTCAGATCACCGGCGAAACCGGCGGCCGCATGTTTGAGGTCAAGGGCAAACAGACCTTCGCCGCCATCTACTCCCAGATCGGCGACGAACTCCGCTCCCAATATCGGCTCGGCTACGTCCCCAATGCCGACGCCGCTTCCGCCGGCTTCCATCGCGTCGACCTCACGCTGCCGAAGGACAAGAAGCTCTACATCCAGACCCGCAACGGCTACTACGCCGGCCAGTAATGATCTGGGGTGCCCGGAGCCCGGTGCCGCAACCAGGAGCCCGGGACTCAGCGCGCTTGGTCTAGACTGGCTCAGTCCCGCCATCCGCGATGCCGCCGACCCCAGCCTCTGCCGCAGCCCCTGCCCCGCGCCTCGCCGGCCGCTGGAACATCGCCGTCCTCCTCTCCCTCGGCGTCCTCGTCAACTACTTCGACCGCGTCAACCTCACCGTCTCCCACGACGCCATCGTCGCCCGCTTCGGCCTCTCCGAACTCACCTTCGGCCTCCTCGCCGGCGCCTACAACTGGACCTACGCCCTCTGCCAGCTTCCCTCCGGCTACCTGCTCGACCGCTTCGGCGTCCGCCGCGTCGGCTGCGTAAGCACCTTCCTCTGGAGCATCGCCTCCTTCGCCGCCGCCCTCACACCCAGCATCGGCGGCTTCTTCGGCGCCCGCTTGCTCCTCGGCATCGGCGAAGCGCCCACCTTCCCCGCCAACGCCAAAGCCATCGGCTACTGGTTCCCGCCGCGCGAGCGCAGCTTCGCCACCGGCNNTTCTTCCTGCTCTTCTTCTGGATCTATCGCGACCCGCACCCCGACCACCGCTCGTTCACCGAGGAAGCCGCCCGGCCGCGCATCCATCACCGCGTTCCGCTCAGCTACCTCTTCCGCCAGCGCAAGGTCATCGGCCTCGCCCTCGGGATGGGCTCCTACAACTACACCTTCTANNCCATGGCTATTTGCAACCGTCGCTGATCTCTTTGTCGGCGGATGGCTCGTCGACGCGCTGATCCGTCGTGGCCGCAGCCCCAGTGCCGTCCGCCGCACCGTCCTCATTACCGGACTCACGCTCGGCCTCGGCATCCTCGGCGCCGCGCACGCGCACTCGCTCGCTCACGCCCTCTTCTGGATCAGTGTCTCCATCGGCGGACTCTCCGCCGCCTCCCCGGTTGGCTGGTCGGTCCCCTCGCTCATCGCCCCCGGCGACAGCGTCGGCTCGGTCGGCGGCATCATGAACCTTTCGAATCAGATCTCCGGAATCGTCGCGCCCGCCGTCACCGGCTACCTGGTCGGAACGCGCCACTCCTTCACCGCGGCGTTCGCCGTTGCAGGTGCCTACCTTGTCATCGGCATCGCTGGATACATCTTCCTGCTCGGAGAGATTCGCCCTGTTGCAATGCCGGAGAAGCAGGCAGCGTAGCGGCGACTACTTCTTCGCCACCGTGGCCCGCATCGCGCCCGTCGAGATCCCGCCATCCACCAGCAGCGTCTGCCCGGTCACGTAGCGGCTCGCCTCCGAAGCCAGAAACACAACCGCCCCATCCAGATCATGCGGCTGTCCCGGCCGCCTCACCGGAATGCGCTCGATCAGATACTCCACCCATTGCGGATCCTCATACATCACCTTGTTCTGCTCTGTGCGGAACCACCCTGGCGCCAGGCAATTGACCGTCACGCCATGCCTGCCCCAGTCATCGGCCAGACTCATCGTCAGCTGACGAATCCCGCCCCGGCTTGCGCCATACGGAGCCAGGCCTGCATACCCAAACACGCTCGTGACCGAACCAATATTGATGATGCGTCCGTACCCGTGCTCGATCATCCCGCGCGCCATCGCCTGCGCCACAAAAAAGCTGCCGCGCAGATTCGTCTCCAGCACCAGGTTCCAGTCATCCCACGTCACGTCGAGCGCGGGCTTGCGCACGTTGCATCCTGCATTGTTCACCAGGATGTGAATCTGTCCAAACGCCGCCTGCGCCTCTTCCGCCATTCGCCGGATGCTCGCCTCATCCCGCACGTCCAGCTCCAGCGACACCACACGCCGCCCCAGAGCCTTCATCTCCGCTTCGAATTCCGCGAGCGATTCGCGTGTCCGGCTCGTGATCACCAGATCCGCGCCCGCCTTCGCCAGCGCCCGCGCCAGATACTGCCCCAGCCCGCGGCTCGTCCCCGTGACCACCGCCACCTGGCCGCTCAGATCGAACACCTTCTCCGCAACCTCGCTCATCGTCCCGCCCCAACCACCGCCGGATCCGGAGACAACACCACCTTCATCAGGTTGGGCTCTCCCGCGTGCAGCCGCTCGAACCACCGCGGTCCCTCTTCCAGCGACGCCACTGCGGTGATCAGCGGCTCGATCCGGATCTTCCCGCTCGCCACCAGCTCCATTGCCTCCGGATACTCCCCGCAAGAGGCCGCGCTGCCCTGCAGCCGGATCTGCCGCGAAACTACTTTCTGCAGCGGCAGCGTCACCTCGGGCGCGATATTCCCGATCAGCACCACTGTCCCGCCTTTACGCACGCTGTCGATCGACGCAGCCACCGTCTCGTTTCGTCCCACCGCCTCCAGAACCACGTCCGCACCGTGCCCGCTGGTCTGTTTCCGAACCTCATCCACCAACTCCGCGCCCTTCAGATGCAGCACAGCATCCGCCCCCAGCTTCCGCGCCAGCTCCAGCCGCGTCGCGTCGATGTCCGCAATCATGACGCGCGCATACCCGAGCGCCCGCGCCGCCTGCATCGTCAGCAGCCCGATCATCCCCGCACCCACCACCAGCGCCGAACGCCGCTTGCCCTCGCCAGCCAGATGCACCGCGTGCAGCGCCACCGAAATCGCCTCCAGCATCGCCGCCTCGGAAAATCCCATCGCATCGGGCAGCCGGTACACAATTCGCTCCGGCACTGTGACAAATTCCGCGAACGCCCCGTGCCGCCGATAGTCACCGCATGAAACGCCGACGACTTCGCGCCGATCGCAAAGGTTCATCTCGCCGCGGCGGCAATAATCGCAGTCCCCGCAATACACCGTCGAGTCAAACGTAACCCGTTCCCCGGCGCGAAACCCCTGCACTCCCGCGCCCACCGCCGCTACTGTCCCCGCGGCCTCATGCCCCATCACCAGCGGCGGAATTCGTCGTCCCGAAGATCCGTCGTATCCGTGCACGTCGCTCCCGCAGATGCCGCACGCCGCCACGCGCACCAGCACTTCTCCGGGCCCGGGCTCCGGCCGCGGCATCTCCGCAATCTCCAGGTGGCCGTATTCCCGCAGCAGCAGCGATTTCATCGCGCCCTCCGATCCGCAGCACAGATGCACTCCGATTGTATGCGCGCAGTGTGTACGCAATTCATCGCAGCCGTAGCTCCTCTTCTTTGATTGACGGAACCGAATACTAAGCGGACGCGACCGACTCCTGCTTCTGCGCTGCCGGGGCTGATTCGTATTTCAGCCTTTCGTCCTTGAGCATCCGCGCCATCTCCGCCGCTGCCACCGGCCGGCTCAGGTAATACCCCTGGATCTGGTCGCACCCCCACTCTCGCAGCAGCCGGAACTGTGCCTCGGTCTCCACTCCTTCGGCCACCACCCGGAGGTGCAGGCTTTTCGCCAGCCCGATAATCGCCTTCGTGATCGCGGCGTCATCGGCGTCCGTTGCAGCGTCCCGGATGAACGAGCGGTCCACCTTCAGTTTGCTCACCCGAAACCGCTTCAGATATCCGAGGCTCGAGTAGCCCGTTCCGAAATCGTCGATCGCCAGTCCCACGCCCAGTTCGTTCAGCTCCCGCAGGCATGGATTGACGGCGCCCCCCGTCGACATCAGCAGGCTCTCCGTTAACTCCAGCTCCAGATACTCCGGCGCCAAACCCGACTCAGCCAGCACCCTGCGCACCAGCCCGGAGAACTCCTGCTGACGGAATTGCAGCGCCGAGACATTCACCGCCACCGGCACCGCCTTCAGGCCTTCTCTCTGCCAGGCCGTTGCCTGTGCGCATGCCCTGCGCAGTACCCATTCGCCCAGCGGCAGGATCAGCCCACTGCGCTCCGCTTCCGGAATGAACTCTTCCGGCGCCATGCATCCCAGTTGCGGATGCTGCCAGCGCACCAGCGCCTCCGCCCCAGCAATTTCCTGGCTGGCGACCTCCATCACCGGCTGATACTCCAGAAAAAATTCTCCCCGTGCCAGCGCCGACCGCATCTCGCTTTCGATCGCCAGCTGAGTCTCCGCCCGGCGGCCCATCTCCCCCGAAAAGAAGCGCACATCGTTGCTGCCGCCCTCTTTCGCCGCATACATCGCCGCGTCCGCCTTCCGAATCAGCGTCTCCCCGTCGGCCCCGTCCTCCGGATACAGGCTGATGCCGATACTGCAGCTCGTGCTCAGGCTGTGGCTCTGAATCGCAAAACTCCTCGTGA
>PMAM01000361.1:8653-9354 GCA_003152595.1 Acidobacterium sp.
GGCTTCCTCCGCGCTCCCGCCAGCGCATTCTCCAGCCGGTCCATGAACAGCATCCGGTTCGGCAATCCGGTCAGCGCGTCGTGATACGCCAGGAATTTCACCTGCGCCTCCGCTGCCTTCCGGTCCGTGATGTCCTCCGCTGTTCCTTCGAACAGCCGCAACGCGCCCGATGAATCCTTCACGGCGCGCAGGTTCACCATCACCCAGAACCGGCTCCGGTCCCTTCGGTATAGCTCCACTTCCGCCCCGCGCACGATCCCGGTTTCGAGCGCCGCCCGCACAATCTCCGCCATTCGCTCCGGCTCGACAAACAACTGCGCCGCTGCATCGGAGACCTCCGCCAGCAACTGCTCCGGGGAATCGTAACCGTGCATCTTCGCGAAGGCACGGTTGATGTTCAGCGGCCGCCCCTCCGGCGTGTGCTGGAAAATCCCCACCACCGCATAGTCAAAGATCGCCCGGTACTTCTCCTCCGCCACCCGGGCCGCCTCCTGCGCACGTTGCCGTTCCGTCACATCGTAGGCGGCCACCAGCATCGCCTCGGTCCGGTCGAACTCCAGGTCGTGGCACACAATCTCGACGGCGATGATGGAACCGTCCTTCCGCCGATGCTTCCACACCGCCCGCTCCTGCAGTCCACGTCGCCGCAACCCTACGTCCTCGATCAGCGCGGGCACCGTCTCCTCAGGCCGGATCTCCAG
>PMAM01000328.1 GCA_003152595.1 Acidobacterium sp.
ATGTGCCGATGCATGCGCATCCAGTGTTCGCGGATTTTCTGCAGCACTACGGGCGGGTGTGCGCGGGGCTGATGCACGATAAGGACAAGCTCGAGAAGATGGGGCGGCTCTTCTGGTTCACCGTGGAGTTTGGGGTGATCCGGCAGAAGGGGAAGGTGAAGCTGTACGGGAGCGGGCTGATCTCTTCGCACGGCGAGGGCACGCACGTGATCGAGGGGCGGCCGGAGATTCGGGACTTCAATCTGGACCTGGTGCTGGAGCAGCAGTTTCTGGTGTCGGAAGAGCAGAAGGTGCTGTACGCGGTGGAGTCGTTCGATGAGATTTACGAGGCGGCTCGGGAGGCGGAGAAGAGGCTGGGGTGACGCCGGGCTCCGGCACGTAACGCCTGCGTTCGGCGGGTACGACGGAGGTGGGATTCACGGTTGCCGCGACGAGTCGGTACGTTAGCGGACTGGACGCGTCGAAATCGCAGGCTCACCAGAGTAACGGTGGGCCTCGAAAATTTGCAAAGTATTTATGGACGCGGATGCACAATACAAAGATTGGTTTCGTCTGTCGGCTCGGGTGCATCCCAGGAACCGCGGCGGAATGAGGAGGAGGGAACGTTGCCACGGATCCATTTTCATCAGCAACTGGCGGAACTGAAGGACAAGCTGCTGGCCATGGCAGCGCTGTCGCAGCAGGCGGTGGAGTCGGCGGTGGACGCGTGGCTGCAGCGCGACGAGGGACTATGCCAGTATGTGCGCGAGAACGAGACGGCCATCAACACGGCGCAGCGGGAAGTGGACGAGATGGCGTACGAGCTGCTGTCGAGGGAGCAGCCGATGGCCATCGACCTGAGATTCATTTTGGCGGTGATCAAGATTAATGGCGATCTGGAGCGGATCGGGGACATGGCGGTGAGCATCGCGGTCCGGACGCTGGACCTGATGGAACAGGATCCGCTGGACCTGCCGGTGGACATTGCGGGCATGGGCGATTTTGCCGGGCGGATGATCCGAACGGCGCTGCAGGCGCTGCTGGATGGGGACGCGATGGTGGCCGAGTCGGTGCGCGAGATGGACGACGAGATCGACCGGATGAACCGGGTGGCGATCACGGATTTGACCAAGGTGATCCAGGACAAGCCGGAGTGCGCGGACCAGGCACTACCGGCGATTTTGATCTCACGCAACCTGGAGCGGATTGCGGACCACGCGACGAACATCGCGACCGACGTGATCTTCTGGGTGCGCGGCGCGGATGTGCGGCATCAGCTTTCGCTTGCTGTCGACTGAAAAGCAGAGTTTAGAGATTAGAGTTTAGGGATTAGAAAACCCTCTCCGCGCATGTGTAAGGAGCCATTCCACTGCCGCATGGAGCTCCTGATCGGTTACATCTTCGGCGACCACTGCGTTGCCGATGCCTTGGGGAAGGATGAAGCGCCGGGTTCCGGCGCTATTCTTTTTGTCGCGACCGGCGGCGGTGAGCAGTTTGGCCGGCGTGGAGCGGAAGGGCGGGAGCGGTCCATAGGCGAGCAGGGTCTGCTCGATGCGCTCGGCCTGGTCGCGCCCAACGGTCTTGCGGGCCAGCGCGATGCGGAGCGCGGCCAGCATCCCCCAGGCAATGGCTTCGCCGTGGAGGAGCGCGCGGTAGTTGGTCGCGGATTCGATGGCGTGGCCGAGGGTGTGGCCGTAGTTGAGAACCATGCGCAGGCCGGAGTCGCGCTCGTCGATGCCGACGACCTGGGCTTTCATGCGAATCGACGCGGTGATGACGCGCTCGAGTGCGGCAGGGTCGCGGGAGAGGATCTTCTCGGAATTTTTCTCCATGAAGCGGAAGAGCGCGGCGTCGCGGATGATGCCGGCTTTGACGCTTTCGTATAGACCCGCGCGCAGCTCGCGGTCGGGGAGGGTCTGGAGGACATCGATGTCGGCAAAGACGGCACGCGGATGGTGGAAGCTTCCGATGAGGTTTTTGCCGGAGGCGAGGTTGGCGCCGGTCTTGCCGCCGGCCGAGGAATCGACCTGGGCGAGCAGGGTGGTGGGGACCTGGAGGTAGTCGATGCCGCGCATGTAGATGGCGGCGAGGAAGCCGGCGAGGTCACCGATGATGCCGCCACCGAAGGCGATGAGGACCGAGGAGCGGTCGGCGCCGGCTGCGGCGAGTTCGGAGGCGAGGCGCTCGATCTGGCTCAGGCGCTTGAAGCGCTCGCCGGCGGGAAGGAAGAGGACGGTGGGCTGCTGATCTTTGGGAAAGGCAGCGAGGAATTTCTTGCCCCAGAGAGCCCAGATTTCGGGTGAGGTGACGACGAAAACTTTCCCGCACTGGCGGAGGCGCTTTGCGCGGGCGATCGCAGGGAAGAGATTGCGGCCGACGAAGACGGGGTAGTCGGCGGAGGCGGTTTTGACCTGGAGGGTGGGCATGAATAGCGTTCAGTTCTCAGCGTTCAGCGTACAGGAAAGCAGGCGGCAAGTTGACGAGTCAGGTCAGCGAGTCGGCGGGTCAGAGGGCAAGCAATGCTGTGCGGCAGTCCATCGGAGGAGGGAAGAGAAACTCCTTCTTACAGCGGATGCGAGACCATGCTACGTTCGTTGAGAATGGCCGCCGACGCAGCCAACCCAATTCGGAGAGAGATGATGGCAGACGCAGTGATCACGAACCAGAAGACGATTATCGCGAATCAGAAGGCGATTCTTTCAAACCAGAAGACGATCCTGAGCAATCAGGGCGCGATTAAGAAGAACCAGAAGGGACTGGATGCGATTCTGGCGAATCAGAAGGAGATTCTGAAGAACCAGAAGGCGATTCTGGAAGCGGTGAAGAAGTAGCCGTACGGCGCTCGATAAACGCGGGCGCGCCGGCAGGCGACAACTCCACCGCTCCCGGAAACCGTGCATGGTGGGAAACTGGGCGCCAGAACCAGGCAGGTCCGTTTCTGTGTGCGCCGATTACTTTTTGCCACGTCCGTTGTGGAGCGTCAGCGATGGGAGCTTAGCGAATCGCCGCCAGGCAGGTGCAGGTGGTGGGTGACTTCAATGTCAGCAACGCGCAGGTGGGAGACGGTGAGCGTCTCGATTTCGAGAGATTTGAACTTCGCCTTGCCGACAGCCAAACGCCGGATCGCAAGGGCGCCGATCGCCAGGGCTCCGATGGCACAGGCACCCACCGCGAGGGCTCCGATGGCGCGAGCACCGGCTGCGGCTGCACCCACGCAGTTGATTCCCATTGCGTTCCCAATTTGCATGGACTGAGTTTTTCGGAACATGAATTCGCCGCCGTTCGTTTGTCTGGACCATTATGCCGTGCAGTCGGGGGGTCCTGCGAGCAGGCTTCGGGAAATGGATCAGGCTCCCGCCCGGTGCCCACCCTGATCGCCCGAATGCGCAGGCGATCAGAAGGGGGCACTCATCGTTGGGGCTCACCTGATGCCGGGAGTGGTTGACAGGCCATAGGTTATGGGTGCGGTGCCACGAAGCCGGATTCGACAGTCATTGGCGGCTGGACTAACAGAAGGCAACCCGGTGAACGGAACAGCAGACATGTAGCGGCGATTGGCCAGACGATGGAGAAAACGCGAGGACGCAATTGCGCATCCAAGCTGGGTGACTTCACGAGGAGGCTCGAGACCCCTTTGCGTACCAAGTTAATACTGGCATTTCTCTGTTGTTCCTCGTTGTCCTTGCTAAGCCTGGGCTGTGGAACGTCGAGTGGAAGCGGAACCACCGGCGGTGGTGGAGGGGGCGGGGGCACCGGCGGCGGCGGTGGAGGCACCGGCGGCGGGGGTGGAACGACGGCGAGCCTGTCCTCGATCAAACACATCGTTTTTCTTGCGCAGGAGAACCGGTCGTTCGACCACTATTTCGGAGCGCTGCGGCAGTACTGGGCGCAGAACGGGTACGCAGATCAGTCGTTTGACGGACTGCCGCAGTTGAACCCGACGTCGGGGGCAGCACCGCTGCAGGGGCCGGCGCCTTCGAATCCGGGATGCGATCCGAGCCAGCCGCCGCCGGCGGACTGCTCTTACGATCCGAACAATCCGGTGACGTCGTTCCATCTGGTGACGCAGTGCGCGGAGAATCCGAGCCCGTCGTGGAACGAGTCGCACATCGACTGGGATTACAACGATCCGGTGGGCAACAGCGCGGCGGCGCTGAATGGGTTTGTTTATTCGGCGGGGCACGATTCGCGGGAGATGAGCCCACCGTTCAACGACACGAATGGACTGCGCGCGATCGGCTACTACGATGGCGGGGATCTGAACTACTACTACTACATGGCGTCGAACTTCGCGACGTCGGACCGGTGGTTCGCTCCGGTGATGACGCGGACGCATCCGAACCGCGAGTATCTGATCGCGGCGACCTCGCAGGGTTATGTGTATCCGGAGGGCACCGACGCGCAGGACACGGCGAAGCTCACGGCGCCGCCGATATTCCAGGAGCTGCAGAGCGCGGGGATTAGCTGGAAGATTTACGTCGATCCGACCAACAGCGGCTGTTCCGGGCCGCCATATCAGGCATCGTGTCTCATTCAGCTGAGCTACGTGCAGAACTTCACGTTCGCGAACACGATCGTGACGCAGTATCCGAATAACATTGCGCCCATCTCGCAATACTTCACCGATCTGCAGAACGGGACGCTGCCCCAGGTGGCGCAGATCGAGCCGGCTACGGATGCGGGACTGGACGAGCATCCGACAAACTCGGATGCGGCGCCGAGCGACATCCAGTCGGGCGCGGCTTATGTGGAGACGCTGATCAACGGGCTGATGCAGAGTTCTTCGTGGTCGAGTTCGGTTTTCATTCTGACCTTCGATGAGCCGGGCGGCTTCTACGATCACGTATCTCCGCAGCCGGCGGTGAGCCCGGATGGCATCAAGCCGGTGGATTTTTTGCCCGGGGATATCTGCACAACGACGACGGGACCGACGTGCGACTTTACGTATACGGGGTATCGGCTGCCCCTGATCGTGATTTCGCCGTATGCGAAGAAGAATTATGTATCGCACACGGTTGCGGATCACACAGCGATTCTGAAGCTGATCGAGACGCGGTTTAGTCTGTCGGCGCTGACCAAGCGGGACGCGGCGCAGATAGACATGACGGAGTTCTTCGACTTCAGCGCGCCGCCGTGGATGACGCCGCCCAGCCCGCCGGCGCAGGCGACGAACGGGGCGTGCTACGTGGATCATTTGCCGTAAGAGCAGCGTTCAGTTGTCAGCGCTCAGCGTTCAGGAAAGGCGGGCGTTCCGCGTTCCGCGTTCGGCGTTCGGGAGCGATAGGGATGGCGGAGATCTGACGAGGTTTAGGCCCCATCGCGCCTTCGCGCGACGGGAGCCCCCAGGGGACGGCCTGCGGCAGCAAGGAAGCGCCTTCGGCGTGGTGATTTTCGGCACGACTGAAGTCGTGCCCTGACAACGTGTCCGTGCCGCATTCGAGGAGGAGTCGCGCGGCGGGCGATGCCGATGTCCGCAGCACCAGGGACATGGGCACCCAGGCGGCTCTCTTCAGAATGCTGAGGAGCGGCACCGAATCCGCCGTAGTGATCTCCGCCGTGGTTGAGGCGACGCTCGGCCTGCGGGAGGGCGGTGCGTCGTGCCAGGAGCTAATACTTCGCCAGGCCGGCGATGGCCTGGAAAATATTCTCCGGTTGCGGGAGGATGGCGTCTTCGAGCGCGGGCTGGTAGGCGACGAAGGTATCCATGGCGCCGATGCGGCGGACCGGGGCGTCGAGGGAGTCGAAGAGTTCTTCGCCGATGCGGGCGGCGATTTCAGCGCCGTAGCCCCAGCTGAGCGTGTCCTCGTGGGCGACGATGACTTTGCTGGTTTTTGTGACGGAGGTCGCGATGGCTTCCCAGTCGTAGGGATTGAGGGTGCGCAGGTCGAGGATCTCGGTTTCGATGCCGAGTTCGCGATGGGCGCGCTGCGCGGCCTGGAGCGCACGGGGCACGATCGCTCCGTAAGTGATGAGGGTGAGGTGCGAGCCTTCGCGGACGATGTTCGCCTTGCCGAAGGGGATGGTGTAATCCGGGCCGGGATAAGGCGCGCGGCCGTAGGTTTCGCGATAGAGGCGCTTGTGCTCGAAGAAGAGCACGGGGTCGTCGCAGCGGATGGCGGTGCGGAGCAGGCCGTTGGCGTCGAGGGCGTTGGAGGGGAAGACGACGCGGAGGCCGGGCGTGTGCGTGAACAAGCTCTCGCCGGATTGCGAGTGATAGAGGGCTCCGCCGGTGAGATAGCCGCCGATGGGCACGCGGATGACAGCCGGGGCGGCCCAGGTTCCGTTGGAGCGCCAGCGGAGGACGCTGAGCTCGTTGCGGAGTTGGTGCATCGCGGGCCAGATGTAGTCGAAGAACTGAATTTCGGCGACAGGCTTGAGGCCGCGGACGCCCATGCCGATGGCGCGGCCGACGATGGCGGCTTCGGCTAACGCGGCATTGAAGACGCGGCCGGAGCCGTATTCGCACTGCAGGCCAGCGGTGAGCTTGAAGACGCCGCCTTTGCCTTTGACCTGCTTTTGCGCGAGATACTCTTCGCGGGAGCAGTCAGCGACATCTTCGCCGAAGACGACGATGCGGGGGTCGCGACGCATTTCGTCGTGGAGGCAGGCATTGATAAGGTCGGCCATGGTGCGCGGGGCGCCGTCGCTGGCAGGGGCCGTCTGTAGCTCAGCGCGCGTGGGGTCGTAGTCCTCGGAGTAGCGGTGGCGGAGGATCGCTGCCGGCTCGGTGGAAGGGAACGGTGCGGCGAGGGCGCGCTCAGCGGCCTGGCGGACTTCGTCGTCGGCTTGCTTCTCGATGCGGTCCAGAACTTCGGGGCCGGCGATTTTTTCATGGAGCAGATAGGCGCGGAAATTCTGGATCGGGTCGCGCATGGCTTCGGCGTCGCGCTCGGACTCGGGACGGTACAGACGCGCGTCATCGGAGTAAGAGTGGGCGTAGGGGCGGATGACGTGGCCGTGGACGAGCGCGGGCCCTTTGCGGGCGCGGCAGTGGGCGACGGCCGTCTCGAAGGCCTTCATGCAGACGACGGGGTCGGTGCCGTCGACTTCTTCGAAATGGAAATGGGGGAACGCCGCGAGAAGGTGCGAGATATTGCCACCGGGCGTGTTGACTTCAACGGGGACAGAGATGGCGTAGCCGTTGTCTTCGACGACGAAGAGCACGGGGAGCTTGCGATTGGAGGCGATGCTGATGGATTCCCAGAACTCGCCCTGGGAGGTTGCGCCTTCGCCGATGGAGACGTAGACGACCTCGTCGCCGTGGAAGTCGACGGCGTGGAACTGACGGTAGTCGGCGTGTTCGGGATCGCCTGGCTTTGCGGCTTCAGGATGCTGCGTGAGGTAGAGCGAAGCCTCCGCACAACCGACGGCCTGCAGGCATTGCGTGGCCGTGGAGGATGAGGCGGAGACGATGTGAAGTTCTGGGTCGGACCAGTGCGAGGGCATCTGGCGTCCGCCGCTGGCCGGGTCGGATGCGGCGCCGACGGCCTGGAGGAGCTGCTCTTCAACGGTGGTGCCGAGGGCGAGGGAGAGGGCGCGATCGCGGTAATAGGGGAAGAACCAGTCGTAGCCGGGGCGGAGCGAGAGGCCGGCGGCGACCAGCAGGGCTTCGTGGCCGGCGCCGGAGATCTGGAAGAAGACCTTCTGCTGGTTCTTGAGGATGATCTCGCGGTCGTCGGTGCGGCGCGAGACGACCATGAGGCGGTAGATCTCGAGGAGCTTTTCCGGAGGAAGGCCGGGTCCGCTGCCGTTACCGTTGCGGGAGGCTTGCTCGACCGTTTTTTTGAGTTCAGCGCCAGAGATTGCGGTGCGCGCCATGCGGACCTCTGCTTCCTTAGATGTTCGCCACCTTCAGTTTAGTTCGTGCGACGGCGATTGCGAACCCCTTTCGCTGCAGCGCCCCGAAGCGGGGGCGACGGAAGATTGTATCGCGAGGAGAGGAGGATAAGGCAATGGTTGGAAGGTAACGGGGATGGGGTACGGGAGGGGGATTGGCAAAGGCAGCGTTCAGTTGTCAGCGTTCAGCGTTCAGAACGGCGATTGGCGATCGGGAGCATCGGCGCTGTACGGAAACGAGACTTCCTGGTATGTTGGCAGCCTGTGGCGCAATCGAACGGGAGTTGGTACCAGGGTTCGGAGCGCTGGCGTTCCGTGGCGATCAAATGCCGAGCGCTCAGTTGTTAGAACGGGCTGGACTGAAGGAGGGAGAGCGATGGCGAAATCGCCCGCGCGAGGAGATTTATGGGCTAACGAGCCAGCTGCGGCGGGCGGGAGTCTCTGTCGCCAGCCACATTGCTGAGGGGTATGGCAGGTCTACCAAGGGGGAGTTCCGGAGCTTCCTGGGTGTGGCCCGAGGTTCAACTTTGGAGGTACAGACGCAACTAGTGATTGCCCGCGAGCTTGGTTTGGGCGATTCAGTGAAAATTGCAACGGCTGAAAAGCTCGCCGACGAGACTGGCAGAATGCTCTGGTCGATGCGCGAGAAGCTCTGAAAGCGCCGTTCAGTTGAATGGCTGAACGCTGATTACTGAACACTGAACGCTGTCTTATTGGCCGTCGCGCATCTTTTCCTTCACGGATTTGGCGAGCTTTTCGATTTCCGCGGCGGTGTTGACGACCGAAAGAGACAGCTGGTCCTTGCTGCTCTTGTCCACGGCATCCTTGAGCTGTTTCACCAGATCCATCAGGTGATTCGTATCCTCGACAATCTCTTTCTGGCGCAGAGCGCTGCGGTCGCGCGACATCTCGCGCAGCATGCGGACCCGTTCAGGGTCGCGCGGGAGAGGGGCGCCGGCGTCGCCATAGAGAGAGTCATCGGCCGCCGCGGCGCTGGGTTGGTGGATGGGGGTCACGGGCGTCGATTGCTGCGCTCCGCAGGCGAGCGCGGCAAAGGCGAAGGCGAGGAACATCGCAGAGAGCCGGATGCTCCGGATCGAAGTGGCCATGCGGGTCATGATGTCTCCTCCTGCGCGGCGGACGGGCATGGAGCCGCGCCGCGGGGATCGGGAAGAATTATAAGCCCGAATCCGGAAGGGGAAGATAAACGCGGGAACGGTATGCTGAGAAGGCGATGCAGACCTTGCTGCTGATGGCCGGACGGCGGGAGTTCTTTGCCGGGCTGTGGGACAAGTACGTTCTCGACCTGCAGGATTTCCTGCACGAGAAACTGGAGAGGCTGGTCGGAGTCGCACTGCTGTGCTGGCTGCTGATGTGGCTGCTGGGGCTGATCAGCCGGCACATCCTGAGACTCGCGGAACGGCAGGCGAGCACGACGGGGCACTACGCGCAGGTGCGGACGCTGACGTCGGTGATCCGGGCGACCGGGATCGGCGTGATTATCGTGCTGGCCACGCTGCAGATTCTGTCGGTCTTCGGGTTCAACCTTGGTCCGCTGCTGACCAGCGCGGGCGTGGCGGGCGTGGCGATCGGGCTGGCGGCGCAGAACATCGTGAAGGACTGCTTCAACGGGTTTCTGATCCTGGTGGAGGACCAGTACAACGTAGGCGATGTGGTGACGGTTGCGGGCGTGAGCGGCACGGTGGAAACGATGACGCTGCGGCGGACGCAGATACGGGGCGGAGACGGGACGCTGTATATCGTTCCCAATTCGCAGATCACGACGGTGGCGAACCTGGTGAGGGACTATTCGCTGGCGACGATCAATGTGTCGGTGGATTTTTCGGCGAATCCGGATGAGGTGATGCAGGTGCTGAAGGATGCGGCGATGAGCGTGCGCAACGATCCGGCGTACAGCAATGTGTATCTGGCCGATCCGGTGCTGCTGGGGGTGGACGCGATCAAAGGATCGCAGGTGATCTATCCGGTGCAGCTGAAGACGAAGCCAAACCAGCAGTGGGCGGCGCAGCGGGAGACGCAGCGGCGGATCCGGCTGGCGCTGGAGGAGCACGGAATGCTGCCGGGGGATCCGATGCGGGTGTACGGGAAAGACAGCGTTCAGCGTTCAGCGGTCAGCGTTCAGAAAAGCTCGGGTGTGGGTGAACGCGAGGCGCAGGCGACGGATCCCACGACGATCAAGCCGGCGGAGGGGAATCCGCTGACGGGGGAGTGAGGGCGAGTTGTCGGGGACACCGGTCCTGCGAGCGAACCGCATCGGTGTAATTCAGGGCACCGGGCGCCGGGCTCGGGGCACCGGAAGACGGCGCTCGGCGTTCGGCAGACGGCGTTCCAGAAAGTGCGACGTGCATTCGTCTGCAGTTTCTCCTGCGTCATGTTGACCGACCGGGCAAGATTGGTTCCCCGGTTCGTCGTTGACGACGAGGGGGAAGGGGCTACCGGTTAGATCGCCGCCGACAATGGCGCAGGCGCGGCGGGCCAGATTGTCGAGGGTTTGCAGCATACCGAAGACGGTCAAAGAGCAGGTTGATCCGGCACGGGATGCGGCAAGCTCATGCGTGGCTTTCGCGGGGCGAGATGCCCGTGGGCTGGGGTTGGGGAGCAGAGCTGTCAGCCTGGCGCGGAGCGTGATCCGGTGATGTTTCGGCCTGATGGATAGCTGCGACGAGCCTCAGTTCCAGGTCCAGCGGGCGTCGAAAAGCGCGCCAGAGAGCGGCACGGCGGCGACGGCTGGGGGCAAAAACGGACGAGAGCACGCGACACCTCCCAGGGCAAAATGCGGGCGAGGGGGAGGGCTGCAGCAAACATCGCCCGAAGTGTGCCGTTCAGAAAAGGTATCGGCGCGCGCGGGAAAAGAATTAGCGGGCGGGCGCGGGAATTTCGTCGAAGGTGAGGTTGTGCGCGGAGCTGCCGGTTTCCTGAACCCACTTCTCGAAGAGCCGGCCGTAGCTGAGGGTCAGAAATTCGCCCGGTTCGACGCCGAGTTTGTGCCCGGTTGCGTCGATCCAGTCAGGGGGGCCCTCCAGCTCGGCGTAATCGCCGATGGGGGTGTGGTCGAGGACGCAGTGTCCGGTGGAGTCGGCGAACTCGGTGCGCCATTTTTCGTAGATGAAGGCGGGCTGGAAGCCGAGCTGGGTGAAGATGTGGCCGATGGCCTCGCCGTCCTGCACCTGGGTTTCGGTTTCGTCGCGGTGCTTGTGGGGCGCGCCGGGGTTGTGGTTTTGCGGGAGACACTTATACGTGACGACCCAGCGGTCGCCGTACCGGCGCACGCGGAGGATGGCGGTTTGCGCGCGGAGGCGGCGGTCGGGCGTGTCGTAGAGGATGTTGCGCTCGAAGGTGCGCTGGGTTTCGAGGTGGAAGCCGGCGTCGCGGAGGCGGCGGGTGAGGGCCTCGGGATCGGCGACGCGGAACTTGACTTCGACTTCGGTGGGCATGGGTTCAGGGTACAGGGAACAGGGAGGAGGGAGGAGGGCGGAGGGAGCAGGGAGGGCGTTCGCGGTTCTGGAAAGGTGGGCAGAGTTTAGAGTTTAGGAATTAGGGAGATTATGCGCCAGTGGAGACGCTGAGGCTGAAGATCGACGCTGCGGATCCGGAGAGCGAGGCCTCGCGGCGAGCCATCGCGGAGGCCGCGAAGATTCTGGGCGGCGGCGGGACGGTTGCGTTTCCGACGGAGACGGTGTACGGGCTGGGGGCGAATGCGCTCAACGCCGAGGCGGTGAAGAAGATTTTCGCGGCGAAGGAGCGGCCGGGGTGGGATCCGCTGATCGTACACATTGGGGATCGGGCAATGCTGGAGATGGTGGCGGCGGAGGTAGACCAGGATGCGCATCGGCTGATGGAGGCGTTTTGGCCGGGACCGTTGACACTGCTGCTGGCGAAGAGTCCGAGGATTCCGGAGCTGGTGACTGCGGGGCTGGAGCGGGTGGGGGTGCGGATGCCGGCGCATCCGGTGGCGCGGGCTCTGCTGCTGGCGGCTGGGGTGCCGGTGGCGGCGCCGAGCGCGAACCGGTTCGGACGCATCAGTCCGACGACGGCAGAGCATGTGGCGGAGGATCTGGCCGGGCGCATCGACGCCATTCTGGATGGCGGGGAGACGACGCACGGCGTGGAGTCGACGGTGGTGGAAGTGCGTGCGGATCGATGTGTGATCTATCGGCCGGGGGTGATCACGCGGGAGCAGATCGCGGCAGTGACGGCGGGAGAGGTGTCTTCGCGACAGGAACTGCGGGAGGAGGAAGCTGCGCAGGCCGCGCCTTCTCCAGGGATGGGCGGGCGGCATTACGCGCCGCGGGCCCGGCTGGTGCTGGTGGAGGGTGAGGGTCCGGTGCAGGTGGAGCAGTTTGCGCAGGCGGTGCGGCAGTGTGAGGTGGCAGGGGGCGCGGTCGGAGTGATGCTGCCGGATGCGTTTCGCGATGCGGTGGGGGGGCCGGGAGTGCGGGTTTTTCGGTGGGGACGCTGGGACGATGCGGAGGAACTGGCGCAGCGGCTCTATGCGGGGTTAAGGGAGCTGGATGCGGCTGGGGTGACGGCGATCGTGTGTCCNNTCGCCGAAGATGGTTGGATCCTGCAGCAACTACAGCGGCGAATTCTCTCCGGCTTTGTACAGGTACTTGATGCTCGACTTGTAGACGAGAATTCGAGCGCCGGACTCAGAGCGGCTGTTGGCGCGGAAATACAAAGAGCGGGAGCCGGTACTGCGCACCTTGATCACGTTGCGGTCGTACCACTCAATGCATCCTTCGATCTTCTCGTTGTCGTCGAGGATGAAGACCATGGGGGTCTGGGTCTGCAGCTGCTTCTGCAGGTAAAAGGCTTCGGCGTGCGAGCTTTCCTGGGTTGCGGCAGCGCGGGGCGCGAAGGAGCGCGCGATGAGCGTCGGCTCCTGATCGCGACGGAACTGGCGCGCGCGACGGGCGCTGTCCGGCAGGGTGGGGCGGATGAGTTTGCGGGGGCCGATGACGTCGAGGTCGACGGTCTTGTTCGGCGCGGCGGGCGCAGGCGCCGGCACAGGAATCGGTCCGGGGATGGGCGCGGGGGCGAGCGCGTTCGATCCTCGTTGTGCGGGAGGCTTAACAGCTTGCGGGCGCAGAGTCCGCACAGTCGAGGCAGGCAACTGGGACATTCCCATAATCCTTTACGGACAAGATGTTCCTATGTGATGCAGAAAACCGGGGCTGCGTCGCACGGGCAGAAAGATCGCTGAGGAAATGATGATGGAATCGTAACCTGGTTGGGGTGTGAGAATCCAGGGGAGGACAGGGAATAGGGAATAGGGAATAGGAAACAGGGAGTAGGGTGCAGGGTGGCGCTCGGGCCCTCGCGAATTCGGACGAGAGGTTCTCGTCCGAATTACTGACGCTCGGGAGGTCGATTCGACTGTGTCCGGCTCGAGGAGCCGGACTTCGCTCACGATGACGACAGCTGGGCGGCGAAGCTGTCGAGGGTGAGCGAGCGGAGCAGGTTGCGGCGCATGCCGGATTCGACCTGGCGGAGGCCACGGGCGGCGGATTCGATCCAGTCGAAGGTGACTGCGGTCGCCATCGCGCCGAGTTCGCGCTGCAGGTCGATGTTGCGGACCAGCTGCGGGGTTTCGGACTTCAGCAGCAGCAGGTCCTCGAGGACCGAGGAGGCGGCGCGGAGGAGGGCTTCGGTTTTTTCCTGGCCTTCGGCTCCGGCGCGGTAGGTTTCGGTGACATGGAACAGGTCGGAGGCGTCGTTTTGGCCCATAGCATTGCGTAAAAGGATGAGGGCGTCGGCGCGGGCAGCGAGCCAGGCGGAGAGATCGAACCCCAGGGCGCGGCCGATCGCCCCTTCGGCGAGGCGGGCGATGAGAGCGCGCTCAGCAGGCTTGAGGTCGTGACGGCGTTCGGCGAGGAGCTTCTCGATCTGGTCCGTCGGGATGGCGCCGAGGCGGAAGATGCCAGCCCGGGAGCGGATGGTGGGGAGTAGCTCGCCGGGGTTTTCGGCGAGCAGCACGATGGTGGCGTACGCGGGCGGCTCCTCGAGAACCTTAAGGAGGGAGTTGGCCGCCTCCTTCATGAAGGCGGCGCAGGTGAAGATGAAAAACGAGCGGCGGGCTTCGGCGGGAAGGCGGTAGATTTCGCGGGTGAGGACGCGGACCTGTCCGATTTTGATGAGGAGCTGCGGCGGGTCGGGCGGGATGACGAGCACGTCGGGGTGGGTCTGGATGAGGATGCGCGTATCGCGCTTGTCTACGTCGCGGAGATCGTCGCGGGCGGTGACGGCTTCAGCGCAGCGGGCGTCGAGGTCGAGGGCTTGGCCGATCCTTTGGCAATTGGTGCAGGTGCCGCAGAAGTCGGGGAGGCCATCGGGGCCAGGGGGGGGCGGCGTGAGGCAGTTGGCGGCCTGGGCGAGCATGATGGCGAGGGTGTATTTGCCAGCGCCTCGGGGGCCGGTGAGGATGAGCGATTGCGGGAGTCGGCCGGCAGCGAGGGCCTCACGCAGATGGCGGACGGTGGGCTCGTTGCCGAGGAAGTCTTTGAACGACACCTTATCAGCGTACAGCGTTCAGCGTTCAGGAAGAGCGGACGCGCTCTGCGCGTCTTCCCACATCCCCGACAGCAGGGATGTGGGGGTACCCAGATCCCTGCTAAACCACGGAATTGCTGCGGATGACCTCTTTGTAGAAGTCGTACGACAGCTTCGGGACTCTCTTCTGCGTCTCGAAGTCCACATAGGTGATGCCGAAGCGTTTGGAGTAGCCGGAGGCCCACTCGTAGTTATCGAGCAGGCTCCAGAGAAAGTAGCCGTGGACGGGCACGCCTTCGCCGGCGGCGCGCTGCATCTGGGTGAGGTAGTTGCGGAGGTACATGATGCGGTCCGAGTCGAGGACCTGGCCGGCAGGATTCGGAGCCTCGGGCCGGAGGACGTCGTCGGAGGAGCAGCCGTTCTCGGTGACGTAGATCGACTTGACGCCCCAAATTGTGGAGGCCAGCTTCGGGGTCCAGTAGACGGCGTGCGGGTTGAAGAAGATCCAGTCCGAGGCCATGTGCGGGTAGCTCGCCGGGCGGTCGACCATCTGGTAGCCGGGAGCCGCGTCGGAGGGGACCGCTTCGCGCGTGGTGTAGATGTTGATGCCGAGGAAGTCGATGGGGCTGGAGATGGTCTTCATCTCTTCGGGCGTGAAGACGGGCGCGTCGGCACCGAGAGACTGGAGGTAGTGATCGGTGTAGCGGCCTTCGAAAATAGCGGTGATGTGCCAGGCGTTTTCTTCGCGGAGCCCGATTTCGGCGGCGTGGATGTGGGCGTCGTCCTCGATGGCAGGCATGACACCGCTCATGTCTTCGGCCAGGCCGACCTGAACGGGACGCGCGGCGCCGGCGCGCACCGCCTGGACGGCGAGGCCGTGGGCGTAGACGGCGTTGTGGCGGGTCTGCATCCAGTCCTTGCGCGAGAGCTTGCGGCCGGGGGCGAATTCGCCGGTGCCGTAGCCGGCGTCGATGTAGGAGCCGAATTCGTTGATGGTCATCCAGTGGCGGATGCGATCGGAGAGTTGGCTGGCGGTGTAGTGCGCGTAGTCGGCGAAGGCCTGGCTGGTGGCGGGGCTGGTCCAGCCGCCTTTGTCTTCGAGGGCCTGGGGGAGATCCCAGTGGAAGAGGGTGCAGAAGGGCTCGATGTTGGCTTCGTGGAGGGCGTCGAGGAGGCCTTTGTAGAAGTCGAGGCCTTTGGGGTTGGGGGCGCCCGTGCCTTCAGGGAAAACGCGCGGCCAGGCGATGGAGAAACGGAAGCCGCGGACGCCGAGGCGCTTCATGAGCGCGACGTCTTCTTTGTAGCGGTGGTAGAAGTCGTCGGCGACATCGCCGGTCTGGCCCTGAAAGGTTTTGCCGGCCGTGTGGGAGAAGGTGTCCCAGACGGATGCGCCGCGACCGTCCTCGTGAACGGCGCCTTCGACCTGGTAGGCGGCGGTCGCCGTGCCCCAGATGAAGTTCTGCGGGAAGCGATGCGGGTTGGGTGAGGCGACGGCGGGGAGGGACTCAGCGGCGGCCCGGGCAAGGGGCGATAGCGCGGGGGCGGCGGCCAAGGCGGCAGCAGACTTCAGGAACGAGCGGCGTTGCATAGGATGCCTCGTGGGAGATGGCATCCAGAGTATCAGCTGAAACGTTTAAGTGGGAAGGAATTTTGACGAATGGTCCTGGTCTGCGGTACCCGCACCAGGTACTCGGAGGTGTCGGTGGATGAGGTGGATCGCACTGGTGCACCAACCGCAGGACTCGCTTATTTCGGCAGCTCCTTCTTGCCGGTGATGGTGAAGGTGGCGGTTTGCGTTGATGCTGACGTGCCGGGCTGGCCGCCTCCGACCGAGACGGTGTATTCGCCGGGCAGAATCACGCGGTTGCCCTTCTCGTCGACCTGGGCAATAGCGCGTGGGTCGAGGATGAGGCCAACGTGGGTGGTCGCGCCTGCGTCGAGGTGGACGCGGGTGAAGCCGGCCAGCTCTTGGATCGGCGTCTGGTAGCCGCGTGGCTGGGTGAGGTAGACCTCGACGACTTCATCGCCGGCGCCCGAGCCGGTGTTCTTCACCTCGGCTTCGATCTGTACCGGCTGGCCGGCTTCGACCTGGTGCTGGGTTTTCACATCGCTGTACTCAAAGGTGGTGTAGCTGAGCCCGTAGCCGAAGGGGTAAAGCGGCTTGCCGGTGAAGTAGCGGTAGGTGCGGCCTTTCATGGAGTAGTCGGCGAAGGGCGGGAGCTGCGAGTCGGACGCGTAGAAGGTAAGGGGCAGGCGGCCGGCGGGNNAGGGTTTCGGCGATGGCGGTGCCGCCTTCTTCGCCAGGATACCAGGCTTCGAGGATGGCGTTGGCGTGCTGCTGTGCCCAGTCGACGGCGAGAGCGCTGCCGTTTTGCAGGACGACGATGAGCGGCTTGCCGGTGGCGGCGAGGACTTTCAGCAGATCTTCCTGCGCGGCGGGCAGATTGATGGAGGTGCGATCGCCACCGCTGAAGCCTTCGAGGTGGACGGGCATTTCTTCGCCTTCGAGATTGGGCGAGAGGCCGACGCACGCGATGACGATGTCGGCGTTTTTGGCGGCTTCGACAGCCTGGTCGCGGAGAGCGTCGGCAGGCGCCTGCCAGGTGAGGTCGATGCCGGCGGTGCCGGTGCCGTGGAGGTAGTCGAGGCGGATCTTGTGCGGATTTGTATCCGTGAAGTGCACAGATGCTTCGTAGACAGCGCCGCGCTCGGCGGTCATGCTCCGGCTGCTGGCAACGATGAGCTTGCCATCGAGGTAGAGCTGGAATCCCTCGGCATTTTCGCAGGCGTAGCAGTAGTTGATGTGGACGCCGAGCTTGTAGTCGCCGGGCGCGGGCGGCGTGAAGTTGCCGGTCCAGCGGACAGAGTAGTTGTTGCGCTCGAGGCCGGGGACGGGGACGACCTTATCCCAGTTGAAGTTGATGTTGCGGTCGGTGCGGGTGAGGACGGGCTTGCCGCTGAAATCGGGTGAGTCGAAGTACTGACCGGTGAGGCCGTCTCCGTCTCCGTCGAAAGTGTGGAGCGCGGTGTGCTCGATCGGCATGGCATAGCCCTCGACCAGCGTGGAACCCTCGGCGTAGGTGACGTGCGCGGAGGCGAAGCGCTTCTCGATGCCGTTGAGCGGGTAGACGGGGTTGGGCGGAGGACCGTTGTAGTTGCCCTGCAGGGACTGGACGTATTCGGCAGTGGGTCCGATGACAGCGATGTTCGCGATCGAGGATTTGAGCGGGAGGATGTGGTCCTCGTTCTTGAGAAGCACCATGGATTCGCGTGCGGCCTGGAGCGAAAGCTGGCGATGCTGGGGCGAGTTGACTTCGCTGAAGGGGATCTGACCGTAGGCGTAGCTGGAGAGCGGATCGAACATGCCGAGTTCAAAGCGCGCGCGGAAGAGGCGGTGCAGCGCGGTGTCGATTTCGGCTTCGGTGATGAGCCCCTGGTGGACGGCATCGACGAGCGAGGGGAAAGCCTGGCCCTGCATGTAGCCGCATTCGAGGTCCGTGCCGGCTTTGACGGCGTCGGCTGCGGCGTGGGGCATATCGGGCGCGTAGTGGTGGCCGGTGAAGATGTCAGCGGCGGCGGCGCAGTCGGAGACGACGTAGCCATCGAAGCCCCACGCGTTGCGCAGGTGATCGCGGAGGAGCATGGTGTTGGCGCAGGCGGGCGCGCCGTCGATGGCGTTATAGGCACACATCACGGACTGTGCATGCGCCTCCGTGACGGCGGCGCGGAAGCCCGGCAGGTAAGTGTCTTCAAGGTCGTGCGCAGAGACGTCGACGTTCGCCTGGTGGCGGGTGAGCTCGGGTCCGGAATGGACGGCGTAGTGCTTGGGAGTGGAGACGACGCGCGGGTGGTGCGGATCGTCGCCCTGCATGCCGGTGACGAAGGCGACGGCCATGNNGTGAGGAACGGATCTTCGCCGTAGGTTTCCTGGCCGCGGCCCCAGCGGGGATCGCGAAAGATGTTGATGTTGGGCGCCCAGAAAGTGAGTCCGAAGAATTGTTCATGCTGATTGTTACGAATAGCCTCGTCATATTTCGCGCGGGCTTCGGTGGAGATGGTTTGGCCCATGGTGTGGACGAGGTGTGTGTCAAAGGTCGCGGCCATGCCGATGACCTGGGGGAAGTTGGTGGCGTATCCGGCGAAGGCGACGCCATGCAGACCTTCGTTCCACCAGAAGTATTGCGGGACGCCGAGGCGCGGGATGGCGGGAGCATGGTCGCGCATCTGCTGAACTTTTTCGTCGAGGGTCATCTTCGAGAGGAGAGCGTCAACGCGCTGATCGATGGGGAGCGAGGTGTTGAGCCAGGGCTGGTCAGAGAAAGCAGGCTGTTGGGCGCGGGCGGCCGGAAGGATCAGGAGGGCGGAAGCAAAAGCAGCGAGTACGGCAACGGTCGTGCGCGTGCGGAACATAACCAGACCTCGGAAAAGGTTTTCTGCGAAGCGACAGTATAGGCCTTTGAACCGGGTGCCGGGCACAGGGCTCCGGGCACCGAAGCTTTCGGATTTCTGTGGTGGCGTAGATACTGGCAGGAAACCCTGAGGAGGTGCGGTTCTGAGCGGGTCGGCAACAGCTGCGGTATTGGGGAAGGTGGGTCTGCCTGCGCCGGTGCGCGACCTGGCAGCGCGGACGTGGGACGTGGTCGTGGTGGGGGCGGGGCACAACGGCCTGGCCTGCGCGGCGTATCTGGCGCGGGCGGGCAAGCGGACGCTGGTGCTGGAGAGCCGGGAGCGCGTGGGTGGCGCGTGCACGATCGAGGAGCCGTTTCCGGAGACGCATCCCGGGGTGCGCATGTCGCCGTGCGCATATCTGGCGGGGCTGCTGCATCCGCTGGTGGTGGAGGAACTGGGGCTGCCGGCGCGGGGGTTCCACTGGACACCGGCAGTGAATGGGCTGTTCGTGCCCTTTCTCGACGGGAGCAGCGTGCAGCTATGGGATGAGGATAAGCAGTGTGAAACCGAGGTCCGCCGGTTTGCGCCACGCGCCGTCGAGGGATGGAAGGCGATGAACGCCACGCTGGGGCGGCTGCGGGAGAAGCTGCGTCCGGCGGGGGATGGCGACGCGTGGATTGGGGAGGCGCCCACGCCCGAGGAAATCGATGAGCGGCTCGCCGGCGATGAGGACGCGCGGAAACTGCTCTACGAATGGTCGATGGCGGAGTTTGTGGAGCACTATTTGTGCGATGAACGGTTACAAACTGCATATTTGGGGCAGGGAGTGATCGGGACGAACGCGAGCCCGTTCGACAAGGGTACGGCGTCGATCCGGTTTCATCACGCGTCGGGGCGGCTGGGCGGGATGCCGGGGATGTGGGGCTATGTAAAGGGCGGGATGGGGATGGTGTCGTTCTATTTTTGCGATGCCGCGCGCGAGTCGAGTGCGCTGGTGGCGTCGGGTGTTCGCGTGGCGCAGATTGTGCCTGGAGAAGGGGTGGTGCTCGAGGGCGGCGAAAGAATCGCGGCCAAGGTGGTGGTGTCGAATGCCGATCCGCGGGTGACGCTGCGGCTGCTGGGTGTGGCGGCCGATGCGAAGTGGAAGGCGCGGGTGGAGGAGATTCCGATCGAAGGCTGCACGGTGAAGCTGAACGTGCTGTTGCGGGAGCTGCCGAATTTTGTAACAAGGCCCGGTACAAATGAGCCGCACCACTATGGGCAAATCAACGCGCCGCTGACGCCGTTAGAGTGGAAGGCGGGGTTTGCGGCGGCGAAGCGCGGCGAGCTGGGCGAGGCGCTTTGGTGCGAGCTGTATTTCCAGAGCGTGCATGACCGCAGCGTGGTGCCGGAGGGGCTGCACACGATGAGCGTGTTCGCACAATATGTGCCGTACACGTTCACAAATGGCAGCTGGGATTTGCGACGCGAGGAGGTGCGGCGGCGGGCGCTGGGATCGGTGGGTCGATTCTGTTCCAACATGGATACCGCAGTCTTAGAAGCGCAGGTGCTGGGGCCGCCGGACATTGAGGACAAGGTAGGGCTGACGGGCGGGCATATTTTTCAGGGCGAATGTCTGCCGCCTTATATGTGGTCGCGGAGACTGACGTCGCGGACGCCGATGGAGGGCGTGTATTTGTGCGGGGCGTGCACGCATCCGGGGGGGAGCGTGATTGGGGTGAACGGGCGCAACGCAGCGATGGCGGTGCTGAAGGACTGGGAGACGGGGAATCGGGGAACGCATGGCTGACGCGGCGCGAGTGGAGGTGCCTGCGCTGGCGGGTACGGCGGCTGCCCCGAAGTTGAAGCGCGCGCTGCGGCTGAAAGACCTGACGGCGTTTTACGTGGGGACGGTGCTGAGTGTCCGGTGGACGGCGATGGCGGCGGCCGCTGGACCGAGCAGCCTGGTGGTGTGGATCTTCGCGGTGCTTTGCTTCTTCATTCCGCTGGCCGGCAGCGTGATGGAGTTGTCGTCGCGCTATCCGCGCGAGGGNNTATTTCGGAGCGGGCTCGCTGCTTTTTGCAGGCGGGGTGTGGGGGCATAGGTTTGCGGCAAGTCCCGGGTATTTCATGGCGTTCGCCGTGCTGTGGCTGGCGGTGATCACGGTGGTGAACATCGCGGGGCTGAATGCGGGAAAGTGGCTGAGCAATATTTGTTCGCTGGGAAGCTGGGTGCCGATTGCGATTCTGATTCTGCTGGCGCTGGTGTCAGCGCGGCGGTTTGGATCGGCGACGCACTTCTCGTTACTGTCGATGACGCCGCGATTCTCCCTGAAGGATGCGATCTTCTGGTCGACGATTTGTTTTGGGTTCAGCGGGATCGAAACAGGATCGTTTATGGCGGAGGAGATCGAGCAGCCGCGGCGGACGATTCCGCTGGCATTGCTGATGGGTGGCGCGGTGGTAGCGCTGGGATATTTCCTGGGAACGGCGGCACTGCTGGTGGCGTTGCCGCCGGGGCATGTGTCGGGCGTGGACGGATTCATGAGCGGCGTGGCGGCGCTGTGCGGGCGCTTCGGGCTGGGATGGCTGGTGGTGGTGATGGCGGTACTGCTGGCGCTGAACGCGATGGGAGGGGCGGCGGGAAATCTGGCGTCAACGGCGCGGCTTCCGTTTGTAGCAGGGATTGATCATTATTTGCCGCCGGTCTTTGGGCGGATCCATCCGCGGTTTCGGACGCCGTGGGTATCGCTGGCGGCCTATGGGCTTGCCGGGATGGTGGTGGCGGCGTTGGGGCAGGCGGGGACGACGGTGCGGGGCGCTTATGACGTGCTGGTGAGCATGGCCATCCTTACGAATTTTCTCCCCTTTCTGGTACTGTTTGCGGCGATGGCGTGGGCGCAGGGCAAACCTGNNGGCCTGGGATTTGTAACAACGACGATTGCGATTGTGCTGTCGGTGATACCCGCCGAGGAGGAGCCGCACAAGGCGCTGGCGGTGGCGAAGGTGGTGGGGTCGACGGTGGTGCTGATTGGGGCGGGAGTGGTGACGTTCTGGGTGGGGAAAAGGAAGCGTTCAGCGTTCAGCGCTCAGCGTTCAGGAAATGCCGCGTAAGGGCGTCGGCGGTCAGCGCCCGGCAGTTACAGTTGTCAGGCGGCTTTCTTCTTCTCGCGTTGTTTTTCTTTCTCGATGCGTTCGTGAAGGAGTTCTTTGGCGCGTTCAAGGGTTCGGCGGCGCGAGGCGCTGAGGCCTTTGCCGGCGCGGTTGATGAAGTAGGTGAGCATGCGCATGCCGGAGCCAGGGCCTTTGGGAGAAACCTTTTTCGAGGCGAGGGAGCGGGCGATGACGGGCGCGCTCTTCGTGAAGAGATCTTTGGGTGGGTGGGTGGAGTCGGTGGTGACGTGCTTCACCCAGCGCTTCTTCGGCGCGGTCTTTCCTTTGTTCCCGGTCGACTTCTTCTTTGTGGCTGCAGATGTTTTGGTCGCCACGGTTAGTGCCTCTTGAAGTATTGGACGGGTCGTTCGTGCTGCTCGGCTTTTTCTTTGCTGGAGAAGGTGCCGAGGTTGCGTCGCTTGCCCGTGGAGGGGTTCTTTTTACGGGAGTAGAGGCGGAATTCGCCGGATTTGAGTTTGCGAATCATACAGAGAAAGATGCCACGTACGCTAAGCGCAGTTGTCAGCGTTCGGCGTTCGGCGATCGGAGAAGTCTGGATCGCGCCTTGCGCGATGCCCACCCTGATTGCGCCAAACGCAGGCGCAATCAGAATGGGGCACCCGGATCATGGGCACCCGGATTTTTTAAACGCCGAGGATTTCGCCCTGGTCGTCGACGTCGATGTCTTCTGCGCGGGAGACTTTGGGCAGGCCGGGCATGAGCATCATATTGCCGGAGATCGCAACGATGAACCCTGCGCCGGCGGAGAGCGAGACGTCGTTGATCGTCAGAGTCCAGCCGGTGGGCGCGCCGAGGAGTTTCGGATTGTCGCTGAACGAATACTGGGTCTTGGCGATGCAGACAGGCAGGTCCGCATAACCCCAGTCGACGAACCGCCGGAGTTTGTTGCAGGCCGTATCGCTGAGAGACACGCCATCGGCGCCATAGATTTGCGTCGCGACTTTGTGAATCTTGTCTTCGTACGAATCCGAGAGTTCGTACATGGGGTGCGCTGCGGCGTTGGGATTGCGGTCGATGATATCGACGAGGGCGCGCGCCAGGGCTTCTGAGCCTTCGCCGCCTTTGGTGAAGGGTTCGGTGAGGGCGGTGGGGAGGCCGAGGGTGTCGCAGAAGGCGCGGAGCCGGGCGAGGTCCTGGTCGGTGTCGTGCGGGAAGCGATTGATGGCGACCAGGGTGGGCAGGCCGAAGCGCTGGAGGTTTTGCGCGTGGCGGGCGAGGTTGGGGAATCCTTTCGCAAGATCGCCTTCGCCCTGGTTGCGCATACTCTGCACGGTGGTGACGAGGACGGCAGCCGAGGGGCTGGTGCCGGAGACGCCCATGACGACGTCGAGGTACTTTTCGGCGCCGAGATCGGCGGCAAAGCCGACTTCGTTGACGACGTAGTCGGCGAGGCGAAGGCCGATTTGCTGAGCGATGATGCTGGAGGTGCCGTGGGCGATGTTGCCGAAGGGGCCGGCGTGGACCAGAGCGGGTGTGCCTTCGGTGGTCTGAACGAGGTTGGGCTCGATGGCGTCGGCGAGCAGCGCCATCATTCCGCCGGTGGCGTGGAGATCGTCGGCAGTCACAGGCTTGCCGGTGCGCGTGGCGCCGATAACGATGCGGGCGAGGCGGCGGCGCAGGTCCGTACGATCTTTCGCCAGGGCGAAGATGGCCATGATCTCGGACGCGGCTGTGATCACGAAGCCGGTGCGGCGATTGGCGCCGTCGCGCTTGCCATCGATTTCGATGGCGATGCGGCGCAGCGCGCGGTCGTTCATGTCCATGGCGCGCGGCCAGGAGATCGTGGCGGGGTCGATGTTGAGATCGTTGCCGTGGAAGAGGTGCGCGTCAATGAGGGCGGCGAGAAGATTGTGCGCGGAGGTGATGGCGTGGAAGTCGCCGGTGAAGTGCAGGTTGACTTTCTGGCTGGGCTCGATCTGCGAGAGGCCGCCGCCGGCGGCGCCGCCCTTCATGCCGAAGACAGGGCCGAGGGAGGGTTCGCGGGAGGTGATGATGGCGCGTTTGCCAATGTGCTCGAGGCCCTGGACGAGTCCGATGGAGGTGACGGTTTTGCCTTCGCCGGAAGTGGTGGGCGTGGTGGCGGTGACGAGGATCAGCTTGCCACGGGCAGGGCGGGCGGGGTCGCGAAGAAGGTCGAGGTGGAGCTTGGCGAACCAGGGACCGAGCTGATCGTAGTCGGCGTCGCGCAGGTTGAGCTTGCGGGCGATGGCGGTGATCGGCAGCAAGGGTGGTTTGGCGGCGGGAATCTGGAGAGTATGTGTCACAAAATATTGTTGCAGGGAGGGGTGGGTGCGGATGTGACGATCCGCACAGGGATTACTACAGGGCGGGTCATGGCAGTGCGGCAACCCATATAGGACGGTAGTAACCGTACTTCAGCGGCAGGGTGGTAATGCCCCGCCCCGTATCCTCTGGGGGGATGAGGGTGTCCCCATCGAGCCATTGTTCCGCCGGCCGAACCGGGAGAAGATTCTGCGCATGGCATTTGCAGAGGGGCAGCGCGTGAAAGTTGGGGAGACCAGCGGCACGGTAGCGAGAAAGCTGGCTTGTTTCCAGGACATGTATGTGGTTCTGCTGGACGGGAATCACACGCCGCCGAGGAAGCTGGCGCACGAGTCGGATCTGGAACTGATGCTGCGGGCCGACGAACGGCAGAGCGCCTGAGACAGCGTCCAGCGCTCAGTTGCTCGCGCCGCTCGGATCGGCGGGCGTTGAAACGCGCGAGCCCCTCGGGACTGGAACTCATCTGGCGCGTCTCGCACATCATCATTACGCCCATGCGGTCGCAGGCGTCTACCCATTCCGGCGTGGGCATGTTGTGGGAGGTCCGCACGGCGTTGCAGCCCATCTCGCGCAGCACGCCGAGGCGGAACGACTGCAGCCGGTCGGGCAGGGCCGCTCCTACGCCGGCATGGTCCTGATGATTGAAGGCGCCCTGAATCTTGAGGGGCCGGCCGTTGAGGAAGAATCCCTTCTCTGAGTCGAAGAGTGCCGTGCGAATGCCGAACGTTATGCGTTCCGCATCGCGCACCTGGCTATCGGACTCGACGGTGACGATGGCGGAATAGAGACTGGGCTCGTCCACCGACCACAGCGCGGGATTCCTCAACGTGGCGGTGCTTGTGTATGAAGCGGAACCAGCGACGCGAATGGATTGCGCGGGCGATTCCGGGGTCGCAACGGTCGCACCCTTCGCGTCCAGAATCTTCCAGCTTACTTTAGCGTTTGCCGGCTGCTTGCCCTCGTTCGCCACAATCGTGGAGAGTGTCAGTGTCGCAGAGCCGCCGGCCATGGCAGATCGCACCACGCTGTCCCACTGGCCCAGATAGACGGCATCGGTTTTTGTGAGCCAGACGTGGCGGTCGATCCCGGCTCCCTCATAGAACCAGCCGTCGCCAAAGCTGGCGTCGACGCGGACCACGAGGTAATTCTTCGCGCCATAAGCAAGAAAGTCGGTGAGATCGAAATGGAAGGGAGCATAACCGTTGTCGTTGCGGCCGATGAAGCAGCCGTTGACGAACACGAGCACGTCGCGGAAGGCGCCATCGACCTCGACCCAGATGCGGCGGCCCGCGTCGCTGGAGGGTATATCGAATGCGCGGCGGTACCAGCCCACGCTGGTTTCCGGATAGCGCCGGCCCAGCGGCTTGTAACCGTGCAGGCGCAGCGAATTGTCTCCCTCGCCGGAATCGTGGACGAACGGCAGTTCGACAGCCCAGTCACGCGGCGGGTTAAGGTTGCGCCATCCGGAGTCATCGAATCCGGCCTTGGCGAATTTGAAGTCGCCGGTCTTGCTGAAGTCGCTTTGGCCGGAAGGGCCGCCGCCGAACGCTCAGACAAATCGTCGCCGAGCAGACCGGCGGTGCGGGCGAACGCCGAGCGCGTCGCCAATGTGGAGGCAGAAAGAACCAGTCCGGAAGAGAGCAGATCACGGCGGGTAATCGACGTTATCGGACCCCTCGATTCGATCGAGAAGAGACAGGATACGCGGGAATGCCGATGGTTGCAGGGCCGCAATGTTCGCAGCCGCTGAGGCCGATACGCCGCCGACTGCCGGGATTCGCGCCGCCGGCAGAGACGCTGCAGGGTCGGACCCTGTTGCAGATGATCGCAAGGTGCGCCGATCGGCTGTAATAGACCGACACTGGGCTCGGGTCATCTTTGAAAATCAACCGCTGGTCACCAGTCGGATGTTACCGGAAGAAGGTAGTAAGGGACTCCAAAGATACCCAGTGACTCGACCTGACACGTCATTGACATTTTTCTGCGGCGGTCTACAAGATCAATAGCCTCCAATTAGCGCTTTCGATTCTTTGAAACGTCGTCGTCGTTGTGGTTCAGGAATGAAGTGGCTTGAACTGACAGAAAGCCCGGGTTTGCATCCGCAACGCCGAAGCTGCCCGTCTCTTCCACCGGCCGCTGAAACGGGGTGTCTTGAACGTATTTACCACTCCTTGCCTTCCACGGAGCGGAGTTGGTATCAGGAGAATTCACGTGGGCTCCAATTTTGCTGTACGTTTGCTTTTCTGTCTGCCGCAGTCAGGTTTTCTCTCGGTTGAATCCACCAGCGACGCCGCGAAAGCTCGGCATCGGCGCGGTTACGCGACCGCCTCCCCGAGGGTGAGGCGGGCGTGGTTACGTGTGTGCTGCCTGGCCGTGCTGCTGCTGGGCGGTGCGGCTGTGGTGCCGCTCCGCGCGCAAACCGCGTCCTTCGCTGGCGCCGTATCGACGCTGGGCGGCGGCAACCTCGAGCCTTACAGCGTTGCGGTCGACAAAAGCGGCAACATCTACTTTGGCGATGCGGCCAATTCCGCCGTGAAGGAGATGCCGCAGGGGTGCTCCTCGCAAAGCTGCATCACGACGCTGGGCGGCTTCTTCGCCGATCCCACCGGCGTGGCTGTGGACGGCAGCGGCAACGTCTATGTCGCCGATCACGGAACCGGCAATGTGTATGAGATGTCTCCCGGGTGCGCTTCCTCCAGTTGCGTCACAACGCTGGGCAAGGATTCGAACCCGTCCGCTAACCCCATGGGCGTTGCGGTAGACAAGAGCGGCAACGTTTATGTTGCGGATGAAACCGCCGGAGTGGTGTATGAGATGCCCCCCAACTGCACGACCTCAGCGTGCGTCACGGTGCTGGGTGGCACCCCCGGTACAGTGTTCAATCCCTGGGGCGTGGCGGTGGACGGCAGCGGCAACATCTATGTGGCCGGCGGCTCTGAGACGGGCTTGCAGGAGATGACACCCGGCTGTACTTCTTCCAGTTGCGTGACGACGCTGGCCGGGGGCTTCACCGCGCCCAATGGCGTTGCGGTCGATGGCAACGGCAACATCTTTGTCGCCGATACCGGCGCCAACGCGGTGAAGGAGATGCCTTCAGGATGCGCTTCGTCGAGTTGCGTGACGACGCTGGGAGGCGGATTCAACCAGCCCTATGGCCTGGCGGTGGACAAAAACGGGGACGTCTATGTCGCCGATACCATGAACCGCAGCCTGAAAGAAATCCAGACCCAGGGCGTGAACCTCGGCGCTACTGCTGTGGGAACCACCAGCCCTGTGCTGACCCTCTACTTCACCTTCACGAGCGGCGGCGGTGGCATCAGCACGTCCGTGGTAACCCAGGGCGCCCAGGGGCTGGACTTTGCGAATGCTGAGACCGGAACCTGCGATACCAGGGGAACCAGCCATGTCTACAACCCGGGCGATACCTGCACGGTGAACGTGACGTTTGCGCCGAAGTATGCCGGCACACGCTACGGCGCAGTGAATCTGGCGAATGGCACGGGCAGCGTGCATCCAACGGCATATCTCTACGGCACGGGCGTGGGACCGCAACTGGTGTTCTCCAGCAACATCGCCCAGCTGTTGGGCGGGGGCTTCTTCAATGGTCCCTGGGGGGCGGCGGTCGACGCGGCCGGCAATGTTTATGTTGCCGATTTCAACAGTGACACAGTCAAGAAGATCCCGGCAGGATGTATGTTATTCACCTGCGTCAGCACGGTAGGCCCCACTTTCGGCGGTCCCGCTGGCGTGGCGGTGGATGGAAGTGGCAATCTCTATATCGCGAACTACTTAAGCAATGATGTGGAGGAGATGCCGCCCGGATGCACGTCGTCCAGTTGTGTCACGACCCTCGGCGGAGGCTTCAGTCAGCCTGACGCCGTCGCCGTGGATGGATACGGCAACGTCTATATCGCCGATCTCGGCAACAACGCGGTGAAGGAGATGCCGCCCGGATGTACGTCGTCCAGTTGCGTCAGCACCCTGGGCGACGGATTCCGTTATCCCGAGGGCGTGGCTGTGGACGGCAGCGGCAACGTCTATGTGGCTCACGGCGGTGGAAGCGATGCCGCTGTTAGCGAAATGCCGCCGGGATGTGCATCGTCCGCCTGCGTCAGCACGCTGGGCGGCGGATTCTATCTTCTCCAAGCCCTGGCGCTGGACGGCAGCGGCGACATCTATGTCATCGATGAGGGGTTGAAAGAGATGTCCCCGGGGTGTATGTCGTCCGCGTGCGTCACAACGCTGGGCTATCCCGCGGATCCGATGGGCGTGGCGGTGGATGGTAGCGGGAATGTCTATATCACCGAGTCCACCCAAAAGGCGGCGGTGTTGGAAGTGCCTTTTGCTACTCCGCCGAACCTGAGCTTTGCGGATACGGCGATTGGCTCCGAGAGCAGCGACAGTCCGAGAACCGTCACGCTGCGGAATATCGGCAATGCGCCGCTAACCTTCCCCGTTCCAGGCACGGGCGAGAATCCCAGCGTCTCCGCCAACTTCACGCTGGATGCATCGACGACGTGCCCGGAGGTCCTGACCTCTTCTTCAGCCAGTACGCTGGCCGCCGGAGCGAGCTGCAATCTGGCCCTGGATTTCGTCCCCACAATCGCTGGGTTGGTGAGCGGGGCGGTGGTTCTGACCGACAACACCCGGAATGCCAGTCCGTCGGTGACGCAGAGCATCGGGCTGAGCGGCAACGGGCTGTCGCCGACACTCACACCTACGGTCACGGTAACGCCAGCCTCTTCGACGATCAACACGAGCCAAAACCTGTCGGTGACCGTCACGGTGACCGGAAGCAGCGGCAATCCTACGGGTACGGTCTTGCTTACTATTCCTGGAGATGGAACTTTCGGGGAAAATCTCGTCAGTGGGTCGGCGACGTTCAACATTTTTCTGGACACAATTTTCCCGCCGCCCGTCCCAATCGGCACTTTTACGATCACCGCCAGCTACTCCGGTGACAGCAATTACGTCGCCGGCACCGGATCGGCTGTGATTACACGCACCAAGACGACACCCACGATATCGGTTTCGGCGAACCCGCCCAGCATCACGACCCTGCAGTCGACGGTAATCTCGGCCGAGATCGGCAGTCCGCAAATGCCGACCGGGGGAGTCACGGTGACCATCGGTGGAGTCACGGTCGGTAGCGGCAGCCTGGGAGGCGGGAGGCTGCTGTGGGGGATCACGGTGCCTGGCAGCGCACTACCCCTGGGAACGGATACGTTGACGGTCACCTATTCGGGAGACGACCTCTACAGCTCAGTCTCCGCAACCACGACCGTGACGGTGGCCGCCCCGGATTATCCCGTTTACACTGCACAATCGGCGTATAACTTCGGGGCAATCAACCTGGGAGGCACGACCTCCACTTCGATTACGATGACGTTCAGCGCGACCCAGACTGTGGGATCGACGGCGGTCGTGACCCAAGGTGCTCAGGGACTGGACTTCACCAATGCTGGCGGTGGCACCTGCGATACCAATGGCAGCGGCCACGTATACAACGCGGGCGACAGTTGCACGGTGAACGTGATGTTCACGCCGAAGTATGCCGGCGCGCGCTACGGATCTGTGCAGCTCCTCGATACTTCGGGAAAACTGCTCGCATCGGCACTTCTCCAGGGTGCGGGCCTGGGGCCTCAGCTCGTGTTTCCAAACAACCCGACGATTCAAACAGTGGGCGGTGGCTCCGTCTATTACGGCAGCGTGGCAGTGGACGGCAGCGGCAACATCTATGTCGCCGATGGCAGCGTGCTCGAGAAGATACCGCCGGGCTGCAATTCGTCCAGCTGCATCATCACGCTGGGCGGCGGGTTCGGCGAAATGAGCGGAGTGGCAGTCGATGGCAGCGGCAACGTCTATGTCGCCGATCAGGTGAACAGCTACAGCGCGGTGAAGGAGATGTCATCGGACTGCGATTCTGCGGGTTGCGTCGCCATACTGGCGGGCGGCTTTGTTGGTATCTCTCTACGGGGAATTGCGGTCGACGGGACTGGAAATGTTTATATCTCCGATGACTACCACAACGTGGTCACGGAAATACCCCGGGGATGTACCTCGTCCGGTTGCTTCACGAACCTGGGTGGAGGGTTCTCCTATCCGGAGGGCGTTGCGGTAGATGGGAGCAACAACGTCTACGTCTCCGATGGGGGCAACAACGCGGTAAAGATGATACCCGCGGGTTGTACCTTGTCGAGTTGCGTGACGACGCTGGCTGGCGGCTTCAACAATCCCTACACGCTGGCAGTAGATGGGACCGGCAATGTCTATGTCGGGGATGCCGGGAACACCGTTGTGAAGGAGATGGCTCCGGGCTGTACGTCGTCGAGTTGCGTCACCACAATGAACTTTGGTTTGGGCGGACCGATCGGCATATTGACGGTGGATGGGAGGGGCAACCTCTATATCGCCGATCGAAGCAAAAATGTGATCGATTTACTGAACCTGGCCGCGCCGCCCAGCTTGAGCTTTGCCAAAACCAGCGCAGGATCGCAAAGCGGCCCGCAGTCCGTGACGCTGCGCAACGTGGGCAACGCGCCGTTGACCTTCCCAGTTCCGGGCTCGGGCCAGAACCCGAGCGTCTCCGCTAACTTCACGCTGGACTCCTCGACGACCTGCCCCGAGGTGACGTCCTCATCCTCGGCAGGTACGCTCGCCGCCGGAGCCAGCTGCAATCTGGCCGTGGACTTCACTCCCGCCACCTCCGGGCAGTTTGCCGGCTCAGTAACTCTAACCGACAACGACCTGAATGCCAGCCCGTCCACCACGCAGAGCATCGCGCTGAGCGGCGAAACCACCGACGTCACCGACCTCACTCCCTATATCCAGGTGAACGGGGGGCCATGGCAGCAGACCAGCACCGTGGCCGTGCATGTTGGAGACACGGTGAATCTGGGGCCGCAGCCGGTCAGCGGTGGGAGCTGGAGCTGGACTGGTCCGAATGGCTTCACGTCGACTTCGCGTGGCCTCAACGGGATTTCACTCACATCGGCCAGCAACGTGTACACGGCCACTTACACTAACGCGGGTGGAGTCAACAGTACCCAAGCCTTCACCATCACGATCAATCCGACGCCGATCGTGCCGTATCTGCAGGTGAACGGAGGAGTGTGGCAGCAGGCGAGCAATGCAGCAGTGCATGTGGGCGACACAGTAAATCTGGGGCCGCAGCCGGTGAGCGGCGGCACATGGACCTGGACCGGACCGAACGGGTTCGCATCAACCACGCGGGAAATCGACGCTGTCTCGCTGACGGCGGCCAGGAATATTTACACGGCCACCTACACCAACACATCCGGAGTCCAGAGCAGCCTCGCCTTCACCATCACCATCAATCCCACGCCGATCGTGCCGTATATCCAGGTCAACGGAGGAGCATGGCAACAAATAGCCAGCGTAACGGTGAATGCAGGCGACACGGTGAACCTGGGGCCGCAACCGCAGACTGGCGGCACATGGAGTTGGACCGAGCCAGAAGGTTACACGTCAACCGTCCGGGTTCTGTCCAGCATTGTGCTGCCGTCCGGCACCAACGTGTACACGGCCACTTACACCAATGCCAACGGCGTCACCAGCACGCAGACCTTCACCATCACCGTGAATCCCACGCCGATCGTGCCGTATCTGCAGGTGAACGGAGGAGCCTGGCAGCAGGCGGCCAGTGTCACGGTGAATGCAGGGGACACGGTGAACCTCGGCCCACAACCGCAGACCGGGGGCACATGGAGCTGGACCGGACCCAACGGGTTCACGTCGACCTCGCGGGTGCTTAACAGTGTCACGCTGCCGTCGGGGACCAACGTCTACACGGCCATTTACACCAACACGGACGGAGTTAACAGCACTCAGGCCTTCACGATCACGGTGAATCCCACCCCGATTGTGCCGTATCTGCAGGTGAACGGAGGAGCGTGGCAGCAGGCCAGCACTACCGCAGTGAATGCGGGTGATACGGTGAATCTCGGCCCGCAGCCGCAGACCGGCGGAACATGGAGCTGGACCGGACCCAACGGCTTCACGTCGACCTTGCGGGAACTCAACGCTGTTCCGCTAACTTCGGCCAGCAACGTTTACACGGCCACCTACACCAATGCGAGTGGAGTAACCAGCACCAGAACGTTCACCATCACGTCCAACTGAGGGCGCGGCGAGGACCCGATGTTTGCCCGTGGGCCGGTGCGGGACGACAGATTCCGCATCGGCACCGGCGGTACGGCACCTTAGTGGTTCCACTCATCGCCGTGCGGCCCAAATCCTGCCTCAGGCGGGTGGCGGCGTGTGTGAAGCATCCTGTCGTCAGCAGGTTGCCATTGGCGTCGTAGTCGAGGACCACGCCGGACGACGTGAACTGGCCGTCCGAACCGAGGACGATTTTGTCCGTGATGCTGGCCCGCACTTTATCGTGCCTGAGAAATTCCCCGGATTTCGGAAGCCATTCGAAGTTCGCGGCACGCAGACCTTGAGTGGATTACACTTGTCCCACGTGTCTCCAGGAATGAGGGCGTTACCCGGCAACGGGCCAGGTCGAAAGTCGATTTGGCGTCTCGTTATCCCGATCGCCGTTCTGGCTCTGGTCATCGGGACGACCCTGGGAGAGGTCTGCCACCACCACGACGCTAATACTTCAGCGGAAAACTGCCCCATCTGCCACCTGAGTCATCAGGCCGCCGAGCCGGTGGTGGCAAGTGTTCGCGCGGAGATCCTCGTTCCCGAAGGTCCGCGTCCGGAACCGCTGCCAGCCGCCTTCGTCTCCCGCCTGGTCGCGCCCCAGGTTCCCGCCCGAGCCCCGCCCGCACAGGACTAGCCCAGTCCCCGCGCCGTTCGCGGCGTGACCATTCCGTCTTTCGTCCCGCCCCATAAGGCTGACTGCCCATGCGTTTACGACATTGGTGTATTCCGTTCCTGCTACCCTCACTGTGGCCGGTGCTCGCCGCCGCGCAGTTGCCACCGGCGCAGAACGCGCCGGCACCGTCAGCACAGACGCTGGCGCAAAAACCAGGGAGCGTGATCGTCTCCCTCGACGATGCCATTCGCCTGGCGCTCCAGCATAATCACAGCCTGCTGGCCGCGCGAACCACCATCCAGCAGAGCCAGGCGGAAGAGGTCACCGCCAATCTTCGTCCCGATCCTGTGCTGCTGGGCGATTCGCAGTTCCTGCCTGTCTTCCAGCCGGGTCAGTTCAGCTCCACCTACATAGACGACACCGCGCAGTTCGATCTGGGTGTGAGCTATCTGTTCGAGCGCGGGAAAAAACGGCAGCACCGGCTCCAGGCCGCGAAGGACACCACCGCCGTGACCCGCTCCCAGGTAGCGGACACGGAGCGGGGGCTAACCTACAGCGTTGCCTCCCAGTACATCAATGTAGAGCTGGCGGAGTCGACTCTGGCGCTCGCCCAGCAGGATCTGAAGAGCTTCCAGGACACCGTGGATATCGCGGAAACCCGCTACAAGGATGGCGATATCAGCCAGGACGATCTGCTGAAGATCAAGCTTCAGATGCTGCAGTTTCAGTCGGATGTTTCAGCGTCCCAGCTGGCGCGGGCGCAGGGATTGTCGGATCTGCGACAACTCCTCGGATACGAGTCGGTACCCGCCGACTACGACGTGGCGCCGAACTTCGCCTATGAGCCCGTTCCCGGGAATCTCGAGGACTTCGAGGCCAAAGCGATGCAGAACCGTCCCGACCTGCGAGCCGCGCAACAGGGCATCGCCGTCGCCAACAGCCAGTACCAGTTGCAGAAAGCAATCGGCAAACGCGATGTCACCGGACAGATCAGTTACACGCATATTCAGTACAGCGATATCTCCCTCTTCGGCCAGATGCAACTGCCGATCTTCGATCGCAACCAGGGAGAGATCGCGCGCGCCGCCTACGCGATCGCTCAGGCCCAGGAGCAGCAGAAATCCGCCCAGGGGCAGGTGCTTACCGACGTCAGAGACGCCTTCGAAAACCTGCGCAGCAACGACGGGATCGTGACCCTTTATCGCACGGGATACCTCGATGAGGCGCAGCAGGACCGCGACATCAGCGAGTACGCCTATCGCCACGGCGCCGCCAGCCTGCTCGACTTTCTCGACGCCGAGCGCAGTTACCGCTCCGTACAACTTGGATACCGCCAGGCGCTGTCCTCGTATCTGCTCGCTGTCGAGCAGCTTCGCGAAGCGGCAGGAACCAGGAGCTTACCATGACGATCCGCACCGTCTTTCGCCGCCGGTACACCCCAGCTGCGGCGCTTGCCTGCATTCTCGCGATCGCGGGCTGCAGTTCAGGAGACCGGGAACGCGCCGGCCAGATGACTTCCTATGCGTCTCGAGCCTCCGCATCGGAGACGCCTCGCCTCTTCACCATCCCGGATGACCAGATGTCGCACGTCCAGGTGGTCACGGTACAGCCCACCACCCTGGTCCGCACCCTGCGCCTCACCGGCACGGTCGCTTACAACGCTTTCAACACCACACCGGTGATCACCCAGGTCGGCGGACCCGTCACCCGGATTCTCTCCGTGCCGGGACAGCATGTTCACGAGGGAGAACCGATGTTGGAGGTCAGCAGCCCGGATTATTCGCAGCTCCTGGATACGTACCTCAAAGCTGCGGACTCGTCCCGCCTCACTGAGACCAACTACGCCCGCGCCCAGGACCTGTATCAGCACCACGCCATTGCTCTGCGCGATTTGCAGCAGGCTGAATCGGATCGCAATCAGGCGCGTGCGGATCTCAACGCCGCCGAGCAGGGCATGAAGATCCTCGGAATCAGGAATCCCGCGCAACTCGCCGGCGGCCCGGCCTCCGCGCAGATTCCCGTGCTGGCGCCCATCAGCGGTGAAGTCGTCGAACGCCTCGTTTCGCCTGGCCAGGTCGTTCAGGCCGGCCAGACCCAGGCCTTCACCATCTCCAATCTAAGCACCGTCTGGGTTCTCGCCAACGTCTACCAGGCCGACCTCGCCTATGTGCAGAGCGGCGAAGACGTCACGGTTCAGACCGATGCTTATCCTGGTTCATTCCAGGGGCGGATCTCCTATGTCTCTCCGGCGATCGATCCCAACACCCGCACCCTGCAGGCGCGCATCGTCGTGGACAATCCCGGCGAGAAGCTGAAGCGCGACATGTACTGCACCGTCACCGTGACCGCCGGCAAAGTCGCTAATGCCATCGCCGTGCCCAACGCTTCCGTGCTGCGTGACGACAACAACCAGCCCTTCGTCTACGTCGCCACGGGCGCCAATCAGTTTGGCCGGCGCGAAGTCGAAACCGGAGAAAGCGAGGACGGCATGACGCGAATCCTGAAGGGCATTGCCCCCGGAGACAAAGTTGTGGGCGACGGCAGCCTGTTTCTGCAGTTTGCCAATTCGCTGCAGCACTGAGGAGACTCGCTTCCCATGATCAACCGCATCGTTCAGTTTGCTCTCCGGCAGCGATTCCTCATCCTGATGATGGTGCTGTTCCTCGCCATCGGGGGAGCCGTCTCCTTCTCTCACATGCCCGTCGATGCCTACCCGGATTTGTCGCCGCCGATGGTGGAGATCATCACTCAGTGGCCCGGTCACGCGGCCGAAGAAGTCGAGCGCCTGGTCACCGTGCCCACCGAAGTGGAGATGAACGGCGTCCCCAAAATGACGGTGATGCGCTCCATCTCCCTCTATGGGCTTTCCGATATCATTCTGACCTTTCACGATGACACCGACGATTACTGGGCGCGCGAGGTGGTGTTCCAGCGGCTCAGCGAAGTCACCTATCCCACAGGCGTAACGCCCACCCTGGCGCCGCTCGCCAGCCCCTCGGGCCTCGTCTACCGCTACGTCATTCAGAGCCCCGACCGCACGCCCCAGGAGCTCAAGGTCTATGAAGACTGGGTCATCGAGCGCCAGTACAAGCAGGTTCCCGGGGTCGCGGACGACTCCGGTTTCGGCGGCACGGTCATGCAGTATCAGGTGTTGCTCGATCCGGCAAAACTCTACGCTTACCACATCACCGTGCCCACGGTGGTCCAGCAGCTGTCGGTGAACAATTCCAATGCCGGCGGCGGCTTCTATTCCCAGGGCGGTCAGTTCTACTACGTGCGCGGACTCGGCCTGATCCGCGATACGAACGACATCGGTAACGTGGTTGTCGGCTCGCAGAACGGGGTTCCCGTCCGGATCCACGATATCGGCGACGTGACCATCGGCCATGCTCCGCGGCTGGGCGAATTTGGATTCAACAAGACCAACGATGCCGTCGAAGGCGTCATCATGATGCGCCGCGGCGAGCAGACCCAGGACGTGCTGAAAGGCGTGGAGGCAAAAACCCGCCAGCTCAACGAGCAGATCCTGCCGCCCGATGTCCGGGTCCGCCCCTACTACGATCGCAGCGATCTCGTGCAACTCACCATCGACACGGTCGAGCACAACATGGTCATGGGGATGATCCTCGTCCTGCTGGTGCTGATGGCCTTCCTGGTCAGCCTGCGCGCTGCCGTCATCGTGGCTCTCACCATTCCACTGGCCCTGCTCTTCTCCTTTATCTTCCTGCATGCCGAGGGAGTCGCCGCCAACCTCCTCTCCATCGGGGCCATCGATTTCGGAATCCTNNGCCGTCATCATCGCCGGATACCTGCCCATCTATGCGCTCACCGGCCCCTCCGCCAAACTGTTCCGCCCCATGGCCGACACCGTCTCCATCGCGCTGGTGGGCGCGCTCATTCTGACGCTGACCTTTGTGCCGGTGATGTGCTGGTACTGGTTTAAAAAGGGCGTCCACGAACGCGTCAACAAGCCCTTCGAATGGGTGCGGCGCCAATATGCCGGCGAGCTGGAGTGGTGCCTCAACCATCCGAAACTCACCATGCTGGTGGCGACGGCGATCTTCGGCGCAACCCTTCTCCTCGTGCCCTTCATTGGCGGCGAATTCATGCCCCATCTCGATGAGGGCGCGCTGTGGATCCGCGCCACGCTGCCCTACACCATCTCCTTTGACGAAGCCAGCCGCTTCTCGCCCCAGGTGCGCGATATCCTCATGCAGTATCCGATGGTGACCGACGTTGGTTCGGAACTGGGCCGCCCCGACGACGGCACCGATCCAACCGGCTTCTTCAACGACGAGTTCTACGTCGGCCTCAAGCCCTACAATGACGCCTCCTGGAGGTCCGGTCCGATTCATAACAAGAAGCAACTCCAGGAAGAAATCCAGAAAAGGCTGCAGGCTTTCCCAGGCGTCATCTTCAACTACACCCAGCCTGCCGAAGACGCCGTCGATGAGGCGCTCACCGGCCTGAAGAGCGCTCTCGCCGTCAAAATCTACGGCCCCGATCTGAACGTTCTGCAAACCAGGGCTCTCGAGATCAAGCGCCGCCTGGCGCAGGTCCCCGGATTCACCGAGCTCACCGTCGTGCGCGAGCTCGGCCAGCCCAGCCTCATCGTCGATGTCGATCGCGATAAGATTGCCCGTTACGGAATCAATGTCTCGGATGTAGAAGCCATCGTCCAGGCGGCCGTCGGTGGACAGGCCGCAACCCAGGTGATTCAGGGCGAGAAGCTGTTCGACCTCGTCGTCCGTATGGAGCCGCAGTTTCGCCAGAACGCCCGCGAGATCGGCAATCTCCTCGTCGGAACCCCCTCCGGTCAGCAAATCCCTCTGAGCGAGCTGGCCGACATTCATGAGGCCAGCGGCGCGTCCTTCATCTACCGCGAGGACAACTCGCGCTACATCGGCGTTCAGTACAGCATCGAAGGGCGCGACCTGCAGAGCGCGGTCGATGAGGGACAGCGTGCGATTGCCGACATTGCGCGCAATGTGCCTCCGGGCTATCGCATCGCGTGGGGCGGCGAGTACGGCGAACTCCTCCAGGCGAAGCACCAGATGGAAATCATCGGTCCACTGGCTCTGCTGATCATCTTCATGATCCTGTTCGCCCTGTACGACAACTTCAAGTTTCCCATCACCATCGCCATCGGCGTGGTCCTCACCGAACCGGTCGGCGCGTTGATCGCCCTTAAGCTGACCCACACGCCGTTCAGCGTCTCCTCCGCTCTGGGGCTGCTGGCGCTGATGGGTGTCTCCGTCGAAACCGCGGTGATTCTGGTCTCCTACATCAACAAGCTGCGCCTGGAGAACAAAGACATTCGCACCGCCACTTTGGAAGCGTCGCTGCTGCGTCTGCGGCCCATCATGATGACCGCTCTCGTCGCCTGCCTGGGTTTGCTGCCGGCGGCCCTTTCCACCGGAATCGGATCGGATACTCAGAAACCGTTTGCCATTGTGATTGTCGCGGGGCTCATCTCGCGTCTCTTCCTCGGATTCTTCGTCAATCCGGTGCTCTACGAGATGGTCGCGCGCGATGGCGATGTCCTGCAGGTCTAGCGCGAGTCCCGCCACCCTTGCGCTGAAGCCTACTTGCCCCGCGAACCCTCCGGCATGGGGAACGCGCCGGATGCTACCCTGTTCTAAAAGTGGCCCCGTAGCTCAGGTGGNNAGAGCAGCAGTTTCCTAAACTGATCTGACGGTTTTTGCACAGAATCGCATCGGCTTGCATGGCGCCATAACCCGTAACATTCAAATGATTTAGCGATGGCTAGGGCATCGCATACAGCCGCAGTCCCTGGCATGCGCAGCGGAAAAGCTGGTCACCAAATTGGTCACCTGAAATTGCTCATACCGCACGGCATACTCTAGTTCACCGCCGTCTCAATGCCGTCTGTTGCGAGTTCCTCGAACATCAATTCGGACTCTCGCTGACTGAAAAGGATAGGGACTACGATGAAGCCGATCTGGCGCGCAAGAAAGCCTTTGGACGATTCATCTGCTCCCAGTGGTATTCTCGACTGTGCGAAAGATTCGCAGAGGCCATCAACCTCGATCCGCAGACACTCTTCGCAGAAGAGCCCAGCCAGACAATCGGGCTCCAGAGCGCCGTCTTCGGTTGGGAAACTCTCGAGTGAAATTAACCGAAATGATGGTGGTTTCGAATCGCAACGGAAACAGGTCGTCGCGTCCTCTCGCGTGAAAGTCGTTGCCATAATTCACCTCTTCAATTCACCTAGCAAGGCGTTCAGGGTGATCGGCGTTTGCGAATCGCCTGAGATCTGCAACTGGAATCAAAACCCGGCTGCCGATTCGTTTCGTGGTGAGGGTTCTGTTGGCGATTAGGTAGTCGACTGCCCCTTCGCTAATCGACAGCCGAGCCGCTGCCTCGCGACGGCTTACGAGTATCTTCTCATCCGCTCGGGCAGGCTTCTTGCTGTAACTGCTTGCGGGGGATTCAAGCATATCGGTCATTTCATGCTCCTGCATTTGCCGTTCAGAGGAATTCATCCCAAGGCAAATCTCAAAGTGGGACTCATTCACCATTTGTTTTTTTGCGCGCGCTAGATCTGAAATAAGGCGGCCTTCCATTCGCGAAGGCCGTTCCCGCTAGAACCATTCGGCTGTTAACCGAAGGGTTGTAGGTTCGAGTCCTACCTGAGGAGCCAATTATTCAAGCACTTGCAGCTACCCCTCCGATCGACTTCGCCGAACTTCGCCGAATTTCATTCAGACCTTTCAGATTTCTCCCCTGCAGGCCCAAACTCTTCTTCGGCATCTTCCAGTCGCCGAGCACCGCTGACGTGCGCGAGTTCACGGCGGCGAGGACGCTTTGTTCGATGGTCTGAACGTAAACGTCACCGGTCGTCTTGATGCTCGCGTGCCGCAGCATACCCTGCGTGTCTTTCAGGGTTCCATGCCGCTGCATGTCCGTTCCCAGCGTCCGGCGCATCACCTGGAAGGTGACGAGACGGGCGGGGATTCCCAGCTTTCGGGCGACTGGACGGACGCGCCATTTGAGGAAGTTCTTCCCCCAGCGGGGTACCGCCTGCCCTTTCCGTTCCCCCCGTCCGAACGTGGGGAACATCAGAGCCTCTGGCGACGAGTCCTTCGAGAGCCTTCGCCAGGCTTCGATGACCGGTCGCACCTGCTGAGGAACCGGAATCGGCGCCTTGCTTTGCCTGGTCTTCAGCCGGCCGCTATAGAACTGCCCCTCGTAGGCTGTCCCGAGGGGCAACAGTGCCTCGCCCGTCCAGGACTTCCATTGCAGCCCCATGACCTCGCTCGCGCGAGGACCACAGAAGATTCCTACCTGAAGCAAACAGAGATCGTGCATGTCCTCGATGCCGTTGACGAGACCCAAAATCTGGTCCTGCGTCATCACCGGCTTTTCGACCACCTTGGTCTGAGGCATTTTCACGTCTTCTCCGGGGTCTTCCGTAAGGAATTTCTGCTTCCGAGCCATTGCTGTGATCGCACGTATGTTCGAAAAGCACGATCGAACAACCGATTCGGAATACCCCTTCTCCGCCAGTCCGTTGAGCCAGATCTGAATCTGAAAAGAATCGAGTTTGCGCAACGGATGGTCTCCGAACCTTGCGATCAGGTAATGCTCGAGATGGTAGGTGTTCGTTTTTCGATACGCCGGGCTCCATTTGCCCTGCCGCATCGGAATATAACGTTCCTTCACAAACCGCCGGAACGTCAACGGTTCGTCCGAAGGAACGCTGGGCAATTCGGCGAGCACCCCGCATTCCTTCAGAATCATCTCCCGCAACAATTGCTCTGCCCTCCACTTCGGATTGCCCGCTTTGGGGCAGATCGCGATGTTGCGGTGTTTCCGGACCTCCTTTCCTTCGCTGTCCTGTCCGTAGATCAGGTACTTGCCGTACCACATTTTCACCTTCTTCCCACTGGGGTAGACGGTGCCTTTCTGGTATTTCATTGCCATGAAGTTCTCCGATTTCTGCTTCTGGTCCTGGTCGTGGAGAACAATTCCTTCATACACGAAACTAGGAACGGCGGGAAGTGGAAAGGGTGCTCAGTTCGGCCATGAAAATCTCGACATCGACGGCTCGGTACCGAAGGAGCTTGCCGAGTTTCACGCCAGGAATCCGGGGAGACCGTCGTGTCGTGTGATCGCGAATGAACCGTTCAGAAACGCCGAGCTTTGCGGCAACCTGGCGCGCATCCAGCAGTCGATCATCTCGATTTGGTGTGTCCTCGTTACTGAAGTCGAGCGAAGTGGTAGGAACTGGAATCGCGTTTCGGGCGGTGGCAGTCGCCATGGTTCACCTCAGGGGGGAGTCAGGGAATTCAAGTGCGCCGCATATCGAAGATCGGGATAGTTTCTGACCCGATATCCGAATATCTTCCTCAAGCCTCCCGTGATCTCGCTTGGCTGTCCAAGACTTTGCACCAATGGCACTATTGGTCTCATCTATGGCGAACGCAGAGCCGTGAACGCGAGTGGGTACCTCGAGGTGCCCGATTGACAGTCTTGATTCTTCCAGGGGACTCTAATTCGGTCGTTGATTTCCACAGAAGCAGCGCAATGAGCTTGTGACCAAAGCCTCCACCCCCCTGGAGCCAAAGCTGTGTCGGACCTTCTTGAGTTCAGGCTTCTGAAGTACATCGCCGCTGTTGCGGAAACAGCTAATTTCACGCGGGCTTCTGAGCGGCTTTTCCTAGCACAGCCAACGCTAAGTCAACAGGTCATCGCACTCGAAGAAGGGATCGGAGTTCGGATTTTCGTCCGACGCCGGGAGGGCATCTCACTGACGCCCGCAGGGCAAATGCTCTATGCCTACGCGCAAGAGGCGCTAGAACTTCGAGACGAGGTCGTCAACGCCGCTCGCGCGATGGATCGAGGTGAGATCCCCGTTCTGAGGTTAGGCCTATCGTCCTTCATTAATCCGGACGTCCTGCATTCGTTGCGGCAGGCATACGCCCGCTTGTTTCCTGACAGTCCGATGCAAATGACTGGTGGCCATCCGGTTCAACTGCTCCAGAGAATGGAAGAGAAATCACTTGACGCTGCCATTCTCCCTTTGCCTGTGACCGGGGCGAATTGGGTCGTCTCGCACATTGCGTCCGACCCCCTCGTAGTCTGCATGAGGTTGGACGATCCGTTAGCTGCGGTAAGAGAGATTCAGCCGTCCGAATTGGCCGGTAGACTCAAGGTTTTCCGCGATCCGGAGACTCACCCCGCAGCGCATTATCGCCTGATGGAAATGCTGATGGAGATCGGAATCCGCCCGGAAGCATCTTGCCTTGCCGCAACTCCGGCAGACATCCAAATGATGGTCCAAAGCGGCTGTGGTCTCGCGCTTGTTGATGAGAAAATCGCCCTTGCAACCAACCTTACGTCCAGACCAATTGCAGGAGCGAGCTGGACAGCCGACACCGCATTCGTACATCACGCAAGTGCCGATCATATTGCGCTATCGATCCTCCTGCGTCATCTTCCCAAGATCAAGCGGACGGCAACTCGCAAGCTCCCCGTTCAGCAATGCGCACTGAAGTCCGCTCAGTTGGAACTACTGGCATAGGCCGGTGTTTCCCGTTCCTGCTAGTTCGATCGGTACCGACCCGCCACTCGCAATCGTGTCCATGAGCGCATTCGCCTATTGTCGCCAGTTGAGATTCCGAGGATGGGTAGGTCGCAACCTGCTTTACTCGGAGACCTGTGCCCGTCACGTGCTTTTTAACGGATCGATGATCCTGTCTTTTTGCATCCAACGGTCGAAGCAGGCCATAAATCTGTGCTGTTCCAAAGGATTGAGGAACATTACTTGGGCGCACTGATCACGGAAAGCCAGCAGCTGAGCCCTCGTCGCTGAGTCCTTCGGGAAAGTATTCAGGAGGCTTTCGAAGGCGAGGCATTTCGTCTCCGGGAGCATCGGTTCCGTCGAGAGGCGCAGCACAAATTCGGCAAGCTGCCGGAGTGAGATGATGCGGTTGTTAGCGACGGTCTCCCGAAAAGCCTCGATGCCTTGCTTCATAGGAAACCTATCGACCGAACCGTTTGAGACTCGCAATGCTGCTGCGATCGTCCCTCCGGTGAACTGCGTCGATTGATAGGCAAAACCCAGGAGCTTGGCATGGCACTCGTCAGCGAGCGATCGGTCGATAAGACCCCGGTTAGCGAGGCTTTCAATTGCGACTTGGGTCCACACACGCTCCGTGCCTAGCTCCGACTTCGAAACTTCGGCTACAGCCAGGTCGTCCGTCCAGAGGATGTTCCCTGGCGTGAGGGCAAGAACGGCCGATTCAAGTCCGTCTCGCCCAAAGAGCTTCTCCAGCGTTTCGCGCCGTTCCGGATCGAATGCCGCGAGCTCCGGCACCGGCGAAACGGTCGTGTTCTGTTCGACCGTCTGCATCCAATCTTCGAAGGAAACCTTCTCTTTGTCCGACTGCTCCTGTGTGGTCTGTGTAAAATAGTGCTGGCCTTCTTCGTAGTGCATCGTACCGTGTGCCGTCGCGAAGCGGGATTGAGCGCGCAGCTGTTGCAGGGCAGTGAAGGTGGCCGGCGTCAGGACGAAGCGCGCTCCGCCGCTCGTCAGCACTTGCCGTGTTACACCAAGCAGGCGCAGCGTTCCCAATGCGACAAGATCCAGAACGACAGTGCTCTTCGTCCCAAGCGTGTTGATGGCATCGAGGAAGAGGTCCATTTGCGGGTGGGCACAGCGAACGAAGCCTGTTTCGGACACGGCCAGGTCAAAGAGTCCCTCGTAGGCGCTGTGCCCCAGTTGGTCACCATACATATAGATGGTTACCGGGGCTGTCTTGTAGATCTCGCGGAGCTTCACCACCGCCTCGGAGTGCCGCTTCACTGAGTCGAGGATGGGCTGAAGGTCCGCGGCGGTAAGCGTCTCGGGTTTGGGAAAGCGCATCGTCCGGATTACGGTCTGGTCGCCAAACTTGATCTCCATCTTCTCGCCGACAGCCTGGAAGCGCCGGGTGTACTTGCTGAGGATCTGGTTGACCGTAGCAACCCGGTCCTTCACGGGGCTCTTTGCCAGGACAAAGGTCTCGCCGACCCGCATACCCAACAGCTTCTTCGCCAAGTCGTCCGATGCGGAGATTTCTTCAAACGCCGCACTGGGCTTGTCCGTATCCTCGATGACAACCCACTCCGATTCGTTGGCGCCATCCTCCGTGTATTGGACTGCGCCACCTACGGTGACTTCCTCCATCGTGGCGGGAATGTCGGGCCGGACGCCCGGGCTCAAGCTGGCAAGATACGCCTTATGGGCCTCGATCTCTTCGGTATGCGCGCGGAGTACTCGATAGGCATAGTTGACTGCGAAGGTTTCGCGGTTCTGCCACTGCAGAGCCTGGATGGCCGCGACCGCATAGCGCATCGAGAGATCCTCCGGCAGAGGCATAACCTCTTCGGTGAGCTGCACCAAGCTCTCCTTCCCGTAGCGCATGGCGACAATGGCCAACCGCAGTTTGGCGGTGCGATGCTCGGGATGGTTGCGAATGAATTCCTCGAGCCGGCCAATCGCCTTCATGGGGTCATACTCTTCGAGGTATTGCGACTCGAACTCCTGGAACTCCCAGTCGCGAACGCCACGTTCGTAGAGCTCCTGGCAGGTTTCGAGAATCACCTCGTCTTTCTTGAGCCGGCCGGCGCAGGTAAACAACAGTCCCACATCGAAGTTGGGAGTCTGAGCGCGGAAAAGTTCCTGCAGGAGAGTCAGCGCGTCGTTCAGACGGCCGGCTTCGAGCAGCGTACGGGCAAGAAAGTCGATTGTGGTGCTGGTGTCGTCCGGACGCCGGGAGGTAAGTGCTTCATCAAGCTTCTGGGAGCACAGCATCTCCTGGGCCTGCTTCAGGGCCGAGTATGCCTGAATCGAGGAAACCAACGCGGACGAACCTTTCACCTCAGGACGCTCCAAATAGTCGGAGACATATTGGAACCGGCCTGCGCGGACAAGCGCGCGAACCGCTCCGAGCGTCAGCGGATCGACGAGGTCCTGCTTGATGTTGGCGATGTTGGCGGAACTGAAGACTTCGAAGGCACGGGTCATGTCTTCTTGCTTACCGCGCGCCATCAAAGCCTGTCCCAGCATAAAGCAAACATTCGGCATGGATTTCGATTGGAGATTGGCCTGCTCGAGTATCCGGATTCCTTCATCGACGTCGTTTCGACTGAAGGCCGCCTGCGCAATGGCCATCTGGCTCTGGAGTTCTGAAGCATCGGCCGCAAGCGCGTCCCGAGCAAATTGTGCCGCGTCCTCTTTGCGTCCCTGCACGTGCGCGATGTCCGTCTTGGGCGCGAAGGCCTGTGCCCTGACATAGGCAAGGTCATCAGTCTCTGCATTCGTGATGGCTGCATCTGCCGCGCTGATGGCGTTCTCTAGGTGCTTTTCCTTCTCTTCGGCCTTGAGCGGTTTGATGGTTCGCTCTGCCATGATTACGCGTGCGAAATGGGCCTGAGCAAGAAGAAGGTGCGCCTGAGCCCATTTGGGTTTGTCAGCGACTGCTGCTTTGGCGTGTTCGATCCCGGTTTCGATCAGACCGGCCATCATTGCCCTGCGCGAGAGTGCAGTAGCTACTTCCGCATCGGAGCGCATGTGTTCCGGTGTTTCGGCGAGGAGATCCGCGTAGGGCGTTTCGTGCTTTGCGGCCTGAATCAGGAGCGAGCGAATCCGCGTCGCATTCGGGAACCGGATCGCCGCCTCCTCAGCCTTATCGCGGGTCGTTTGGTCCTGAAGCAACAAGTGGTGTGCCAACACCTCGTTCGTCACGGCAAGTTCGTCCTCGGGACGCAGCGGTGCGGCATCCAGGAAGTTACGCGCAGCCTCGTTCCCCTTTCCTAATATGAGATTGGCTGCGCCTAGGGAAGCTCTGCGCAACCCGTGGCCGTGAAGCTGTTTTAGGCTGACCGGAGCTGAAGGGTCGGTGCCATCGACCCGTGGGATGATTTTCGGTGATGTGCCTGCTCGAAACCCGCTGTTTTCGCGGTTTCCGAAGACACTACGCCCCGAGCCGAGCCAGCCGTCTGCGGTGCAGGTAGAGGTTCGCCAACGCGAAGTTTACGCACAGGCGCTGGTGGTTCTTGCTCAGCCCGCGGTATCGGGTCTTCTCGAATCCGAAGATGCGCTTCACGATCCGGAAGGGATGCTCGACCTTCGCTCTTACCCGGGCCTTGACCCGGTTCTTTGTCCGCTGTAACTGGTCCACATAGTCCTTATATCGGGTTCGGCGGCTGGTCATATCCTGGGCGTGCGGCGCAACCTGACGGATCATCTTGCTCTGCCCCTGATACCCGCCGTCGCCCCACACCTTGCGCTCCTCGCCATGCAGTAACTCCGGCAACATGTGCACATCGGCCACCGAGGCCGCCGTGGTGCACACCGAGTGCACGATGCCGGCCTTCGAGTCCACTCCGATGTGCGCCTTCATTCCGAAGTACCACTGGTTCCCCTTGCGCGTCTGATGCATCTCCGGATCGCGCTCTCCCTGCGCGTTCTTCGTCGAGGATGGCGCATGAATAATGGTGGCGTCCACAATGGTGCCGGTCGTGATGCGGATGCCCCGGCTGTCCAGATAACGGTTCACGGTGTCGAGCATGGCCCCGCCCAGATCGTGCTTCTCCAGCAGGTGGCGGAACTGCAGGATGGTCGTCTCGTCCGGCGCCGGAGCTCGGCCCAGGTCCACGCCCGCAAACCGCCGCAGCACCGGCGAGTCGTACAGCGCCTCTTCGGCCGCAGGATCGCTCAGGTTGAACCACTGCTGCAGAAAATGAATGCGCAGCATGATGCCGAGGCCCATCGGCGGACGCCCGTTCTCTCCCTTCGGATAGTGCGGCCGAATCAGCGCTTCTAACTCGAACCACGGCACCACCCGCTCCATCTCTTCCAGAAACTGTTCCCGCCGTGTCTTCTTCCCGTATCTCTCGAACCCGCTCTGCGCCGCCAGACTCTGCTGTCTCACTCGTCTTCCGCCTCCACCAACCCAGGTTAATCCCATGGGCTGTGAACCGACGAGTACTTCAGAGGTTCCCTAGTACTACTGTGTTATAA